>DASSTJ010000001.1:0-23390 GCA_035707965.1 Actinomycetales bacterium
GATCTCGGGGAACTTGTAGTACTTCTGCACGAGCGGCGCGGACCAGTCGGCCAGTGCCAGCGTGATCACCATCGCGATGCACGCTGCGAGGATGCCCCACCCGTAGCTGTCGGTCGCGACGGCCACGAGCGCCCCGCCGAGCGCGAAGTGCCAGTAGTTCCACAGGTCGATGTCGAAGGTCCGGGTCAGCCCCACAGCCAGCAGGATGACGTTGAGCAGCAGGCAGACCGGGATGATCGCCGCGCCGACCTTCGACCCGAACGCGATCGCGGCGCTCGACGGCCAGCCGACGTCCACGATGTTGAGGTCCACCGAGAAGCGCTTGGCGAGCGCCTCGGCGACCGGGCTCACCTGGCCGAAGAGCAGGCCGATGACCAGGTTGATGCCCACGAAGCCGACGCCGATGAGGACGCCGGAGCGGAGAGACTTCGCGAACCGCTGCCCCAGGACGACGGCGAAGATGGTGATGAGGATGGGCAGGACCACGGCGGCGCCGAGGTCGGTGATGTACTGCGACACGGCTTTCATCGACATCTCCTTGGCGATCAGCTCTTCAGGATGCGGACGATCTCCTCCAGCACGGCGTCCTGACCGATCCCCGTGAGGAACGGCAGGCCCGCGACGACGGGGACGGACACCGAGGACGGCACCTCGGTCGTGGCGACGACGAGGTCGGCGTCCGTCGAGCCGCTGACGAGGTCCATGACCTTGCCCTGGCTGACGTCCACCTGGATGCCCTCGGCCGCGCAGTGGTCCCGGATGCTGTTCGCGACGACCGTGGAGGTCGCGACCCCGGTGCCGCAGATGACGAGGACCTTCTTGGGGCCGGTCGAGTTCGGCATGGCGCTCCTCAGCTCGAGAGGTGCCGTGCGGCCGCCTCACGTGCCGCCCCCGCCGAGGTGGCGGCGACGGCGTGGGCCGCGGCCTCGCGGCACTGGTCGACGGTGACGGACGCGAGCCGGGCGGCCACGTCCCCCAGCGCCCCGGCGTCCGCCGAGAGGCTGGTGACCCCCATGCCTACCAGGACCGCGGCCAGTTCGGGGTCAGCCGCGGCCTCTCCGCACACACCGACCGGCTTTCCCGCCCTGGTCCCGGCCTCCGCGGTCATCCGGACGAGTCGTAGCGTCGCGGGCTGCCAGGGGTCGTTGAGCGAGGCCAGCGGGCCGGACTCGCGGTCGGCGGCCAACGTGTACTGGGTGAGGTCGTTCGTCCCGATGCTGAGGAAGTCGACGACCTCGCAGAACGCGTCGGCGAGCAGCGCGGCGGCGGGCACCTCGACCATGACGCCGGCGTGGCGGATGCCGTGCGCGCGACAGCGCTCGACGAACCAGCGTGCCTCGTCGACGGTGGCGACCATCGGAGCCATCACCCAGACGTCGCACGGCAGGCCCTCGGCCGCCTCCACCGTTGCGGCGAGCTGGTCGTCGAGCACCGCCTCGTCCTGCAACGCGACGCGCAGCCCCCGGACGCCGAGGGCCGGGTTCGGCTCGCCCTCGAGCGACAGGAACGGCAGCGGCTTGTCGGCGCCCGCGTCCAGCGTGCGCAGGACGACACGGCCCGGCAGCGCCTCGAACACCTCGCGGTAGGCGTCCCGCTGCTCGTGCCGCTCCGGCGCACGGGTGCGGTCGAGGAACAGCAGCTCCGTGCGGAACAGGCCGGACCCGGTCGCTCCCGCCTCGGCGGCGGCCCGGGCCGCTGCACCGCCGCCGACGTTCGCCAGCAGGCTCACCGCGACGCCGTCCGCGGTCGTGTGCGGGCCGGGCCCGAGCGCCGTGCGTCCCCGGCTACCAGGCTGGGTGACCGGCGTGCCGGCGGGCAGTCCCGTCGTGACCGTTCCGGCGGAGCCGTCGACGCGCACGAGGTCGCCGTCGCTCAGGGCTCGCGCCCCCGGGCAGGCGACGACCCCGGGCAGCCCCATGCTGCGGGCGATGATGGCGGTGTGGGCCGTCGGCCCTCCGCCCTCGGTCACCAGCGCGAGCACGCGGGCCGGGTCGAGCTCCGCGGTGTCGGCGGGCGAGAGGTCGCCGGCGACGAGCACGTACGGGTGGTCGGGGGCCGGTGGTCCCGGCGGCGGTGCGCCTTCGAGGTGGGCCACGACGCGGTCACGCACGTCTCCCACGTCGCTCGCCCGCTCACCGAGGTAGCCGCCCAGCTCGCGCAGCGTCGTGGCGTACTGGTCGGCCACTACCCACAGGGCTCGCTGGGCGGTCACGCTGTGCCGCCGCACGAAGTCCTGGGACTGGCTGAGCAGCGCGGGGTCCTGGGCCATCATCGCGGTGGCCGAGAGGATCTCCGCCACGTCGCCGGTCGCCCGTCCCGCCCGCTCCTCCAGGTCGGCGGCCACGGCCTGCACCGCCTCGGCGAGCCGCGCGACCTCGGCGTCGACGTCGTCGACCGACTCCGGCGGCGGCTCGCCCGAGCGGCGGACGACGCGGGCCACCGGCCCGACGACGACGCCGCGACTGACCCCGACGCCCTGGAGCACCACGGTGGGCGGCGACGTGCTCGTCGCCCCGCCCGTGGTGGTCTCGGTCATCGCGCGCCGCTCGGTCCGAGCAGCCGCAACGGCTGCGTGAAGGCCTGCGACAACGCCTCGAGCAGGCGGGCTCCGTCGGCCCCGTCCGCGACGCGGTGGTCGACGGAGAGGCCCACCGTCACGCGAAGCCCGAGGCCGAGGCCGCCTGGCACAGCGACGGGACGGCGACTCACCGCACCGGCCGCGATGATGCTGGCCTGCGGGGGAGTCACCAGGGCCTGGAAGCGGTCGACGCCGAGGCCGCCCAGGTTCGACAGCGTCGCGACGGCCGGCAGCAGGTGCGCGGCGTCGACCTTGCCGCCCTTCGCGGCGGCCGACGTCGCCCGGACGTCCGCGTCGAGCTGCTCGAGCGGCACGCGGTCCGGCTCGGCGAACACCGGCAGGAGCAGCCCGTCGGGCGTGTCGACCGCGAGACCGATCCCCAGGTCGTGCACCGGCTGCGGTTCCTCGCCGTCCCACCGGCCCATCAGCGCCGGCACCTCGCGCAGCGCCATGGCGTAACCGCGCAGCAGGAGCGTCGTCCACGAGATCCCGGCACGCGCCGCGTCCACGGCCTCGAGCTCGAGGTCCCGCCAGACGGTGAACTGCGGCACCGCGGCGCTCGCCGTCATGGCCTTGGCCACCGAGGCCCGCACCGAGCGCGACCGCGCACTGCCCGCACGCAGGCGCTGCGGCGGGGTGAGCGGCGACGGCGGGGCCGGCACCGCACGCGGCGCAGGCTGCCAGGACGTCGCCGGGGCCGGCGGAGGCGTCGGGGGCGTCGGGGGCGTCGGGGTGGGAGCTGGCGTCGTGCCGGGCTGCGGGGCCTGGCGCGCCGACAGCGCGTTCTCGACGTCCTCGACGAGCACGCGACCACCCGGGCCGGTGCCCTGCACCGAGGACAGCTCGATGCCGTGCTCGGTCGCGAGTGCCCGCGCCTTGGGGACGGCGGGCACCGGACCGGCGTCCGGAGCGGCCGACGCCGGCTGCTGCGGCTGCGCGCCCTCCGGCTGCCGCTGCGCGCCTTCCGGCCGACGGTGCGCGCCCTCCGGCTGCGGCTGCGCGCCTTCCGGCTGCGGCTGCGCGCCCTCCGGCGCCGCCTGGGGCGTCTGGGCCTCGACCGCCGGGCTCGGTGCGTACGGCGCGCTGGGCGTGCCCTCGGCCCCGCCGGCCTGCTCGCTCGCCTGCGCGGGTGGCTGGTCGTCGTCGAACAGGCCCGCCATCGGGTCCGGCTGGTCGGAGGAGATCCACGCGATCGGCGTCCCGACGTCGACCGTTCCCTCCTCCACGTCGATGCGGAGCAGGGTGCCCGAGACCGGCGACTCGACGTCCATGTCGACCTTGTCGGTCATGACCTCGCAGATGGCGTCGCCGGCGGTGACCTCGTCGCCGGGGGCGGCGTTCCACTGCACGATGTCGCCCTGCGTCATCGTCATGGACATCTTCGGCATGCGCACCGGCACCTCGTACACGTCAGCTCACCACCAGCTGCTTCGCCGCGGCCACGATGTCCTCCACCTGGGGCACGACGGCGCGCTCCAGCTGGGGTGCGTACGGGATCGGGGAGTCGAGCCCGCAGAGCCTGCGGATCGGCGCCAGCAGGTGGTAGAGCGCGTCCGACCCGGCGATCCGCGCGGAGATCTCGCCCATGAAGCCGACGTGCTGCGGCGCCTCCTGCACCAGCAGGGCGCGGCCGGTACGGCGGACGGAGTCCAGGATCGGCTTGTCGTCCAGCGGGCTGAGGGTCCGGGGGTCGATGACCGTCGCCTCGATGCCCTCGCGCGCCAAGGCGTCCGCGGCCTCCATGGACCGCATGACCTCGACGCCGGTGGCGACGATCGTCAGGTCCTTGCCCTCGCGCCGGACGGCGGAGACCCCGAGCGGCACCCGGTCGGCGCCCTCGGGCACCGGGCCCTTCGTGCGGTAGAGCAGCTTGTGCTCGAACACGATCACGGGGTTGGGGTCGTCGAGGGCTGCCAGCAGCAGGCCCTTCGCGTCGGCGGCCGTGGCCGGCATGACGACCTTGAGACCGGGCACGTGCGCGAACCAGGCCTCCAGGCTCTGGGAGTGCTGCGCCGCGGCGCCGGTTCCGGAGCCGAGCGGTGCGCGCAGCACCATCGGCACCTCGGCTGCGCCTCCGAGCATGAAGTGGATCTTCGCCGCCTGGTTGACGATCTGGTCCATCGCCTGGCAGGTGAAGTCCGAGAACTGGATCTCCACGATCGGGCGCATGCCCGCCAGCGCCGCGCCGACCGCGGCGCCGACGATGCCGAGCTCGCTGATCGGGGTGTCCCGCACGCGGTCCTCGCCGAACCGGTGCACGAGGTCGCCGCTGACACCGAACGCTCCGCCGTACACGCCGACGTCCTCGCCGAAGAGGAACACCCGGTCGTCGGCGCTCATGGCCTCGGCCATCGCCTCGCGGACGGCCTCCGCGTACGTGATGACCCGCTCGCTGCTCTGCGCGTCCGCCGTCGCCGGACGCTCGTCCACCGCTGTCATGCCGACACCTCCGCGTACACACCGGCCAGGATGTCCTCGGGGTTCGCGTCCGGTGCGGCCATCGCCTGCCGGACGGCGTCCCGGATCGCCTCCTGCGCCTCGTCCCGGATCCGCGACGTCGCGTTCTCGTCCAGGACTCCGCGCTCGGTCACGACGCCCTCGAACCGCACGATCGGGTCGCGCTCGCGCCACTCGGCGATCTCGTCCTTCGTGCGGTAGGCGTTCTTGTCGCTCTTGCTGTGGCCCTTCCACCGGTAGGTCTCGGCCTCGACCAGCGTCGGGCCGTCGCCGCTGCGCGCCCGGGCGACGGCGTCCGACACGGTGGCGTGCACTCCCTCGACGTCGTTGCCGTCGATCGTGATCCCTGGGATGCCGTAGGCGGCGGCGCGCTCGGAGATGTGGTCGATGGCGAAGGCCCGCTTGGTGGAGAAGGACATGCCGTACTTGTTGTTCTCGCACATGAAGACGACCGGCAGCCGCCAGATCGCCGCGAGGTTGACGGCCTCGTGGAAGGCCCCCTCGTTGGCCGCACCGTCCCCGAAGAAGCTGAGGACGACGTTGCCGTTGTCGCGCATCTGGTTGCCGAGGGCAGCGCCGACGGCGATCGGGATGCCGCCCGCGACGATGCCGTTCGCGCCCAGGTTGCCCGTCGCGACGTCAGCGATGTGCATGGATCCGCCGCGACCGCGGCAGTACCCGGTCTCCTTGGCGAGCAGCTCGGCCATCATGCGCGTCAGGTCCGCGCCCTTCGCGATGCAGTGGCCGTGCCCGCGGTGGGTGGACGTGATGGAGTCGCCGTCGGAGAGGGCGAAGCAGGCTCCCGTCGCGGACGCCTCCTGCCCGATCGACAGGTGCATGGTGCCGTGCATCATGCCGCGGGCGAAGAGGTCGTCGACGGCCTCCTCGAAACGCCGGATCCGCCACATCGTGCCGAGGGTCCGGGTAGCCAGCTCGGCGTCGTCACCGAGGCGACCGGGGCTCTCCTCCATTGTCGCTCCTCACGAATGTGCGTATTGTCTTCACGTACGTTCACGAAGGCTAGGCCAGCTGGGCGGCACTGTCTAGGGCGGCTTGTCGTCCTTGTCACGGCTTCGGCGCTGTGCGACAGTGCCGCTCACTCCGGACGACAGGGAGCTCCCTCATGGCAGAGCGTCGCGCGGTCATCGCGTCGAAGGTGGGCCTGCACGCCCGTCCCGCAGCGGTGTTCGTCAAAGCGGTCCAGCAGGCGGGCACGCCGGTGACGATCGCCAAGGGCGACGACCCCGGCGTCGACGCGGCGAGCATCCTCAACGTGCTGACCTTGAACGCCGCCTGCGGCGACGAGGTCGTGCTGCGCGCCGACGGAGACGGCGCGGAGCAGGCGCTCGACGAGCTCGTCGCGCTGCTCGTGTCGGACCTGGACGCCTAGCGGGACGCTGTCGACGCCGGTCGTCGCCTGACGCCGGTCGTTGCCTACAGTCGACCCGTGACGCGACCACGCCAGCTGCCCCGGGTCGGGGTCGGGACCGACGTCCACGCGTTCGCCCCCGAGGGCAGCACCCGGCCGCTGCGGGTCGCCGGCCTCGAGTGGGCGGGCGAGCGCGGGCTCGACGGCCACTCCGACGCCGACGTCGCCGCCCACGCCTGCTGCGACGCGCTGTTCTCGGCCGCCGGTCTCGGCGACCTCGGCCAGCAGTTCGGCACGTCGGACCCGCAGTGGGAGGGGGCGACCGGCACGGCGCTGCTCGCCGAGGCGGCGCGTCGGGTGCGCGCCGCCGGGTTCGAGATCGGCAACGTCGCCGTGCAGGTCGTCGGCAACCGTCCGCGGCTCGGCAGCCGCCGGCAGGAGGCCGAAGCCGCTCTGTCGCGCGCGTGCGACGCGCCGGTGTCGGTGAGCGGGACGACGACCGACGGGCTTGGGCTGACCGGCCGCGGCGAGGGGGTCGCGGCGATCGCCACGGCGGTCGTCGTCAGTGCCGACGCTTGAGCACGCCGTCCTGCAAGGCGTCCGCAGCCTCGCCCATGCGGAGCGCCACGACGTCGATGCGCCGCAGGAGCTCGCGGCGCTTGAACATCTCGACGTCCACGTCGCCGCGGAAGAGGTCTGCCAGCTGCAGCTGGTAGAGCTGCCGCACGCGGTTGCAGTGCTTCTTGGCGTGCTGCGCGTCCTCGGCGACGGTGCCGGGTGACGCGACCACGTTCTGCACTGCCCGGCGCAGCTCCTCGAGGCCCTCGGCGATCGCGGCGAGCAGCGGGGTCACCCCTGGCTGCTCTGGCATGCCGTACAGGTCCGACTCCCGGACGTAGTCGCGAAGGTCGTCGAGGACGTCGTCCACCGACCGGGACAGCCGGAACAGGTCCTCCCGGTCGATCGGGGTGGTCAGCGAGTGGCCGAGCTCGAGCACCAGCTCGGCGCGCTGGTCGTCGCCCAGGTGCTCGATGTCCACCATGCGCGTGCGAGCGTCGGCGGGCGCGACGTCGCCGGCTGCCATGGCCTCCGCCAGGCGGGCGCCCTTCGCAGCGGTGTCGGCCTGGCGCGCGATGAGGGCCACCATGCGCATGTCCGAGCGTCCCGACAGGTCGGACGCGACCCGGCGCAGGCCGCGCGGCCTCAGCCCGTCGTCGCGCGGACGAGCAGGCCGACGACCCAGGCGCCGACGACCGCGGCCGGAAGCGTGATCATCCACGCGGCGCCGATCCTTGTCACGGAAGCCCATCTCACTCTCCTCATCCCTCTGCTGGCGGACGTTGCCACCAGCCCGGCCGCCACCGACTGCGTCATGCTGACGGGTACTCCGACCGCCGAGCTGCCCAGCACCGCCCCCGCGGCCGCGTACTGGGACACGACGGCGTCCAGCGGACGCACCGGTGCCAGGTCGAGGCCGATCCGACGGGACACCGACCTCAACGTGGACAGCATGCCCGCGACGAACACCAGGGCGATGACGGTCAGCGTGAGCAGCTCGACGACGATGCTGCCGCCCTCGAGCAACGTCAGGTGCCCGGTGAGCGCGAGCCCCGCGACGGCGGCGACCGCGAGCATCTTCTGCCCGTCGTTGACGGCGTAGGCGACGCACTGCAGCACGAAGGCCACGACGTGCGCGCGGGCGAGCAGCCGTGGCATGCGGGGCGACGCCGGTAGGTACCGGGCCAGCCGCGCCAGCATGAAGCCGATGGTCGCGCCGACCGCCGGGGCCAGCGCGCCGACGACGAGCACCCGCGCGACGACCGTCCACGAGACGTCGAGCCCCATGCCCTGGCCGGCGCCGGTGACGCCACCGATGATGGCGAGCGTCAGGCTCGTCGGGAGGCCCGCCCGGCTCAGCAGTGCCACCAGGACGAGCGCCACGCCGATGCCGAGGAAGAAGGCGGTCGTGGCATGGTCGCCGTGATGAGGTACCAGGCCGACGGCGAGCGTCCGGGCTACCGAGAGCCCGAAGACGAGCGGCGTGACGACGAGCGCGAGCACGAGGATGCCGACGAACCAGGCGACCGGAAGGACCGCGTGGCGGACGCCCATCGCGACCAGCACGCCGCCGTCGTTGGCGCCGGTCACGAACACGAACGTCAGGGCGAAGACGACGAGCCCGGTGGCGAGCAGCTGGATCGGCATCGTCACCTCGCTCTTGACAGGTGGGTGATGCTACGTAGCATTCAACACATCTGCAAGCCGGTCCTCACGAACGTGACTTTTATCGCGTGCGACCTGCCCGCTGGGCGCGGCCCGCGTCCCGACAGAGAGAAGGCAGCATGAGAAGGCCCATCCTGGGAGCCGTGACCCTGGCCTGCGTGGCAGCGACGCTGGCCGCCTGCGGGTCGAGCAGCGACAACAACCCGCTGGCCACCGGCTCCGCCAGCAGCGGAGGTGGGAACGCAGGCGGTCCCATCACCCTCTACACCTCCCAGCCCGACACGGACGTCGCGGCCATGGTGAAGGCGTTCAACGAGAAGAACCCCGACATCAAGGTCAACGTGTTCCGCTCCGGCACCGAAGAGGTCATCAGCAAGATCGAGGCCGAGAAGCAGGCCGGTGCCAGCGGCGCCGACGTCATCTTCATCGCCGACGCTCTCAGCATGGAGAAGCTCAAGGGCGACCAGGTGCTCGCGCAGTACCAGTCGCCCGAGGGCTCGGACGTGCCAGCGCAGTACGTCGACCCCGACCACTACTACACCGGCACGAAGATCATCTCGACCGGCATCGCCATCAACACCGACAAGGTGAAGACGGACCCGACGTCCTGGAACGTGCTCACGAGCCCCGAGGCCAAGGGCAAGGCCGAGATGGCGAGCCCGCTCTACTCCGGCGCCGCCGCCTACAACGTCGCCCTCTTCGCCGACGACCCGGCCTTCGGCTGGGACTTCTGGCAGAAGCTCGCCGACAACGGCATGACCGTCACCAAGGGCAACGGGGCCGTCCTGAAGGACGTCGCCTCCGGCGCCAAGAGCTACGGCATGGTCGTCGAGTTCATCGTCGCCCGCGCCGCCGCCGAGGGCTCGCCCGTCAAGTTCATCTACCCGAGCGAGGGTGTCCCGGCCGTCACGGAGCCGATCGCCCTGGCCGCCAAGGCGAAGAACCCTGACGGCGCCAAGAAGTTCATCGACTTCGTGCTGTCCGAGGGCGGCCAGGAGGTCGAGTCCCAGCTCGGCTACGTGCCGATCCGGCCGGGTGCCCCGGTTCCCAAGGGCCTCAAGGGCGTCGACGACCTCAACGTGATGAAGGGGGACACCCAGAAGCTCTTCGGTGAGGTCGACGCCGCGAAGCAGAAGTTCAAGACGATGTTCAAGCAGTGACGTCGATCGACCAGTGACGTCGTCCACCAGGTGACGTCCCGGCCACGAGGCCGGCCCCGGTCAGCACCGGCTGACCGGGGCACGGCCCCCGACCCGACAGGGACCCTGATGAGCACACGCCTACCGGAGCGGACGGACACGGTCGCGCCCGTCGCCCCCGGCTCGACCGCGGGGCGCCCCCTCCGCCGAGGCGCCGGTGGCTCGGCGCGCTTCGTGCGCTGGGCCGTGCTGGTCGTGCTGGCGTACTTCTTCCTGATCCCCATCGCCCGGCTGCTCTGGCTCAGCTTCGCCAGCAAGGGCGGCTACGGCCTCGACAACTACCGGGTCGTGCTGCAGCAGGCCGAGACCTGGGAGAGCGTCTACAACACGATGTACGTGTCGGTGCTCTCGACCGTCATGGCCGTCGTCCTGGGCGTCTACTTCGCGTGGCTCACCGCGTACACCGACATCCGGTTCAAGCGGCTGCTGCAGCCCTTCATCGTCCTGCCGTTCATCCTTCCGCCGTACATCGTCACGCTGGCCTGGGCGCAGGCCTTCGGCACCGAGGGCCTGGCCGACCGGCTTCTCGGCCTTCTGCCCGGCGACGTGCACGTGAACCTCTACAGCCTCGGTGGGATCGCCTTCGTCCTCGGCATCACCCACTTCCCGATCGTGTACCTCCTGACGGTCACGGTCATGCAGCGCATCCCGAGGGAGATCGAGCAGGCCGCTCGCGCGTCCGGCGCGGGACGATGGACGACGATGCGCCGCGTCACGCTGGTGTCGGCGCTGCCCGGCATCGCGGGCGGCGCGCTGCTGTCGTTCCTCACGGCGCTCGACAACTTCGGCGTGCCGGCGTTCCTCGGCATCCCCGCCAACATCGACGTCCTCAGCACGCAGATCTACCAGGAGATCGTCGGCTTCGGGCCCAGCGCGTTCTACCGTGCTGCCGCCCTGTCCGTGCTGCTCGGCGTGATCGCGGTCCTCGGCACCATCGGTCAGTGGGCCCTCCTGCGGCGCTCGCACCAGTCGGAGACGGTCCAGGTCGACTCCACCCCCAGAGTCGCGCTCGGCCCCTGGCGCCTTCCCGTGCAGGTGCTGACGTGGGCGTTCCTGCTGTTCATCCTCGTCGTGCCGGTGGCGTCGATGGTGCGCACGTCCCTGAGCAAGGCGATCGGCGTCAAGGTGACGCTCTCGACAGCGAGCCTCGCCCAGTACCGCTACCTCTTCGAACGCAGCGACGACATGCAGTCCGCGATGACGAACAGCGTGCGGCTGGGCCTCCTGGCGATGCTCGTCTGCCTGGTCGCCGGTACGTACATCGCCTACGTGCGCACCCGTCGTCCGTCCTGGCTGTCCAAGCTCGTCGACACCAGCGTCGCGCTGCCGTACGCGCTGCCCGGCATCGTGATGGGCCTCGGGCTCATCTTCGCCTGGGTGCAGCCGCTGCCGGGCGTCTACCCGGGCATCTACGGGACGTGGGTCATCCTGCTGGTCGCCTACGTCACCCGCTTCACCTTCTACCAGGTGCGCAGCAGCGCGGCGGCCTTCTCGCAGCTCGACCCCTCGATCGAGGAGGCGGCCCGGGCCAGCGGTGCGGGCACGTGGACGACCTGGCGGCGGGTCCTCCTGCCGCTGCTGACGACCGGCCTGCTCGGCGGCGCCGGCCTCGTGCTGCTCACGTCGCTCTCCGAGCTGACGGTGTCGTCGATCCTCTACTCCGCCAGCTCGAAGACGATCGGTGTGGTCATCTTCGGCTTCGAGCAGGCGGGCTACAGCAACCTGTCGACGGCGGCGTCGACGGTGGTCCTGCTCATCTACGCGGTGGTCGGTGTGGCGGGGTACACGCTGCAACGACTGCTGCGCCGACGGATCGGTACGCGATGACGACGGAGCTCTCGGACATCCACAAGGACTTCAGCGGCAACGTCGCGCTGGACGGTGTGTCCCTCACGGTGACGGACGGCGAGTTCGTCGCGATCCTCGGGCCGTCCGGCTGCGGGAAGACGACGCTGCTGCGCATCCTGGCCGGCTTCGAGGCGCCGACCACCGGGGAGGTCCGCATCGACGGCCGCGTCGTCGGCAGCCCCGACGTCATGGTGCCGACCGAGCGCCGCAACCTCGGCATGGTCTTCCAGTCGTTCGCGCTGTGGCCGCACCTCTCGGTCGCTGCGCACGTCAAGTTCCCACTGACGTACCAGCGCAGCCTGGACGAGGACATCCGCGCCGACCGTGGGGCCCGCATCGACGAGGTGCTGCGGATCACCGGCCTCGGCGGGCTGCGGGACCGCATGCCGCACCAGCTGTCCGGAGGCCAGCGGCAGCGCGTGGCCCTCGCGCGCGCCATCGCGTCCCGCCCCTCGCTGCTGCTCATGGACGAGCCGCTCTCGGCCCTCGACGCCGCGCTGCGCGAGGAGATGCGCCGCGAGATCCAGAACCTGCACCGCGCCACCGGGGCGTCCATCGTCTACGTGACGCACGACCAGGCGGAGGCGCTCGCCATGGCCGACCGCATCGTCGTGATGAGGGACGGCCGGGTCGAGCAGGTGGGCACGCCCGACGAGGTCTACAACCGCCCGGCGACGAGCTTCGTGGCGACCTTCGTCGGCAAGGCCAACCTGGTCGAGGGCACGTGGGACGGCGAGGAGTTCCTGCCGAAGCAGGGTGGTGGTCGGGTGCGCTGGAACGGCAAGCGCGTGGCCGAGTCCTTCCGGTCCGACGGGCTCTTCCCGGTGCGACCGGACGAGCTGGAGCCGTGCGACGTCGTTCCCGGAGCGGACGACGTCGTCGTCGGCACCGTGCGCAACGCCCAGTTCCAGGGTCGCGAGGTGCACTACGTCGTCGACGTCGACGGCACCGACTGGCTCGTCTACAGCGGGGCGCACGCGGCCCCCGGCGAGCAGATAGGCATCCGGCTCCGAGGGACGACGTGACACCGGCCGAGCAGCGCAGCGCGTACCTGCGGTGCCGGGCGTGCGGCCAGGACACGCTGCACGAGGTGTCGTACGCCGGCCGGTTGCTCTACGCCAGCCGCTGCACGCACTGCGGGCACGAGGTGCGGCACGGCGAGCAGGACTTCGCCGGACGCTACCTGCTCGACCTCGAGCACCGGCTGCTCACCAAGCCGCGGCGCCTGGCCCGGCGCGCGCGCTCTCACCCGCTGGCCTTCGCGAGGTCGCTGCCAACGGCCGTGGCGCGGCAGCCCGGCAAGCTGCGCGCCGAGCTGCGGACGGTGCTCGCCGACGTCCGACGGCGACGTGGGTGACCGGTCCGGTCAGCCGGAGGAGAAGCCCGACCTCGTCAGCAGCTGCTCGGCGACGAACACGTCCTCGGCGCAGCTGATGCGCACGTTTCGGGACTCGCCGGGCAGCGCACGAACCCGCCGGCCCGAGTGCCGCTCGTACACCTCCAGCGGAGACGCGGCGGGGTAGCCGAGCTGCTCCTCGCGGTCGTAGTGACGCAGCAGGTCGGCGGCGTGGAAGCCCTGGGGCATCTGCACGAGCACGTCGTTGCGGTCCAGCGGCGCCAGCGTGGCGGCGCCGTCCGGCCCCAGCCAGATCTCGGGTGCGCGCGCCAGGCACGGGGCGGCGGCGCCGTAGCTGCGGGCGCCGTCCACGACCTCGTGCACGAGGTGCCGGCTCGCCAGGGCCCAGGCGGTGTCGTGCACCAGCACCACCTCGAGGTCGCCAGGGGCGAGCAGGGTCGTCAGCGCCTGGTGCAGCGACCGCGCGGGCGGGCCCGCCGCCGGCACCACCTGCACGACGACCCGGGGCAGCTCCTTCGCGAGCACCACCTGCAGCTCGGGGACGTCCGCCGGTTCGACCACGACGGCGACGCGAGCCAGGGAAGGCAGCCGCAGCAACGGTTCCAGCGCCCGCGCGGCGAGCGAACGGCCGGCGAGGGTGAGCCAGCTGCGGTCGGGGGAGAGGTCGACCCCGGTGGAGCGGCCGCCGGCCACGATCACGGCGCCCACGTCGCGGACCCCGCCCTCGCGGTGCTCGTGGCGGCTCGCGGCCACCTGCGCGCGCAGGCGCCGCGCCCGTGCCAGGATGCCGGGTCGCGCCTCGGCCGCCGTCGAGGTCACGGCGTGAGCTCCCCGAGCGCCGAGCGGGCCGCCGGCTCGTCGCAGATCACGACGTCGAGAAGGCCTCCCTTCACGGCTGCCGCCAGGCTGCGGCCCTTGGCGGCCCCCAGGGCCACGGCGGCCACCGTCGGGATGCGGCGCAGGTCGTCGAGCTCGATGGCCAGCACCCGGTCGTGCACCGGGCTGTCCACCTCCTGGCCGGTCGCGTCGAAGTACCGAGCGCAGATGTCGCCCACGGCACCGGACCGGTCGAACTGCTGCTTCTCACGCCGCGAAAGGTGCAGCGCCTCGATGATCTCCGCGGACGACGCCTGCCCGACGGCCCCGATGCCGACGACGGCGACGTCGCAGCCCCGGGCGGCCTCCAACGCGTTCGCGATGCTGCTCTCGGCCATCATCGCGCGCCGGGCGTCCGGTGACTCGAACAGCGCGGGCGCGTGCAGGTACCGGTAGCGGCAGTGCAGCTTGGCCGCGAGCTCGCGCACGAGCTCCTGGCCGCTCACCTTCGTCGCCAGGGACGACAGGCCGCCGACGAGCTGGACGAACTCGACGTCGCCGACGCCCGTGGCAGGGACCGCGTTCACGACCGCCTGCAGCGTCGAGCCCCACGAGACGGCCACGCGGTGGCCCGGCCGCACGGTGTCGAGGAACCAGTCGGCGCCGACGCGTCCCAGCTCGTCCACGGCGTCCTGCGTGGGCGCCAGCACGCGCGCGTCGCGAAGGCCGAGCACCTCCCGCATGCGGTTCTCGAGCTCGCTGTTGCGCTCGATGGTCTCCACGATGCGGATCTGGACGACACCCTCGTCGCGCGCCGCACCGAGGATGCGCGACACGTTCGACCGCGTGGTGCCCAGGCGGTCGGCGATCTCCGCCTGCGACAGCTCTTGCTGGTAGTACATCTTGGCGACCTGGACCAGTCGGTCACGGCCTCGTGGTGGGCGCACTGGTCCTCCTCGTCCGGTCTTCCATTGACACCCGGCGGGCGCCATACAATAATCACCTTCGATCTCATTACGCAACAATGTGAGTCGAACGTCTCTTGACAGGGGAGATCGGTCGCGACCGGCGAGCGACCGACAGGTGCTACCCGGTGCGCCCACCCCCGGCGCGCCCGCGAGGAGCGGCATGCGAGCGGCGACCCTGACCTTCCTTGGCGGCACGCACACCGTCGGCGGGGTCCAGATCGTGGCCCGCACCGATCAGGCCGCCCTCGTCTTCGACCTCGGCGTCGTCGGCAACCCTGGCGTCGTCCGCGAGACCGCCCTGTTCCACGAGCTCATGTCGCCGCGTGCCTCCTCCCCTCTCGCCGACTATCTTCGCGCCGGCATGGCGCCGCTGCTCGAAGGGGTCTACGACGACGCGCAGCTGCCCGCTGGCGTCGCGCGGCTGACCGAGGCGATGCGCCGCCCCGGCCACGCGCTGGCCGGCCGCGAGGTGCTGGACCTGACCGGCCTGGACAGCGCGGTGTTCGTCAGCCACCTCCACGACGACCACGCCGGGCTCGCCCGCTTCGTCGCGCCCGGGGTGCCGCTGCTCATGAGCGAGGTGTCGTCTCGGTTGCTGCCCGCCCTCGTCGAGGCGGGGGAGCTCGTGCAGGGTCCCGCCACGCCGCAGCCGCTCCGGCCCGCCGAGCCCAGGTCGCTCGGCGACCTCCTGGTGGAGGCGGTGCCGGTCGACCACGACGTGGTCGGCGCGTCCGGACTGCTCGTGACCACGCCGGACGGCACGTTCGCGTACACCGGCGACTGGCGAGGCCACGGCGCGCACCCCGAGCGCATGATGGCGTTCGCCGAGCGCTGCCGGGGGGTCGACGTCCTCATGACGGACGCCTCCTGCACCGGCCACACCGCCGAGCAGGTCGCGCACCAGGTGCGCGAGACGGACGTGGCGCCCTGGTTCGCCGACGTGCTGCGCCGCACGAGCGGCACGGCGTACCTGGCCGTGCACCCCCGCAACCTCGAACGGCACGAGCAGCTGCGGCAGGTGACCGTGGCGGCCGGCCGCCGCGTCGTGCTCGACCCGGTGGTGGCCCGGCTGTGGACGCGTGCGCTGGCGGAGCGGGCTGTCGACGGCTCGCTCGACGGCGTCAGCGTCTGGGACGTCGGCGACGACCGTCCCGTGCCCTCCGGGCTGCCGCGGGTCACGCCGTCCGACATCGCGGCAGCGCGGGACGCGTTCGTCGCGCACCTTCCCACGCGGCTGCGACCGCTGCTGCTCGACGCGGGCGCCGGCCCGGGCGACACCTTCGTCCACCTCAACGGCCACCCGTTCGGCAGCGCCGACCCGCACTGGCGCGTGCTGCACACCTGGACGCGCCTGCTCGGCCTGAAGCTCGAGGTGCTCTCGTCGCACGGCCACGCGCTCCCCGACGACCTCGCGGCCTTCGTCGACGCCGTCCGGCCCGGTTCGGTGGTGCCCGTGCACACCAACGCCCCCGACCGCTTCCCGCGCGGAGCGGCGCCCGTGCTCGCCGTGGCCGCCGGCACCACCGTCCCCGTGTCCCAGTCCACGTCGGCAGGAGCGTCCGTATGACCCGTCCCCGCGCTGTGCTCTTCGACTACGGCGGCGTGATCGCCGAGGTGGCCAGCCCCCCGGACGGCGCTTCCCGGCTCGCGCAGCACGTGGTCGAGCTGCTCGCCCGCGCCGGCTGCCCGCTGGACCACGCCGACGTGCTCGCCGACCTCCAGGTCGGGCTGCGGGCCTTCGACGGGCTCAAGCGCGCGCAGTCCCGCATGGCTGACCCGCGCGAGACCCGCCCGCGAGAGCTGTGGGACCTCATCGGCTGCGACTGGCAGCCCAGGCAGCGCGAGGTGCTCCTCGCGCACGCCACGCCACTGTGCCGGCTGCTCGAGCTCACGGTGATCGAACGGCCCGCGCGGCCCGACGCCGCCTGGCTCCTGACCCGGCTGCGGGAGCACGGCGTCCGGACCGCCCTGGTGTGCAACTGCCTCTCGGGTGAGGCGGCGCGTGACCAGCTGCGACGCGACGGGCTCGAGGGGCTGCTCGACGTCGAGCTGTACTCGGACGAGGTGGGCTATCGCAAACCCGGCCCCACGCTGGTGCGGGCGGCGCTCACGGCCGTCGGCGTGGACGCCGGTGACGCCTGGTTCGTCGGCGACAAGATCGACCGCGACGTGCTCGCCGCGCGTCGGGCGGGTGTGGGCACCGCCGTCCTCATGCGGACGCCGGGCGGGGCCGGCACCGCGCTGCGCGGCGTGGAGCCGGACCACGTCGTCGACTCGCTGACCGAGCTGGCTGGCCTCCTGGACGTGTCCTAGCGCCTGCGGCTCAGTGGCCGCGGTCCAGCCACTCCTGGCGGTGCGGTGCCTCAGCGCCGATCGTCGTGTCGTCGCCGTGGCCGGTGTGCACGACGGTCTCGTCGGGCAGCGTGAGCAGCCGTTCGGTGATCGACTCGATGATGGTGCCGAAGTCGCTGAACGAGCGCCCGGTCGCGCCTGGCCCGCCCGCGAACAGCGTGTCGCCGGTGAACACGACGGACAGGTCGGCGGCGTGGAAGCAGCACGAGCCGGGGGAGTGCCCGGGCGTGTGCAGCACCTGCAGCGACGTGCCGGCGACGTCGACCACCTGGCCGTCGGCCAGCGCGTGGTCGGGGGCGTCGTCCGGGTGCACGCGGTCCCACAGCATGCGGTCGTCCGGGTGCAGCCAGGTCGGCGCCGACAGCCGTCGCGCGAGCTCGACCGCGACGCCGACGTGGTCGTCGTGCGCGTGCGTCAGCAGGATGGCGGCCGTGCGCCGGCCACCGACGGCGTCGACGACAGGCTGGGCGTCGTGCGCCGCGTCGATGACCACGCACTCGTCGTCGTCGCCGACCACCCAGACGTTGTTGTCGACGTCCCACGTGCCGCCGTCCAGGCTGAACGTGCCGGACGTGACGACGCGGTCGACCCGGATGCCGCCGCTCACAGCACGACCACCGAGCGCAGCACCTCGCCGCGCTGCATCTTGGCGAACGCGTCCTCGACGTCCTCGATGCCGATCGTCTCGCTGACGAAGCGATCGAGGTCGAAGCGCCCCTGCAGGTAGAGGTCCACGAGCATCGGGAAGTCGCGGCTGGGCAGGCAGTCGCCGTACCAGCTGGACTTCAGCGCTCCACCGCGACCGAAGACCTCGATGAGCGGCAGCTCGATCGTCATGTCGGGCGTGGGGACGCCGACGAGCACCACGGTTCCGGCCAGGTCGCGTGCGTAGAACGCCTGCTCGTAGGTCTCCGGACGGCCGACCGCCTCGACCACGACGTCGGCGCCGAACCCGCCGGTGAGCTCACGAACCCTCGCCACCACGTCCGACTCGCGGCTGTTCACCGTGTGGGTGGCACCGAACTCGCGGGCGACGTCGAGCTTGCGGTCCTCGACGTCCACGGCGATGACGGTCGTGGCGCCCGCCAGCCTCGCCCCGGCGATGGCCGCGCAGCCGACACCGCCGCAGCCGATGACCGCCACGCTGTCGCCGCGCGTGACCTTGCCGGTGTTGACCGCCGCGCCGAACCCCGCCATGACGCCGCACCCGAGCAGGCCGGCGGCCGTCGCCGGAGCCTGCGGGTCGACCTTCGTGCACTGACCGGCGTGAACCAAGGTCTTCTCGGCGAACGCGCCGATGCCGAGCGCGGGCGTGAGCTCCGTGCCGTCCGGCAGCGTCATCTTCTGGGACGCGTTGTGCGTGTTGAAGCAGTACCAGGGCTGGCCCCTCAGGCACGCACGGCAGCTGCCGCACACGGCCCGCCAGTTGAGGATGACGAAGTCACCCGGCGCGACGTCCGTGACGCCCTCACCGACGGCCTCGACGACTCCGGCGGCCTCGTGGCCCAGCAGGAAGGGGAAGTCGTCGTTGATGCCGCCCTCACGGTAGTGCAGGTCGGTGTGGCAGACGCCGCAGGCCTGCACCATCACCACCGCCTCGCCCGGGCCCGGGTCGGGCACGGTCACGTCCACGATCTCGACCGGGGCGCCCTTGCTGCGGGCGATGACTGCCTTGACCGTCTGCGGCATCGACGTCCGTCCTCTCCTTGAGCGTTGCCACCACCCTACGTGCGGCGATGGGTGCGGGCTGGGCGGTCGTGATCGTGACCGGTTGGCTGCACCCACGGACGCACGGGCTGTGCGGCGATGGGTGCGGGCTGGGCGGTCGTGATCGTGACCGGCTGGCTGCACCCACGGACGCACGGGGTGTGCGGCGATGGGTGCGGCCGGACGACGCCCCGGGGCCGGCGGCATCGCCGGTAGCCTTGCCCGGTGACCTTGCGCCTCTACGACACCGCCACGCGAACCCTGCGCGACTTCGTGCCGCTGCAGCCGGGCAAGGTCGGCATCTACATCTGCGGCCTCACCGTGCAGGGCTCCCCGCACATCGGGCACGTGCGGTTCACGGTGGCGTTCGACATCCTGCGCCGCTGGCTCGAGCGCGGCCACGGCTACGAGGTCACGCTGATCCGCAACGTCACCGACATCGACGACAAGATCCTCGCCAAGTCGGCGGAGGCCGGGCAGCCGTGGTGGGCGTGGGCCTACGCGCACGAGCGCGAGACGGCCGACGCGCTGGAGGCGCTGGGGGTGCTGCCCCCGACGTACGAGCCCCGCGCCACCGGCCACGTGCCCGAGATGGTGGAGCTGATGACCACCCTGGTGGACAACGGCCACGCCTACCCGGCGGCCGACGAGAGCGGCGACGTCTACTTCGACGTCCGGTCGTGGCCGGCGTACGGCGAGCTCACCCACCAGGCTCTCGACGACATGGCACCCGCCGAGGACGCCGAGCCACGCGCCAAGAAGGACCCGCGCGACTTCGCGCTGTGGAAGGGCGCCAAGCCGGACGAGCCGGCGAGCGCCACGTGGTCCACCCCGTACGGCGCGGGGCGTCCCGGCTGGCACCTGGAGTGCTCGGCGATGGCCCGCAAGTACCTGGGTGACACGTTCGACATCCACGGCGGCGGCGTCGACCTGCGCTTCCCGCACCACGAGAACGAGCAGGCGCAGTCCCGGGCGGCCGGCCTCGGCTTCGCGCGGTACTGGCTGCACAACGGCTGGCTCACCCTCGGCGGCGAGAAGATGAGCAAGTCGCTGGGCAACTCGATGATCGTGTCCCACCTGCTGCAGCACGTGCGGCCTGTCGTGCTGCGCTACTTCCTCGGCTCCACGCACTACCGGTCGACGCTGGAGTACCACGAGGACTCGCTGCGTGAGGCCGAGGCGGCTCTCGACCGCATCGAGGGTTTCCTGCGCCGCGCGGCACCGCCCGCCGGCGGGTTCGCGTTCGTCATCGACTACCCGCGGGACTTCGTCGAGGCGCTGGACGACGACCTCAACGTGAGCGGCGCCCTGGCCGTCGTGCACGAGACGGTCACCGCTGGCAACAAGGCGATCGACGAGGGTGACGACGACGCGGCCCGCACGGCGTTCCAGCAGGTGGTCGCGATGACCGACGTGCTGGGCATCAACCCCATCGACTCCCGGTGGAACGCGGGCGGCGGGCCTGACGACGCGACGTCGGACGCGCTCGCGTCACTGGTCGAGGCCGAGCTGGCCGCGCGCCAGCAGGCCCGCGCCACCCGCGACTACGCCACCGCCGACGCCGTTCGTGACCGGTTGGCCGAGGCGGGCATCGAGGTCGAGGACACGCCGGCCGGGCCGCGATGGTCCGTCGCCCGGCCGCCCGCGCTCGAGCGGGGCGAGTCGAGCTCGGCTGACAACGGCGAGCCGCCGGACCGCGACGACCTGCGCGACGGCGCGGAAGAGGACAGCTGATGCCGGGCAACTCCCAGCGCAAGGGCGCGACGCGCAAGGGCGCGTCCCGCAAGGGGCCGACCGCCGGCAGCGGCGGCCAGCGTCGCCGCAGCCTCGAGGGCAAGGGCCCGACGCCGAAGGCCGCCGACCGTGACAAGCACGTCGCCGCCAAGAAGCGGCGGGCGGCGCAGCGGCGGGACGAGGCGCTGAGCAAGGGCAAGGGCGGCAGCCGGACGTCGTCCGCCACCGGTCGTGGTGCGTCGTCCGCCACCGGTCGCAGCCGCCGTCCGGCGCAGGGGCGCGCGCGTGCGGGCAAGCAGTCCAGCGAGATGGTCGCGGGGCGCAACAGCGTGCTCGAAGCGCTGCGGGCCGACCTGCCGGTGACCGCGGTGTACGTGGCCAGCCGCATCGACTCCGATGACCGCGTCCGCGAGGCGATGAAGATCGCTGCTGCGCGTGGCCTGCCGATGCTCGAGACGCCGCGCGGCGAGCTCGACCGGCTGACCGACGGAGCCATCCACCAGGGCCTCGCCTTGCAGGTGCCGCCGTACGAGTACGCGCACCCCGCCGACCTGGTGGCGGCCGCGGACGACGCGGGTCAGGCCGCGCTGCTCGTTGCCCTCGACGGCGTCACCGACCCTCGCAACCTCGGGGCCGTCGTCCGGTCCGTGGCGGCCTTCGGCGGTCACGGCGTGATCGTCCCCGAGCGGCGCGCCGCCGGCATGACTGCCGCGGCGTGGAAGACGTCCGCCGGTGCTGCCTCGCGCGTGCCCGTCGCTCGCGTCACCAACCTGACCCGCGGGCTCGAGGACCTGAAGAGCGCCGGCTGCTTCGTGCTGGGCCTCGACATGGACGGCGACGTCGCCCTGCCCGACCTGGCCCTCGCCCACGAACCCGTGGTGCTCGTCGTCGGCTCCGAGGGCAAGGGGCTGTCGCGCCTCGTGCGCGAGACGTGCGACGTCGTCGTGTCGATCCCGATGCACGCGGCCACGGAGTCGCTCAACGCTGGTGTCGCAGCGGGCGTCGCGCTCTACGAGGTGGCCCGCCGGCGTCAGGGCAAGGGCTGAACGGCCCTGCACTTCCTCGCGGCACCGCGAGCACGCTGAGTCGATCAGCGCCGACGAGGACCTGCACCACCTCGAGGTCTGGCCTGACCTGAGGTGTGGCTCGGTGCCGTCGGCCCTGCCGTGTGCTGGTGACCGAAGGAGAGCAGCCATGGGCACGCTGACACGACGAGTCCGGGCCGTGGGGATCGGCCTTCTGATCTCGACCCTGGTGGCCTGGGGTCCCCCGCTGGCCACCGCTGGCGCCGCGGTCTCTGGCCGAGGCACGGCAGCCACGACCACCACCACCACCACGGCTACGGCTGCCGCCGCCACGCGCCCGAACATCTTCTTCTACAACCTCGACGACCTCCGCGACGCCCTGCCCGGAGGGCTGGACCCGCTGCAGTTCATGCCGAAGACGCGGCAGTGGATGGCAAGCGGCACGAGGTTCATGAACCACTTCGTGGCCGACCCCGCGTGCTGCCCGTCGCGCGCCTCGATGATGACGGGTCGTTACCCGCACAACAACGGCGTGCGTCTGCAGTCGCAGGGCCCGAACTTCGACTACCAGCACTCGATGGCCTGCTACCTCGACGGTGCGGGCTACGCGACGTACGAGGACGGCAAGTTCCTCACGACCTGGCCGCGCACGAAGCTGCCACCCTGCTTCGACCACTCCACGGTGATCTGGGGCGGCTACCTCGACGTCGCCTCCAAACGCGACGGCAGATCGGTGAAGACGTCGGGCTACTCGACGTCGGTGCTCGGCGCCAGAGGCCGTGAGTACATCAACGACGCGTTGACCCGCGCAGCCCCCTTCCTGCTCTACGAGACACCCCAGGCGCCGCACTGGGTCAACACGACCCTGCCGGACGGCACCGCGACCCGACTCGCGATCCCGGAGGCCAAGTACGCCAGCGCACCCGTCGGGTCCTGCGCGGGGGTCAGGGAGACCGACCGCAGCGACAAGCCTCCGTATGTGCGGCTCACCAACTTCTCGGCGGTGAAGTCGCAGCAGATGTGCGAGAGCCAGCTGCGCGCGATCATGACGGCGGACGACGAGTTCGGCGCCACCATGCAGCTGCTGTCCGACCGCGGCGTGCTCGACAACACGCTCGTGATCTTCTCGTCCGACAACGGCTACAACTGGGGCGAGCACGGGCGCACGGAGAAGTTCGTGCCGTACGAGCCCTCGCTCAAGGTGCCGCTGCTCGTGCGCTGGCCCGGACACTTCGCGGCCGGGACCGACACGACGCGGCTGGCGACCTACACCGACCTGCTGCCGACGATGCTGGAGGCGGCCGGTGTGACCATCCCCGCCACCGCACCACGGCTGGACGGTGAGTCGCTGCTGCAGCCGTCGCGGCGCACGATGGTGTACGCCGAGTACTACAAGGACTCGGCCAACGGTGCGATCGAGACCTGGAAGCTGGTGCGCACCCGGACCGCCAAGTACATCCAGACGTACAACAGCACCGGCGGTGTGACGTTCCGGGAGTACTACGACCTGGTCGCCGACCCGGCCGAGAACCTCAACCTGCTGGGCGACGGCACCACGGCGAACGACCCGCCGGCCAGCACGATCACCACCTTGCGGACGCGCCTGACCGCGTTCTCCACCTGCTCCGGCGCGGCGTGCGTGGGCTGACGGCGCGGTAGCAAGCGGTGCACCTGGTGGCGCGGCTGCGTCGCCAGGTGCACCGCCCGCCGCCCCCAAGGTTCAGTGATGCGGTCTGCCCAGACACGCCCGCGTGTCT
>DASSTJ010000002.1:0-44093 GCA_035707965.1 Actinomycetales bacterium
GGGGCAAGGTCACGCACCTGTACCAGCACCCCGGGCAGGTGAGGATCTCGGTGACCGCGCGGTACTCGGCCGACTTCAGCGTCGACGGGGGAGCGTTCCGCGCGCTCGACGACACCGTCGACATCACCGGCCCGGCCAGCACCCTGACCGTCTACCAGGCCCGCGCCCAGCTCATCCCCGTCGAGGACGAGTAGAGCGTGTGGGCGAGGCACCCATGATGTGCGGGGATGGGTGCGGGCCGGAGGTCGTGATCGCAGCCGGGTGGACGCACCCATCGCCGCACGGATCGGGTGGCGGTGCGCGGGGGAGTGATGTGCCCGACGTCACGCGCGGCGTCGGCCGAGCGGGCGACCGATCGGCGTTGTCAGTGGTGGCACTTAGCATGGTCGGCGGTGGATCCCGCGCGCTCGGCGAGCGGCAGGGGTGTCCGCCCGATCATTCCTAGGTAGATTCCCAGACCCACACACCGCGGGAGCGAGCCCCATCGTGGCCGACAGTCTCATCGTGCGCGGAGCGCGCGAGCACAACCTCAAGGACGTCTCACTCGACCTGCCGCGCAACCAGATGATCGTCTTCACCGGGCTGTCCGGGTCGGGCAAGTCGTCGTTGGCGTTCGACACGATCTTCGCCGAGGGGCAACGACGGTACGTCGAGTCCTTGTCGTCCTACGCCCGGCAGTTCCTCGGCCAGATGGACAAGCCGGACGTCGACTTCATCGAGGGCTTGTCGCCGGCCGTCTCCATCGACCAGAAGTCGACGTCACGCAACCCCCGCTCGACCGTCGGCACGATCACCGAGGTGTACGACTACCTGCGCCTCCTCTTCGCCCGCGCGGGCCGTCCGCACTGCCCGGAGTGCGGTGAGCCGGTGACGCGGCAGACGCCGCAGCAGATCGTCGACCGCCTGCTCGAGCTGCCGGAGGGGACCCGGTTCCAGGTCCTCGCGCCCGTGGTACGGGCGCGCAAGGGCGAGTACGCCGACCTCTTCCGTGAGCTGCAGGCCAAGGGCTTCTCGCGCGCCCGCGTCGACGGCCAGGTCGTCACGCTCACCGAGCCCCCGCAGCTCGAGAAGAAGCTGAAGCACTCGATCGACGTCGTGGTCGACCGCCTGGTGGCCAAGCCGGGGTCCAAGCGTCGGCTCACCGACTCCATCGAGACGGCGCTCGGCCTCGCTGGCGGCATCGTGGTGGCCGAGCTCGTCGACCTCGACGAGGGGGACGCCGGTCGGGAGCGGCGCTTCTCCGAGCGGATGGCCTGCCCCAACGACCACCCCCTGTCGATCGACGAGATCGAGCCCCGGTCGTTCTCGTTCAACAGCCCGTTCGGCGCCTGCCCTGAGTGCACGGGTATCGGCACCCGGCTGGAGGTCGACCCGGACCTGCTGGTGCCCGACGACGAGCTGTCACTGAGCCAAGGTGCGATCGCCCCCTGGACGCAGGGCTCGGCGGAGTACTTCCAGCGGCTGATGACCGCCCTGGCCGACCAGCTCGGGTTCTCGATGGAGGCGCCGTGGCGCTCGCTCCCCGAGCGGGCCCGCACCGCGCTGCTGCACGGGCAGGACTACGAGGTCCATGTGCGGTACCGCAACCGGTTCGGTCGCGAGCGGTCCTACACGACCGGCTTCGAAGGTGCGATCCCGTTCGTGCAGCGGCGGCACTCCGAGACCGAGTCCGAGTGGAGTCGCGAGCGGTACGAGGGCTACATGCGTGAGGTCCCGTGCCCGGTCTGCCAGGGTGCCCGGCTCAAGCCGGAGTCCCTCGCGGTGCTGCTCGGAGGTGAGTCGATCTCCCAGGTCTGCGCGAAGCCGATCCGCGAGTGCGCGCAGTTCCTCGGTGGGCTCACCCTGACGCCGCGCGAGCGGCAGATCGCCGAGCGGGTCCTCAAGGAGATCCAGGCGAGGCTCGGGTTCCTGCTCGACGTGGGCTTGGACTACCTGTCCCTCAACCGGGCGTCCGGCACGCTGTCCGGTGGCGAGGCGCAGCGCATCCGGCTCGCGACCCAGATCGGCTCCGGGCTCGTGGGCGTGCTGTACGTGCTCGACGAGCCGAGCATCGGGCTCCACCAGCGCGACAACCATCGCCTCATCGCGACGCTCACCCGCCTCCGGGACCTGGGCAACACGCTCATCGTCGTCGAGCACGACGAGGACACGATCCGGCAGTCGGACTGGGTGGTCGACATCGGTCCGGGCGCCGGCGAGCACGGTGGCGAGGTCGTGCACTCCGGTCCGGTGGCTGGGCTGCTCGAGCACCCGGACTCGCTGACCGGCCAGTACCTGTCCGGTCGGCGCGAGATCGAGCTGCCCACCGAGCGGCGTCCCGCCGACCCGGGGCGTCAGGTCACCGTCCGAGGTGCCCGCGAGCACAACCTCCGCGACATCGACGTGTCCTTCCCGCTCGGGTGCTTCGTCGCGGTCACGGGCGTGTCTGGGTCCGGCAAGTCGACGCTGGTCAACGACATCCTCTACACGGTCATGGCCAACAAGCTGAACGGCGCTCGTCGGGTGGCCGGTCGCCACCGCAGCGTCACGGGCCTCGACCACCTCGACAAGGTGGTGCACGTCGACCAGAGCCCCATCGGCCGCACCCCGCGCAGCAACCCGGCCACGTACACGGGCGTGTTCGACCATGTGCGCAAGCTGTTCGCCGAGACGACGGAAGCGAAGGTCCGCGGGTACCTGCCCGGCCGGTTCTCCTTCAACGTCAAGGGCGGTCGCTGCGAGAACTGCTCGGGTGACGGCACCATCAAGATCGAGATGAACTTCCTGCCCGACGTGTACGTCCCCTGCGAGGTCTGCCACGGTGCGCGGTACAACCGCGAGACCCTCGAGGTGCACTTCAAGGGCAAGACGATCGCCGACGTGCTCGACATGCCGATCGAGGAGGCAGCGGAGTTCTTCGCGGCCGTCCCGGCGATCAGCCGGCACCTGCGAACCCTGGTCGACGTGGGTCTGGGGTACGTCCGGCTCGGTCAACCGGCGACCACGCTCTCCGGCGGTGAGGCACAGCGGGTGAAGCTCGCCAGCGAGCTGCAGCGCCGGTCGACCGGTCGCACGGTGTACGTGCTCGACGAGCCGACGACCGGGCTCCATTTCGAGGACATCCGCAAGCTGCTGCTCGTGCTGCAGGGCCTCGTGGACAAGGGCAATACGGTGATCGTCATCGAGCACAACCTCGACGTCATCAAGAGTGCCGACTGGATCGTCGACATGGGCCCGGAAGGCGGCTCGGGCGGCGGCACCGTCATCGCGGAGGGCACCCCCGAGCAGGTCGCTGCCGACGTCGACAGCCACACCGGGCAGTTCCTGGCACCCGTCCTGGCGGGCCACCCGCCGGTGCCGGTCGCCGACGCTCCGGCGCGTGCTGACGAAGCACCCGGCCCCACGCGCGCGGCCAGCACGAAGGGCCGCGCCACGAAGTCCGGCACCCCCCGCAGGACGACCTCGCGGGCGAGGTCGAAGACGTCGAGCACACCGACGAGGAAGTCCGCATGACCTGGCTCCGGTCCACCGCAGGCGACGGCTCCGGCCACGACGCGGGTACGGGAGAGGCAGCCTCCGGACTGGCACGCCGGCAGCTGCTGGTCGCCGGTGGTACCGCCGTGGTCGTGGGCGGGGCGCTGGCCGCGTGCGGCGACGGCCGACCCGCTCGCAGCGCCGCTCCCGCCCCCACCGCAGGCGCCACGCTCGTGGCCGCCAGCGACGTCCCGGTGGGGGGTGGTGTGATCCTCGCCGACGCGCAGATGGTGGTCACCCAGCCGACCTCAGGGGAGTTCAAGGGCTTCTCGTACGTCTGCACCCACGCGGGCTGTCCGGTCACGCAGGTCACGGACGGCGTCATCGTGTGCCCCTGCCACGGCAGCCGGTTCTCGATCGCCACCGGGGCGCCCGAGCCGGGCAGCCCCGCGAAACAGCCGCTCGCGAGCCGAGCCGTGACCGAGAAGGGCGGCGAGGTCGTCGCCGGCTGACAGGCGGGCTGTCGGGGATCACTGTCAGAGCCGGCTCGTAGGCTGGCCAGGTGGCTGATCCCGCGACCTACCGACCCGCGCCGGGGGAGATCCCCACTCAGCCCGGGGTCTACCGATTCCGCGACGAGCACCGCCGGGTCATCTACGTCGGCAAGGCCAAGAGCCTGCGCTCCCGCCTCTCCTCGTACTTCCAGGACCTGTCAGGCCTGCACCCCCGCACGCAGACGATGGTGACGTCCGCGGCGAGCGTGGAGTGGACGGTCGTCTCCACCGAGGTGGAGGCGTTGCAGCTGGAGTACTCCTGGATCAAGGAGTTCGACCCCCGGTTCAACGTCAAGTACCGGGACGACAAGTCTTACCCCTACCTCGCCGTCACGATGGCCGACGAGGTGCCGCGGGTGCAGGTGATGCGGGGGGCGAAACGCAAAGGCACGCGCTACTTCGGCCCCTACGCCCACGCGTGGGCGATCCGCGAGACCGTCGACCTGCTCCTTCGCGTGTTTCCCGTCCGCACCTGCAGCAACGGGGTCTTCCGACGGGCGCAGCAGATCGGCCGTCCCTGTTTGCTCGGCTACATCGGCAAGTGCTCGGCGCCCTGCGTCGGGTGGATCAGCGCCGAGGACCACCGTCAGCTCGCCGAGGACTTCTGCGACTTCATGTCCGGCAGCACCGGCCGGTTCGTGCGGCGGCTCGAGCAGGAGATGGCCGAGGCCTCGCAGCAGCAGGAGTACGAGCGCGCGGCGCGTCTGCGTGACGACCTGGCGGCGCTGTCGAAGGCTCTCGAGAAGAGCGCGGTAGTGCTCGGGGACGCGACGGACGCCGACCTCTTCGCCTTTGCGCAGGACGAGCTGGAGGCGGCCGTCCAGGTGTTCCACGTACGGGGTGGCCGGGTCCGCGGGCAGCGTGGCTGGGTCGTGGAGAAGGTCGAGGACGTCGATACCGGCGACCTCGTGGAGCACCTGCTGCAGCAGGTCTACGGCGACGCGCCGGGCGCCGTCCCGCGCGAGGTCCTCGTGCCGCAGCTTCCGCACGAGCCCACGCGCGTCGCGGACTGGCTGACCTCGCTGCGCGGGTCGAGGGTCGACCTTCGGGTGCCGCGCCGGGGCGACAAGCGAACGTTGCTCGAGACCGTGGAGCGCAACGCGTCCCAGGCGCTGGCCCTGCACAAGACGCGGCGGGGTGGTGATCTCACGAGTCGTTCGCAGGCGCTGCAGGAGCTGCAGGACGCACTGGGCCTGGCGAGCGCTCCGCTGCGCATCGAGTGCTTCGACGTGTCCAACCTGCAGGGCACCGAGGTGGTCGCGTCCATGGTCGTCTTCGAGGATGGCCTGCCGCGCAAGTCCGAGTACCGCCGGTTCTCGGTCCGCGGCCTGGACGGCAACGACGACACCGCGTGGATGCACGAGGTGCTGACGCGCCGCTTCAAGCGCTACCTGCAGGACCGGAGCGAGACCGGTGAGCCGGAGCTCGACGACGGCGACGAGGGCCCGTCGCCGATCGACCCCGCGACGGGCAAGCCCCGACGGTTCGCCTATCCGCCCAACCTCGTCGTCGTCGACGGCGGACCACCCCAGGTGGCCGCGGCCGCCCGGGCTCTCGCCGAGCTCGGCATCGACGAGGTGGCACTGGTCGGGCTCGCCAAGCGGTTGGAGGAGGTGTGGCTTCCCCACGACGAGCACCCGGTGGTGCTGCCGCGCAGCAGCGAGGGCCTCTACCTGCTCCAGCGCGTTCGCGACGAGGCACACCGGTTCGCCATCACCTACCACCGCCAGCGCAGGTCGCGCAGCATGACGACGAGCGAGCTCGACGGCGTCCCTGGGCTCGGTGCCACGCGCAAGGCGGCCCTGCTCAAGCACTTCGGGTCGGTCAAGCGCCTTCGCGCGGCCTCGGCCGACGAGATCGCGGAGGTACCGGGCATCGGGCCCACCACGGCCCAGACCGTGGCGGACGCCCTGGCCGCCAGCCGTCCCGCGCCGGCCGTCAACGTCACCACCGGTGAGCTGCTGGACGAGTGAGGGTAGGCGGCGACCGCCTACCCTGGGGGAGTGGACAGCCTCGACCCCGCCGCCAGCACGCCTTCCGAGCAGGCTCACGACGACGCCCACACTGTCGGACCGGACGGTCAGGAGCCGGTCGACCTCGTGATCGTGACGGGCATGTCGAGCGCGGGGAAGTCCACCGCGGCTCACGTGCTGGAGGACCTCGGGTGGTACGTCGTCGACAACCTGCCCCCGCAGCTGCTGCCCTCCATGCTGGACCTCACCCGCCGGTCCGCCGACGGCCACCGACGGCTGGCGGCCGTGGTCGACGTACGGAGCCGTTCGTTCTTCGACGCGCTGCACGACTCCCTCGACGAGCTGCAGTCGCGCGGCGTCGTGCCGCACGTCGTGTTCCTCGACGCGGACGACGAGGTGCTGGTCCGCCGTCAGGAGTCCGTGCGACGCCCGCACCCCCTGCAGGGCCGCGGACGCATGGTCGACGCGGTCGACCGTGAACGGCGCCTTCTCTCCGCGGTCCGGGAGAACGCGGACGTCGTGGTCGACACCTCGGGCCTCAACGTCAACCAGCTGCGCACCAAGCTGCACCAGGTGTTCGAGGCGGACGACCTGCCTCGCCTGCGTGCGACCGTCATGTCGTTCGGGTACAAGTACGGCGTCCCGCTCGACGCGGACTTCGTCGTCGACATGCGCTTCCTCCCCAACCCGTACTGGGTGGCCGAGCTGCGTCCCCAGTGCGGCCTGGACGCACCCGTGAGCGAGTACGTCCTGGGGCACGACGCGGCCACCGTGTTCCTCGACAGGTTCGTGTCGAGCCTCGAGCCGGTGGTCGAGGGGTACCTCGTGGAGGGCAAGAGGTACATGACGGTGGCGATCGGGTGCACCGGCGGCAAGCATCGCTCGGTCGCGATGACGATGGCGATGGCCCAGCGGCTGGAGAAGCTCGGTCTCCAGGTCGGCACCCTTCACCGCGACCTGGGCCGGGAGTGACCGCGCCGGCGGTGGTGGCACTCGGGGGCGGTCACGGGCTGTCCGCCAGCCTCGGTGCGCTGCGCCACCTCACCGACCGTCTCAGCGCCGTGGTCACCGTGTCGGACGACGGCGGGTCCAGCGGACGACTTCGTCGGGAGCTGGGCGTGCTGCCTCCCGGTGACCTCCGGATGGCCCTGGCGGCGCTCTGTGCGGACGGGGACTGGGGCCGCACGTGGCGCGACGTGCTGCAGCACCGCTTCGCGAGCCACGGCGAGCTGCACAACCACGCCCTCGGCAACCTCCTCATCGTGGCGCTGTGGGAGCTGCTCGGCGACACGGTCGAGGGACTGGACTGGGTGGGGCGTCTGCTGGGTGCCCGCGGCCGGGTGCTGCCCATGGCCGCGGAGCCGTTGACGATCGAGGCGACGGTGCTCGGCCTGGACGTCGGCGACCCGTCCGTGCCGACCACGGTGCGTGGTCAGGCGGCGGTCGCGGCCACCCGAGGCCACGTCGCCTCCGTCCGGCTGCTCCCGGAGGAGCCGAAGGCCTGCGACGAGGCCGTGGCAGCCGTCCAGGAGGCCGACTGGGTCGTGCTCGGACCGGGCTCCTGGTTCACGAGCGTGATGCCGCACCTGCTCGTACCCCGGCTGCGTGAGGCGGTCATCCGGACGTCGGCGAAGCGCATCGTCACCCTCAACCTCCCGGCCCACGACGCGGAGACGCACGGGTTCACCGCCGAGAACCACCTGGAGGCCCTGCTGGTGCACGCGCCCGAGCTCACCGTGGACGTGGTCGTGGCCGACCCGAGTGCTGTCGGGGACCGGACGTCGCTGGAGGACGTCTGCCAGACGTTGGGCGCCGCCCTCGTCGTCAGCGAGGTGGCCGAGCCGACCGCCGCCGGCGTCCACGACCCGCTGCGTCTCGCCGCTGCCTACCGGGACGTCATGGGGACCCGATGACCGGCAGACGTTGCGGCGCAACCATTTGGCGGCGATCTCGCACTGGAGCGTCACGCCAGCCACACCAGTCTCGTCGGCCCCTGGTGAAGCGCCGGTCGTTCCGGGCGACGACGGCACGAGTGGCAGGATGTCCCGCATGGCGATGACGGCGATGGTGAAGGACGAGCTCAGCCGACTGCCGGTGACCCGCACGTGCTGCCGCAAGGCGGAGGTGTCGGCGACCCTGCGGTTCGCCGGAGGCCTGCACATCGTCGCGGGTCGCATCGTCGTCGAGGCAGAGCTGGACACGGCTGCAGCGGCTCGACGTCTGCGCAAGGACGTCGCCGAGGTCTACGGGCACTCCAGCGACATGGTCGTGCTGTCGCCCGGCGGTCTGCGTCGGCAGACCCGCTACGTCGTGCGAGTCGTGAAGGACGGGGAGGCGCTCGCCCGGCAGACCGGCCTCATCGACGGGCGCGGCCGGCCGGTGCGTGGGTTGCCCCCGCAGGTCGTCACCGGCGCCGTGTGCGATGCCGAGGCGGCTTGGCGTGGCGCCTTTCTCGCGCACGGTTCGCTCACCGAGCCGGGTCGCTCCTCCTCGCTGGAGGTCACGTGCCCGGGTCCCGAGGCGGCGCTGGCACTGGTCGGCGCCGCTCGCCGCATGCAGATCTCCGCGAAGGCGCGTGAGGTGCGAGGCGTCGACCGGGTGGTGATCCGGGACGGCGACGACATCGGTGCCCTGCTGACCCGGCTGGGCGCGCACGACGCCGTGCTGGCGTGGGAGGAGCGCCGGATGCGCCGAGAGGTCCGGGCCACCGCCAACCGGCTCGCGAACTTCGACGACGCCAACCTCCGTCGTTCCGCCCGCGCCGCCGTCGCCGCCGGGTCGCGGGTCGAGCGAGCCCTGGAGATCCTGGGAGACGACGTCCCCGACCACCTGCGCGACGCCGGCCAGCTGCGGCTCGCGCACAAGCAGGCCAGCCTCGAGGAGCTCGGCCAGCTCGCCGAGCCGCCCATGACGAAGGACGCCGTCGCCGGCCGGATCCGCCGGCTGCTCGCCATGGCGGACAAGCGCGCGCAGGACGAGGGCATCCCCGGCACGGACGCGAACCTCACGCCGGACATGCTGGACGCCTGAGCCCTGGAGTGACGCGTCTCACCCACTGAGTCGCCGTCACGGGAGCGAGATAGGCTCGTCGGGACGACCCGTCAGTTGCTGCGCCTGACCGCTCCGGCACGGTGCGCGGCACACCGCCGAGGAGGCTTCGTACTGTGACAGTCCGCGTGGGAATCAACGGTTTCGGCCGCATCGGGCGCAACTTCTACCGGGCCGTACTCGCGTCCGGCGCCGACATCGAGGTCGTTGGCGTGAACGACCTGACGGACAACGGCACCCTGGCGCACCTTCTGAAGTACGACTCGATCCTGGGCCGTCTGCCGAAGGACGTCTCGCACAGCGACAAGGACATCACCGTCGGCGACGTGACGTTCGCGGCCTTCGCCGAGCGCGACCCCGGCGCGCTGCCCTGGGCCGACCTCGGCGCCGACGTCGTCATCGAGTCCACGGGCCTCTTCACGGACGCGACGAAGGCGCGCGTCCACGCCGACAACGGGGCCAAGAAGGTCATCATCTCCGCGCCGGCGAAGAACGAGGACGTCACGGTCGTGATGGGGGTCAACCACGAGAGCTACGACCCCTCCGCGCACACCGTGATCTCCAACGCCTCGTGCACCACGAACTGTCTGGCTCCGATGGCCAAGGCGATCCACGACGCGTTCACGATCGAGCGGGGCCTCATGACGACGGTCCACGCCTACACGCAGGACCAGAACCTGCAGGACGGTCCGCACAAGGACCTGCGCCGGGCGCGCGCCGCCGCGATCAACGTCGTCCCGACGTCGACGGGCGCCGCCAAGGCCATCGGCCTGGTCATGCCCGAGCTCAAGGGCAAGCTGGACGGCTACGCGCTGCGAGTGCCGATCCCGACCGGCTCGGCCACCGACCTCACCGTCAACGTCAGCCGCGAGACGTCGGTCGAGGAGGTCAATGCGGCCGTGAAGGCGGCGGCCGAGGGCGCCATGAAGGGCTACCTGCGCTACACGGAGGACCCGATCGTGTCCTCCGACATCGTGACCGACCCGGCGTCGTGCATCTTCGACGCCGGCCTCACGAAGGTCATCGGCGACCAGGTCAAGGTCGTCGGCTGGTACGACAACGAGTGGGGCTACTCGAACCGTCTGGTCGACCTCGTGAACTACGTGGGCGCCACGCTCTGACGCTCAAGGGCCGGCCGACGACCGGCTGACCTGGCGTGCCGACAGCCGTCACCGACCCACAGGGGAGCACGTGCGCACGATCGACGACCTGGGCGACCTGACCGGCCGCACCGTCCTGGTCCGTAGCGACCTGAACGTCCCGCTCGACGGGAGCAGGATCACTGACGACGGGCGGATCCGGGCGTCCGTGCCCACGATCGAGCGTCTGCGCTCCAAGGGCGCCCGGGTCGTCGTCTGCGCGCACCTGGGCCGCCCGAAGGGCAAGCCGGACCCCGCGTTCTCGCTGGCGCCGGTGGCGCGGCGGCTGGGCGAGCTGCTCGGCGGCGACGTCGCGTTCGCGACGGACACGGTCGGCGACTCCGCGCACGCGGCCGTCGCCGGCCTGGCCGACGGCGACGTCGCGCTGCTGGAGAACCTGCGGTTCGACGCGCGTGAGACGAGCAAGGACGACGCCGAGCGTGGTGCGTTCGCCGACGAGCTGGCCGCGTTCGCCGACGCCTACGTGTCCGACGGTTTCGGGGTGGTGCACCGCAAGCAGGCGAGCGTCTACGACGTACCGCAGCGTCTGCCGCACGCCGCGGGCGGCCTGGTGCTGTCCGAGGTCGACGTGCTTCGTCGCCTCACGGACGAGCCGCAGCGGCCCTACGTGGTGGTCCTGGGCGGCTCGAAGGTGTCCGACAAGCTCGGCGTCATCGAACGGCTGCTGGCCACGGCCGACCGCATCCTCGTCGGTGGCGGCATGGTGTTCACGTTCCTGGCAGCCCAGGGCCACGAGGTGGGGTCGAGCCTGCTCGAGCGGGACCAGCTGGACCGGGTGCGCGGGTACCTCGAGGAGGCGCACCGACACGGCGTGGAGCTCGTGCTGCCCGTGGACGTCGTGGCCGCCACGGCGTTCGCGGCCGACGCGCCGCACGACGTCGTGCCGGCCGACCAGATCCCGGCCGACCGCATCGGGCTCGACATCGGGCCAGCCTCCGGCGAGCTGTTCGCCAGCAAGGTCGCCGACGCCAAGACCGTGTTCTGGAACGGGCCCATGGGCGTCTTCGAGATGGAGCCGTACAGCAACGGCACCCGTGCGGTGGCCCAGGCGCTCGTCGACTCGGACGCGTTCACCGTGGTCGGTGGCGGTGACTCCGCAGCCGCCGTGCGCCTTCTCGGCTTCGACCCCGGCGCCTTCGGGCACATCTCGACCGGCGGGGGGGCGAGCCTGGAGTACCTGGAGGGCAAGACCCTTCCCGGCCTGACCGTGCTCGACTGAGCAAGCACCACCAAGTCCCTCTCGACGACCCGACGGAGAAGACCGCGACATGCCGACGTCCCCGGCCAGCCCACGCACGCCCCTGATGGCGGGCAACTGGAAGATGAACCTGGACCACCTCCAGGGTGCCCACCTGGTGCAGAAGCTCGACTGGACGCTGAAGGACGCCAAGCACGACTTCGCGGCGGTCGAGGTCGCAGTGCTGCCGCCGTTCACGGACATCCGCACCGTGCAGACGCTGGTCGAGGGCGACCGCCTCGACATCCGGTTCGGAGCGCAGGATCTCTCGCAGCACGACGAGGGCGCCTACACCGGTGAGGTCAGCGGCGGCATGCTGGCGAAGCTCGGCTGCACCTACGTGCTGGCCGGTCACAGCGAGCGTCGTGAGTACCACGGCGAGGACGACGCGCTGGTGGGGGCCAAGGTGCGCGCCGCCTACCGGCACGGGCTGACGCCGATCCTGTGCGTCGGCGAGGGCCTCGAGGTGCGTCAGGCCGGCGACCACTGCGAGCACGCGCTCGCACAGCTGGAAGGTGCGCTGGAGGGCCTTTCCGCCAAGCACGCTCGCACGCTCGTCGTCGCGTACGAACCGGTGTGGGCGATCGGCACCGGGGAGGTCGCGACACCGGAGGACGCGCAGGAGGTCTGCGCCGCCATCCGTGGCCGGCTGCAGGAGAAGTACTCGGCCGACGTCGCCGACGCCGTACGGCTGCTCTACGGGGGCTCCGTGAAGGCCTCCAACGTGGCCGCGATCATGAACCAGCCGGACGTGGACGGAGCGCTGGTCGGCGGGGCCAGCCTCAAGCCTGACGAGTTCGCCAGCATCTGCCGGTACCGCCAGCACCAGACGGCCGCGACGGTCAGCTGACCGCGACGGCCAGCTGACCCCGCTGTAACCGGCGGCCAGCGACGTTCTCGGCCGGTTGGTGACCGCTCGCCAGTGAGGCTCGCGTACTCTTGTCCAGGGTCGCTGTGCGCGGCCCGACGAACCGACGGCGACACCGACGCCTCCCACCTCGAGGATGGACCCCCTGTGAGCACTGTGCGCATCACCCTCCAGGTGCTGCTCATCATCACCAGCCTCCTGCAGACGCTGCTGATCCTGCTGCACAAGGGCAAGGGGGGCGGCATGTCCGACATGTTCGGCGGCGGTGTCACCTCGAACCTGGGCGGTTCCTCGGTCGCCGAGCGCAACCTGGACCGGTTCACGATCATGGTCGCGGCCGTCTGGATCGTCGCCATCGTCGGGCTCGGGCTCGTGGAGCGGTTCACGTCCACGTTCTAGGCCCGGCGGCTCGCCGCCCAGCAGCACCCGCACCTCAGCGTGCACCCCGTCCCCGACCACACGAGAGCACCCGGGAGTCCAGGCATGGCAGGTGGAAACGCGATCCGAGGCAGCCGTGTCGGTGCGGGGCCCATGGGCGAGGCCGAGCGTGGCGACGCTGCTCCCCGCATCGTCCTGTCGTACTGGTGCGCCAACGGCCACGAGACACGACCCAGCTTCGCTGCCGAGTCCGGCGTGCAGGCGCCGGAGACGTGGGACTGCCCGCGTTGCGGCTTCCCCGCCGGCCAGGACGAGAAGAACCCGCCCGCGCCACCGCGCGTCGAGCCGTACAAGACGCACCTGGCCTACGTGAAGGAGCGACGCAGTGACGTCGATGGCGAGGCCATCCTCGACGAGGCGCTGCAGCAGCTCCGCCAGCGCGGTCTGATCCGCTGACCGGCTCGGTCGGTGGCGCGACGACCTGACGGCCTCGGCTCGCTCAGGGACTGGCGAGACGGACCAGCTCGGACGGCGCCTGGCTGGCTGCTGCGCGGTCCAGCAGCCACAGGGTGCTCCGGCGGCCGACGGCTGACCCGGCCGGCGCCTGCATCGCACCTGCCCCCCGCAGGGCGAGGCCGACTGCGGAGGCCTTCTCCTCGCCGGCGACCAGCAGCCAGACCTCTTCGGCCGACGTGATCGTCGGGAGCGTGAGCGAGATCCGCGTCGGCGGCGGCTTCGGGGCGCCGTGGACAGCCACGACGGTGCGCTCCGACTCGTGGACCGCTGCCATCTCGGGGAACAGGGACGCGACGTGCGCGTCCGGCCCGACGCCCAGCAGCAGCACGTCGAGCACCGGCACGGCGTCACGGCGTCCCTCTGCCGACGCCACACGAGCCAGCTCGTCGGCGTACCTGGCGGCCGCGGCGTCCACGTCGGCGCCGTCCGGACCGTCGCTCGCGGGCATGGCGTGCACTCGTGCGGCGTCGAGGGGGACCGCGTCGAGCAGCGCGGCGCGCGCCTGGGTCTCGTTGCGCTCGGCGTGCCCCGACGGCAGGTAGCGCTCGTCACCCCACCAGACGTCCACCCGCTGCCAGTCCACGGCATCACGAGCGGCGGACCGCGCCAGGGCGGCCAGCACCGCGGTGCCCATCCCCCCGCCGGTCAGCACCACGCTGCCGGCACCACGGGCCGCCTGGGCGTCGACGAGACGCGTGACCAGACGCGCGGCGGCCGCCTCGGCGAGCGTCCGGGCGTCGCGGTGGACGACAACGAGCGGCCCGGTGGTCATGAGCTCGACCGGGAGCGCTGGGGGGCCTTCTTCGCCGGCCGTCGCGTGCTCTTCGCCGGACTGCGCGCCCCGGCCGCCTTCGTCGAGTCGTCGGGGCTCGCCTTCTGGATGGCGTCCGCGGTCTGGCGCTCGTGCTCGCTCGCTCGGGCAGCCCGGCGACGCGAGTCGGCGGGCGACGGCGCGGCTCCCCGCTCGGCAGCCGTCGACGCCGACACCGTGCGGCTCGCGGGCAGCCGGGGGAGGCCGAGCTCGAGGGTCGCGGCGTAGACCTCGTCAGGGTCGAGGCGGCGGAGCTCTTCCGTCAGGCACTCGGTGAGCGACCGGCGAGGCAGGCTGATCCGTCGGTCGGGCTGGCCGGGCTGGGACAGCGTCGCCACGGTGCCATCTGCGCGGATCAGGTCGATCGGCCCGCTCTTGCGCTGCAGCCGGACGCCGAAGATGCCGGACCCGGCGGGCATCCGGGCCCGCACGACCGGGCACCGAAGGCTCTCGGACAGCCAGGCCGCAAGAAGGTCCGTGCTCGGGCTGTCGGACGCGCCGGTGACGGTGACCTGCGTGACCGGCTCGTACGGCGGTTGGTCGAGGGCGGCCGCGAGCAGGCCGCGCCACTTCGTGGTCCTGGTCCAGGCGAGGTCGGTGTCACCCGGGGCGTAGTGCTCGCGACGCCGGTCGAGCTCCCGGCGGGGCGACTTGGCCTCAGCCGCGTCGGTGATGCGGCGCTGACCCATGGCCCCCACCGGGTCCTCCGAGGGCGCCAGGGGAGCCTCCTCGGGCCACCACACCACGACGGGGGAGTCGGCCAGCAGGAGCGGTGTCACGACGCTGTCGCCGTGCGCGGCGAGCTTGCCGTAGAGACGCAGCACGATGACCTCGCTCGCGCCCGCGTCCCCGCCGACCCGGATCTGGGCATCCATGCGGTCCGCCCCGCGCCGGTTGGCCTGGGCGATGACCACCACGCGGCACGGGTGCTCCCGGCTGGCGAGGTTCGCCGCCTCGATGGCCTCCTCGGCGTGGTGCTCGTCGGTCACGATGACCAGGGTGAGCACACGGCCCAGCGCGATCGCTCCGCCGGTGTCGCGGAGGTCCACGAGCTTGCGGTTGAGCGCCGCGCTCGTGATGCTCGGCAGGTCGATGATCACGGAAGCCTCCAGGCGCGCCCGTCACGGGCCATCATCTGGTCAGCGGAGTCCGGTCCCCAGGTGCCGGCCGGGTAGGGCTCTGGGCGTCCGCTCTTGGCCCAGAACCGCTCGATCGGGTCGAGGATCATCCACGACAGCTCCACCTCCTCGTGCCGGGGGAACAGCGGCGGGTCGCCGAGCAGCACGTCGAGGATCAGACGCTCGTACGCCTCCGGCGACGACTCGGTGAAGGCGTGGCCGTAGCCGAAGTCCATCGTGACGTCGCGCACCTCCATGGCGGTGCCCGGGACCTTGGAGCCGAAGCGCATCGTGACGCCCTCGTCGGGCTGGACACGGACGACCAGGGCGTTGTGCCCCAGCTCCTCGGTCGCCGTCTTCTCGAACGGCAGGTGAGGCGCCTGCTTGAAGATGATCGCGATCTCGGTCACCCGCTTGCCCAGCCGCTTGCCGGTGCGCAGGTAGAACGGGACGCCGGCCCATCGCCGGGTGTCGATCTCGAGCTTGACTGCGGCGTAGGTCTCCGTCCTGGAGTCGGCGGGGATGCCGTCCTCCTGCAGGTACCCGATGACGTGCTCGCCACCTTGCCAGCCCTCGGCGTACTGGCCGCGTGCCGTGGTGGCGCCCAGGTCGCCGGGGAGCCGGACGGCGGACAGCACCTTCTCCTTCTCGGCGCGCAGGTCCTGGGCGTCGAACGAGACGGGCTCCTCCATCGCGGTCAGGGCGAGCAGCTGCAGCAGGTGGTTCTGGATGACGTCGCGGGCGGCGCCGATGCCGTCGTAGTAGCCGGCCCGGCCGCCGATGCCGATGTCCTCCGCCATGGTGATCTGCACGTGGTCGACGTAGTTGGCGTTCCAGATCGGCTCGAACATCTGGTTGGCGAAACGGAGCGCCAGGATGTTCTGGACGGTCTCCTTGCCGAGGTAGTGGTCGATGCGAAAGACCGAGTCCGGCGGGAACACCTGGGACACGATGTCGTTGAGCTGCCGAGCGCTCGCCAGGTCGTGGCCGAAGGGCTTCTCGATGACCACCCGGCGCCACGTGTCGCCCTGCGGGTCGGACAGCCCGGACCGGTCCAGCTGCTCGCACACCTCGGCGAAGAAGCGCGGTGGGATCGAGAGGTAGAAGGCGTGGTTGCCACCCGTACCGCGCTCGGCGTCCAGCGCCTGCACCGTGTCCTTGAGCCGGTCGAATGCCGAGGCGTCGGAGAAGTCGCCCGGCACGAACCGGAAGCCCTCGGCCAGGTGCTGCCAGACCTCCTCACGAAAGGGGGTGCGGGCGTGCTGCTTGACCGCGTCGTACACGACCTGGCCGAAGTCCTGGTCGGCCCAGTCCCGCCGGGCGAAGCCGACGAGCGAGAACCCCGGGGGCAGGAGGCCTCGGTTCGCGAGGTCGTAGACGGCCGGCATGAGCTTCTTGCGGGCGAGGTCGCCGGTGACCCCGAAGATCACGAGGCTGCACGGACCGGCGATCTTGCTCAGCCTCTTGTCGAGCGGGCTGCGCAGCGGGTTCTGCCGCTTCGCGACGCGAGCGGGGCTCACGCGAGCGTCTCGCGCAGCCGGGCGACACCCCGCCGTCGGTCGGTGAGGTGCAGCCGCAGCACCGGGCGTCCCCGGTCGGCGAGCACCTGCGCGTCGCCCGCTGCCTGGGCGGCGATCAGCTGGCCGAAGGTGAACGACTGTCCGGGCACCGGGAGGTCCTGGGCGGGGTCGGCTGTGACCTGCAGGTACACGCCGGTGGCGGGACCGCCCTTGTGGTACTGCCCGGTGGAGTGCAGGAAGCGCGGGCCCCAGCCGAAGGTCGTCGGCCGTCCGGTGCGGCGGGCCAACGTCTCGCGGACCTCCGCCAGCGCAGCGTCCTCGGCCCGGTCTAGGTAGGCCATCACGGCGAGGTACCCGCGGTGCGGATCCAGCCGGTCGAGGAGGGCCGCCACCGCGCCCGGAAGGTCGTCCACGCCGGCCAGCAACCCGTCCGTTCCCCGGACCTCGATGCCCTCGTCCACGAACGTCGGCGGGGACTGGTCGGGGGAGTCGAGCAGGCCGCGCGCGGCCTTCTTGGCGCTCTCCACATCCGGCTGGTCGAAGGGGTTGATGCCCAGGAGCCGGCCGGCCACGGCGACGGCGGCCTCCCAGAGCAGCAGCTGCGCCCCGAGCGAGCCCGCGACCGTCACCTCCGTCGGGGCGGTGGCGCCGGTGGCCCGGGTCGCCTGGTCGGTTGCGGAGGCGTCCTCGTCGGTCGAGTCGGCGGTGTCGGCATCCACGCTGTCGGCGTCGTCGGCCCCGGTGACCAGGCGCACGGGCAGCACGTCGGGGGCCTGCTCGGTCATCTCGGGAGACGCGGGCCCGTCGACGACCACAGGAAGGAGACCCGTGCCGTTCTTGCCGGTGCTCTCGGCGATGAGCTGCTCGGCCCAGCCCGCGAACCCGGGCAGCGGCGAGCCGTCGTCAGCCAGCACGACCTTGTCGCGCAACGGGTCGGTCCCGCCGAGGGCGGCACCGAGGACGAGGGCCGGGTTGCCGCCGCCGTCCTCGGACAGCAGGTCGGCCACGGCCTCGGCCTCGTCGAGCAGCCCCTCGATGTCGACCCCGGCGAGACCGCTCGGCACCAGGCCGAACGCCGTCAGCGCGGAGTAGCGGCCGCCCACGTGCGGGTCAGCAGTGACGACGCGGTACCCGGCCTCGCGTGCGGAAGACTCCAGCGGCGAGCCGGGGTCGGTCACCACGACCATGCGGCCTGCCGGGTCGAGCCCGGCGTCGCGAAAGGCCCGCTCGTACGCCCGACGCTGGCTGTCCGTCTCCAAGGTGCTGCCCGACTTGCTCGACACGACCGCGACAGTGCGGTCGAGCCGGTCGCCGAGAGCGGCACGGACGTAGTCCGGGTCGCTGGAGTCCAGGACGGTCAGGGGAACCCCGGCGCACGCCGTGATCACCTCGGGCGCCAGCGACGAACCCCCCATACCGCAGAGGACGACGTGGTCGACGCCCCGCTCCAGCAGCTCGGCGCGCAGCGCGGAGATCTCGCCGACGAGAGGCCGGGAGCTGCGGGGCAGCCCGACCCAGGAGAGACGGATCGTGGCCTCGCTCTCGGCCTGCTCGCCCCACAGGGTCGCGTCCTGGGCGAAGAGCCGTGACGCGACGTGGTCGTCGACGAGCACCGGGACGTGGCGCCGGACCGCGTCGGCGGCATCCCCGGACGCCGTCACCTCGAGCTGCGCCGACGCCTCGTCGCCTGCCCACGCCATGAGCCACGCCGCACTGTCGCCGCTCGTGCCCTGCGACGACTGCTCCTGGTCGCCGTCCGGGCTCCTGCTCACTGGCCGGCCTCGGCCGCCGAGTCGGACGACGAGACGCGGGCGAGCTCGTCGCTGACGCTGGAGACGAGCTCGGCCCAGCTCTTGTCGAACTTCTCCACGCCCTCCCGCTCCAGCTGGGCCGTCACCTCGCCGTAGGAGATGCCGAGGCGTTCCAGGGCGTCGAGCACGGAGCGGGCGTCGTCGTACGACCCGCGGACGGTGTCGCCGGTCACCGTGCCGTGGTCGGCGACGGCCTCCATGGTCTTGCGCGGCATCGTGTTGACGACGCCTCGCGTGACCAGCTCGGTGACGTACATGGTGTCCGGGTAGGCGGGGTCCTTGACCCCGGTGGACGCCCAGAGCGGACGCTGCGGGTGGGCGCCGGCATCGGCGAGCACCTGCCAGCGCGGCGTCGAGAAGACCTCTTCGTACGCCTGGAACGCGAGCCGGGCGTTGGCGATGCCGGCCTTGCCTCGCAGGGCGGCGGCCTCGTCGTTGCCGATGGCGTCGAGGCGCTTGTCCACCTCGGTGTCGACGCGCGAGACGAAGAACGACGCCACGGAGCGGATACTCGACAGGTCGCGGCCGGCCTCACGGGCCTGCTCGAGACCGGTGAGGAAGGCCTGCATGACGCCGCGGTAGCGGTCGAGCGAGAAGATCAGGGTCACGTTGATGCTGATGCCCTCGGCGAGGCACTGGCTGATCGCCGGCAGGCCCTCGACGGTCGCCGGGATCTTGATGTACGCGTTCGGGCGGTCGACGGCAGCGGCGAGCGCACGCGCGCTGGCGACGGTGGCGGCGGTGTCGTGCGCGTGCCGAGGCTCCACCTCGATCGAGACGCGGCCGTCCTCGCCCTGCGTGCGGTCGTAGCAGGGACGCATGATGTCGCAGGCGTGCTGCACGTCGGCCGTCGTGATGTCGAACACGGCCGTGGCGACGTCCTTGCCGGCGTCGGCGATGCGCCGTACCTGGTCGGTGTAGGCGTCGCCCTTCGACAGCGCGTTCGCGAAGATCGTCGGGTTGGTGGTCACCCCCACGACGTGCCGCTCGTCGATCAGCTCCTGCAGCTCGCCGCTGGTGAGCGTCTCGCGCGACAGGTCGTCGAGCCAGATCGAGACGCCCTGCTCGCTGAGCTGGGCGAGTGCGTCGGTCATGGGTCCTCCCGGACGGTGTGGTGGTGGACGTCGTGGGGGCCGGCGTGCGTCAGGCCGGCAGGTCGCCGGTTCCCCCTGTCGTGGGAGCCGACGTGCTCTGCTCGCCACCGGGCCGCACGTGGCCCGATCGCACGTCGGCAAGGCTGTCGCGCGCCGCCTGGGCCACGGCCTCAGGGGTGAAGCCGAACTCGCGGAACACGGTGGTGTAGTCGGCGGAGGCGCCGTAGTGCTCGAGGCTCACGATGCGCCCGGCGTCACCGACGACGTCCCGCCAGCCCTGGCCGACGCCGGCCTCGACGCTCACTCGGGCGCGGACGGCCGGTGGCAGCACCGAGTCGCGGTACTGCTGCGGCTGCGCCTCGAACCACTCCCGGCAGGGCATGGACACGACGCGCGCCTTCACCCCCTCCGCCTGCAGCGACTCGCGTGCGGCCACGGCGAGCTGCACCTCGGAGCCCGTGCCGACGAGGACGACGTCCGGCTCGCCGCCTTCGGCCTCGAGCAGGACGTAGGCGCCCTTGGCGACGCCGTCGGCAGGTGCGCACGCCCCGTCCGACCGGTCGAAGGTCGGCACGTTCTGGCGGGTCAGCACGATGCCGGCCGGGGTGTCGTGGTGCTCGAGCACGGTGCGCCAGGCCCACGCTGTCTCGTTGGCGTCGGCAGGGCGGACGACGTCGAGGCCGGGGATCGCCCGGAGCGCCGCGAGCTGCTCCACGGGCTGGTGCGTCGGGCCGTCCTCGCCGAGGCCGATGGAGTCGTGCGTCCAGACGTAGATGGGCCCGATCTGCATGAGCGCGGCGAGCCGCACCGACGGGCGCATGTAGTCGCTGAAGGTGAGGAAGGTGCCGCCGTACGCCCGGGTCAGCGACTGCAGCGCGATGCCGTTGAGGATCGCCCCCATGGCGTGCTCGCGGATCCCGAAGTGCAGCGTGCGCCCGTAGGGGCCGCCGCTCCACATGTCGGTCTGGCGATCGGTCGGCAGGAAGGACGGTGCGCCCTTCATGGTCGTGTTGTTGCTCTCCGCGAGGTCGGCGGAACCGCCCCACAGCTCCGGCAGGACCGGCGCGAGCGCGCTGAGGACGGCACCGCTCGCCTTGCGGGTGGCCATGCCCTTCTCGTCGGCCTCGAACGTGGGAAGGGCGTCGGTCCACCCGTCGGGGAGCGCCGGCGTGCTCAGGCGGTTGAGAAGGTCCGCACGTCCGGGGTTCTCGGCTCGCCAGGCGTCGAACGCGTCCTGCCACACGCGGCGGTCCTTCTCGCGACGCTGGCGGATGCCGCGAGTGTGCGCGATGACCTCGTCGTCCACGTGGAAGTGGTCGTCCGGGTCGAAACCGAGCAGCCGCTTCGTGGCGGCCACCTCGTCCTCGCCGAGAGCCGCGCCGTGCGCCTTGCCCGTGTCCTGCAGGTTGGGCGCGGGCCAGCCGATGATGGTGTGCAGCACGATGATCGAGGGCCGGTCGGTCTCCGCCTTGGCGGCCTCGATCGCCGCAAGCAGCGCGTCGACGTCCTCGACGTAGCCGTCGGGGTGCCGCCAGTCGACCGTCTGCGTGTGCCAGCCGTAGGCGTCGTACCGCTTCGCGACGTCCTCGGTGAACGAGATGTTGGTGTCGTCCTCGATCGAGATGTGGTTGCTGTCGTAGATCAGGACGAGGTTGCCGAGCTGCTGCGTGCCGGCCAGCGAGCTGGCCTCCGACGTGACGCCCTCCATCAGGTCGCCGTCCGAGGCGATGACGTAGACGTGGTGGTCGAACGGGCTGGCTCCGGGGGGCGCGTCCGGGTCGAGGAGGCCCCGTTCGCGTCGTGCGGCCATGGCCATGCCCACGGCGCTGGCGAGTCCCTGCCCGAGGGGACCGGTGGTGATCTCGACGCCGCGGGTGTGCCGGTACTCCGGGTGGCCGGGCGTCTTGGAGCCCCAGGTGCGGAGCGCCTCGAGGTCGGAGAGCTCGAGCCCGTACCCCGCCAGGTAGAGCTGGATGTACAGCGTCAGGCTCGAGTGGCCGCAGGAGAGGACGAAGCGGTCGCGACCGATCCACTGGTCGTCGCCGGGGTCGTGCCGCATGACGTGCTGGAACAGCAGGTAGGCCACGGGCGCGAGGCTCATCGCGGTGCCCGGGTGGCCGTTGCCGACCTTCTGGACGGCGTCGGCGGCCAGCACCCGGACGGTGTCGACCGCTCGCACGTCGAGCTGGGTCCAGCCGGCCCGCTCGGCGACCGGCGGCGCCAGCGACGCGTCCCGACCGGTGGTGACCTGCTCGCTCACGTGACGGTTCCTCTCGTCGACGACGGTGGCGGCTGGGCGCCCGTCGGCCCCCGGGCGCTCGCAGACGCCCTGTCGTCGAGCCTAGACCCGGCAGCAGGGCGCGCAATCGGGCGTCCGGCGGTGGCCGTCCGGCAAGATCATCGCAGCGTCAGGACCGTCAGGTGCCACCGGGTCGCGACGCCCGCGCGGGGTAGACTCAGCCCCGACCACGCGCCCTCTGCATGCCGGCGCGAAGCCCGCGCCGCCGAGGAACTCGTGACTGCGACCGACCCGCGCCCGCTGACGTCGACCCGACGCCCCGGCGAGCGAGACCGTGACCCGTCCGTCACGCGCCGCCTGGGCCGCCGGGTCCGCGCCTACGTGGCGCTCACCAAGCCGCGCATCATCGAGACGCTGCTGGTGACCACGGTGCCGACCATGTTCCTGGCTGCGGGCGGTTTCCCGCCCGCCTGGCTGGTGCTCGTCACGTTGCTCGGCGGGATCCTCGCCGCGGGCAGCGCCAACACGCTCAACTGCTACATCGACCGCGACATCGACGTGGTCATGCACCGCACGCAGCACCGCCCGCTGGTGACGGGGGAGGTCACGCCGAGGGCCGCGCTGGTCTTCGGGATCGTCATGGGGGTCCTGGCCACCTTGCTGTTCGGCTTCGTCGTGAACTGGCTCTCCGCGGCCCTCGCGGTCTTCGCGATCTTCTTCTACGTGGTGATCTACACGCTGCTGCTCAAGCGGCGCACCTCGCAGAACATCGTCTGGGGCGGCATCGCCGGCTGCATGCAGGTGCTGATCGGCTGGGCGGCGGTCACCGGGTCGCTCAGCTGGGCGCCGTTCATCCTGTTCCTCGTCATCTTCTTCTGGACGCCGCCGCACTACTGGCCTCTGTCGATGCGTTTCGAGGACGACTACGCCGCCGCGGGCGTGCCGATGCTGCCGGTCGTCGCGACCGACGTCGCCGTCGCCAAGCAGGTCGTCCTCTACTCGTGGGCCATGGTGCTGTCGTCGCTGGCCCTCGTGCCGGTGGCTCCGACGGGCCCGGTCTACGCGGTCTCGGCGTCGGCGCTCGGTGGCATGTTCCTGCTCGAGGCCCATCGGCTGCAGCAGCGGGCCAAGGCCGGCGTGACCGGACGGAAGCTGAACCCGATGCGGCTCTTCCACTTCTCGATCACGTACGTGTCCCTGCTGTTCGTCGCCCTGGCGGTCGACCCGTTCGTGCGCTTCTAGCACGGAGGCGTCACGCCGACGGCAGGTCGGAGCGCACCCGCAGCGACAGCACCAGGTTGGCGACTGCCACCACCAGCAGGCAGGCGCCCAGCATGTGCAGCGCGACGACGGCGACCGGGAGGCCTGCGAAGTACTGGGCGTAGCCGATGACGCCCTGGGCAAGCCCGACGCCCACGACCAGCAGGGCGGCCCGCTGCGAGCGAGGCGAGGCGTCGGTGAGCCGCAGGGCGACCAGCAGGGCGAGCAGGACGCCGAACCACAGCATCACCGCGTCGGCGTGCAGCCAGCTCATGGATCTGGGGTCGAGGCCGAACCGCGCCGGTGCGTCGGCGTCGCCGGAGTGCGGCCCGGAGCCGGTGACGACCGTACCGAGCAGCAGCACGACGCCGGTGAGCACCGCCAGCGCCCACGCGAGCCACTGCAGCTCCACGCGGACGGCCCAGGACGCCGCACCGTCCGGGCGTCTCACCCGCTCGAGGACCGTGAAGGACGCCACCACGATCACGGCGGAGACGAGGAAGTGCGCGGCCACGGTCGCGGGGGAGAGGTGGGTCAGCACGGTGATGCCGCCGAGCACCGCCTGCACCACGACACCGACGAGCGGGACGGCGGCGAGAGCCAGGACGCTCCTCGGGCGGCGGTCCCGGCGGACGACCAACCACACGGCCACCAGCACGGCGAGTGCCGTGAGGCCGACCATGCCCGTGAGGGTGCGGTTACCGAACTCGATGTACTTGTGGATGCCCTGTGCCTGGTGCTCGACCGGGACGTACGAGCCCGGCACGCACTGCGGCCACGTGGGGCAACCCAGCCCGGAGCCGGTGAGGCGAACCAGGCCGCCGGTCACGACGATGAGGACCTGCGCGACGACGTTGACGACCAGCGCGGCGCGTACCCCCAGGGGCAGCGCGGAGGCGGCCCCCGTGGTCTGCGGGGCCCGCGGTGCGGGCAGCTGGTCGACGAGCGCGGGCTGTGAGGTCACGACGTCCAGCGTAAGGCGCCAGGTGCTGGTACCCGCCGTGCGGTGCGACAGCGCGACTCCACGTCAGTCCCAGCGGAACGTGCGGGCGGTCAACGCCGCCGCGGCGAGCGTCCAGGTGGCCAGGACGAGGCAAGGGACGATGGCGAGGTGGGCGTGGAGCAGGGCATCGCGCATCGCCTCCCCGAGCGCGCCGGAGGGCAGCACCTGCGCGAGGTGGGCCAGCCCCCCGGGCATGCGGCCGACGGGCACGACGACGCCTCCGCCGGCGAGCAGCAGCACCCACACCAGGTTGGCGGCGGCGAGTGTGGCCTCGGCGCGCAACGTGCCGGCCATGAGGAGGGCGAGCGACACGAAGGCCGCCGTGCCGAGCGCGACGACGAGGACCGCTGCTGGGACACCGGCGACCTGCGGACGCCACCCGAGTGCGAGCCCGACACCGCCGATGACGACCACCTGCACCGCCTGCACCGCGAGGACGGCGACCACCTTGGCGCCGACCAGCCCGCTGCGGCCCAGTGGCGTGGTGCCCAGCAGCCTCAGCACGCCGTAACGCCGGTCGAACCCGGTCTGGATGGCCTGGCCGGTGAAGGACGTCGACATGACGGCGAGCGCCAGGACCCCCGGCGTGAGCACGTCGATCCGTCGTCCCGGCCCGAGCGAAGGCACGTGGACGGCGTGCAGTCCGACCAGGAGCAGCACGGGTAGGACGAGGGCGAGCAGCAGCTGCTCACCGTTGCGCAGGACCAGCGACGCCTCCAGGCGCGCCTGGGCGCCGATGCGTCGGACCGCCGGCGCCGGTCGTGGCGCGGGCGAGAGGTCGAGGTCGGCGGCCGTCGCGGGGCCGTGCGTGCTGGTGCTCATCGCAGGCTCCGACCCGTCAGGTCGAGGAAGACGTCTTCGAGGCTGCGACGACCGACGGTGAGCCCCTCCGGCATGACGTGCTGAGCAGCGCACCACGAGGTGACGGTCGCGATCACGCCGGGGTCGACCGTCCCGGTGACGACGTACTGCCCGGGGACCGGCTCGTCGATGCGGACGTCGTCGGGCAGGGCGGTACGCAGCGTCGTGAGGTCGAGCCGGGGGTCGGCACCGAACCGCAGCGACTCGGCCTCGTCACGGACCCCGGTGAGCTCCGAGGGCGACCCGTGGGCGACGACGCGGCCGGAGTCGACCACGACGACGAGGTCCGCGAGCCGCTCGGCTTCTTCGATGAGGTGCGTGGTGAGGACGATCGCGGCACCTTCGCGGCGTGCCTGCTGCACGAGGTCCCAGACGCCGAGCCGGGCCTGCGGGTCCAGCCCGGCGCTGGGCTCGTCGAGGAACAGCACCTCGGGACGGCCGACGAGAGCGCAGGCGAGGGCGACCCGCTGGCGCTGCCCGCCGGAGAGCCGCCGGACCACCGTGCGCGCGAAGGTGCTCACGCCCAGGCGCTCGGCGAGCGCGTCCGGGTCCAGCGGGGCCGCGTGCAGCCGGGCCACGTGCCGCACGAGCTCGAGGGCGTGGGCGGCGGCGGGAAGGCCGCCGCCCTGCAGCATCACGCCCACCCGGGCCCGGTGCTCTGGCCCGGCCAGCGCCGGGTCCGCGCCGAGCACGCGGACGATGCCGGAGTCGGGGCGCCGCAAGCCCTCGCAGCACTCGACCGTGGTCGTCTTGCCCGCTCCGTTCGGCCCGAGGACAGCCGTGACGGCGCCGCGTCGGGCGGCCAGGTCCAGGGAGTCGACGACCCGCCGTCCGCCGTAGCTCTTGACCAGGCCCTGGACGACCACCGCGGCGGAGGTGTCGGGAGCCATGCTCGGAGTGTAGGTCGGGTGGTCGGCCCGCTCGTCCGGCGGTCCGGCGTGACGCTCGGCACGTCGACACGGACCCCCCGATGTTGAGCGGCTCGGCGAATTAGCGCACAATGGTGTTGTGCATTTGCAGACGGCGCGCCTCGACGTGCGCGGAGCGGTGTCGCGGTCGGACGACCCCGACGCCCGCACCCGCGACCGCGTGGCCAGGGCTGTCCTCGAGGACGGCCCGGTGACGGCGTCCGCCATCGCGGACCAGCTGGGTGTGACGCCGGCCGCCGTGCGCCGGCACCTGGACCTCCTGGCCGAGGAGGGGCTCGTCGCCGCGCGGGACCCCCGACCCAGCGCCAGCCGTGGCCGAGGCCGCCCCGCCCGCGTGTACGTGGTGACCGACGCCGGCCACGCCTCGATGACGACCGCGTACGACGACCTGGCCACGAGCGCCATGGAGTTCCTGGCGGAGCAGCTGGGCCCCGAGGCGGTCGAGGAGTTCGCCGCGCGTCGGGTGGCCGACCTCGAGAGCCGGTACGCCCCCGTGCTCGAGGCCGTCGGCGACGATCCCGACCTGCGCACCAGGGCGCTGGCCGACGCGTTGGCCCGGGACGGCTACGCTGCCAGCGCTCGACCGGTCGGCTCGTCCGGCGCCGGCCCTGCCGGCGAGGGCATCCAGCTGTGTCAGGGTCACTGCCCGGTGCAGCACGTCGCCACCCGCTTCCCACAGCTGTGCGAGGCGGAGACCGAGGTGTTCTCCCGCCTGCTCGGCGTGCACGTTCAGCGCCTGGCGACCTTGGCGAGCGGCGCGCACGTCTGCACCACCCACGTCCCGACCGGCGCGGCCCCGACCGCCACCAGCACCAGCACCAGCACCAGCACCCACCTGCCCACCCCCTCGCTCGTTCGACCGAGCGAGGCACCCATCAGCCCCGAACCGCGGACGTCCGACGAGAGGAACCGCTCATGACGACCACTCCCACCACCGATCCGGTGACCACGAGCCCGGTCGACCCGTCGCTCAAGGCGGTGCCGGAGGCCACGCAACGCGAGATCGAGGGACTGGGACGGTACGAGTACGGCTGGTCCGACAGCGACGAGGCTGGTGCCGCGGCGCAGCGCGGGCTCTCCGAGGAGGTCGTGCGCAACATCTCCGCGCTGAAGAACGAGCCGGACTGGATGCTCCGCACCCGGCTGAAGGCGCTGCGGCTCTTCGGCAAGAAGCCGATGCCGAGCTGGGGCAGTGACCTGTCCGGCATCGACTTCGACAACATCAAGTACTTCGTGCGGTCCACCGAGAAGCAGGCCACGAGCTGGGAGGACCTGCCCGAGGACATCCGCAACACCTACGACCGGCTCGGCATCCCCGAGGCCGAGAAGCAGGCGTTGATCGGAGGTGTCGCAGCGCAGTACGAGTCTGAGGTCGTCTACCACCAGATCCGCGGTGACCTCGAGGCGAAGGGCGTCATCTTCGTCGACACCGACACCGGTCTGCGCGAGCACGAGGACCTGTTCCGCGAGTACTTCGGCTCGGTCATCCCGCCGGGCGACAACAAGTTCGCCTCGCTCAACACGGCCGTGTGGTCGGGCGGCTCGTTCGTCTACGTGCCACCGGGCGTGCACGTCGAGATCCCGCTGCAGGCCTACTTCCGGATCAACACCGAGAACATGGGCCAGTTCGAGCGCACGCTGATCATCGCGGACGAGGGCTCGTACGTGCACTACGTCGAGGGCTGTACGGCGCCGGTCTACAAGAGCGACTCCCTGCACAGCGCCGTGGTCGAGATCATCGTCAAGAAGAACGCGCGCGTCCGGTACACGACGATCCAGAACTGGTCGAACAACGTGTACAACCTGGTGACGAAGCGGGCCACGGCCGCGGAGGGCGCCACGATGGAGTGGGTCGACGGCAACATCGGGTCCAAGGTGACCATGAAGTACCCGGCCATCTACCTGCTCGGTGAGCACGCCAAGGGCGAGACGCTGTCGATCGCGTTCGCGGGCGAGGGCCAGCACCAGGACGCCGGCGCCAAGATGGTGCACGCGGCGCCGCACACGTCGTCCTCCATCATCTCCAAGTCCGTGTCGCGAGGGGGTGGACGCACGTCGTACCGCGGTCTCGTGCAGGTGCTCGAAGGGGCCCACCACGCCGCGGCGACGGTCCGGTGCGACGCGCTGCTGGTGGACGTCATCAGCCGCTCCGACACCTACCCCTACGTGGACGTCCGGGAGGACGACGCGTCCATGGGGCACGAGGCAACCGTCTCCAAGGTCAGCGACGACCAGCTCTTCTACCTCATGTCCCGCGGCATGGCCGAGGAAGAGGCGATGGCCACGATCGTGCGCGGCTTCGTCGAGCCGATCGCCAGAGAGCTGCCGATGGAGTACGCGCTCGAGCTCAACCGGCTGATCGAGATGCAGATGGAAGGCGCGGTGGGGTGACGCTGGCCGCCCCGACCGTCCACGCCGTCCACACCAGAATCGGAGCACGAGTACCGGCATGACCGAAACCACTCAGGAGCACGCCGTCGACCACGCCGCGTCGGCGCCGGCCGCGGTGTCGCTCGACACGTCCACCACCACCGGCGCTGGAGGCGATGTCCGCCGCGACCTGAGCTCCATGGGCAAGCCCTTGGCCGGCAGCGGGCAGAGCGAGCAGCACGGGTTCGTCTCGCACACGCACGACGCCGCGGTGCCGGCGCAGTCACGTGCCGAGCGCGTCAGCTCGTTCGACCCGGAGGACTTCGCGGTGCCCACCGGTCGGGAGGAGGACTGGCGGTTCACGCCGATCGACCATCTTGGCGCCCTGATGCGCCCGGCGCCGAGCGACGAGGGTGCTGCCACGGTGACCGTGTCGGCGCCCGACGGCGTCGAGCACACGGACGTGGACCTGGACGGGACGCGCTCGGCCGGGGCGTTCATCCCCACGGACCGCGCGGCCGCCGTGGCGTTCGCCTCCGTGCCGTCCGCCACGCTCGTCCGCGTCCCAGCAGAGCTCGAGCTCACCGAACCGGTCCGCGTGACCGTCCGCGCGGAGGCGGGCCGGCGGTTCAACCACCACCTGGTCATCGACGCGGGCCGGTACAGCAAGGCCATCGTGCTCATCGACCACACCGGATCCACGATGCACGCCGGCAACGTGGAGGTTCGCGCGGGCGAGGGCGCGCACCTGACCGTCGTGAGCATGCAGCAGTGGGACGACGAGAGCGTGCACCTCGGCCAGCACGACGTGCTCGTCGGCCGCGACGCCACCGTCAAGCACGTAGCCGTCACGTTGGGTGGCCGCATCGTGCGCCTGGCCACGAACGTGCGCTTCGAGGGTCCCGGCGGCGAGGCCAACCTGCTGGGCGCGTTCTTCGCTGATGCTGGGCAGCACCAGGAGCACCGCTCGTTCATCGACCACGCCGAGCCACGCTGCGCGAGCAACGTCACGTACAAGGGGGCCCTGCAGGGCGACGACGCGCACTCGGTGTGGGTGGGCGACGTGCTGGTACGCGCCGCGGCGGAGGGCACCGACTCGTACGAGCTCAACCGCAACCTGGTTCTCACCGACGGTGCACGCGCCGACTCCGTCCCCAACCTGGAGATCGAGACCGGCGAGATCATCCAAGCGGCGCACGCCAGCGCGACAGGCCGGTTCGACGACCTGCAGCTGTTCTACCTGCAGTCCAGGGGCGTGCCGGAGGAAGAGGCTCGGCGCCTCGTGGTGCGCGGCTTCTTCGCCGACGTCATCCACCAGATCGGGGTGACCGACGTGCAGGACCTGCTGATGGCAGCCATCGAGGCCGAGCTCACGACCGCGATGTACACGTCTCGCGGGTCGGACGCGTCATGACCGCCACTCCCGTCCTGAAGGTCTCCGACCTGCCGGACGTCGGCGCCGTGCAGGTGCGGGTCGACGGGCGTCCCCTGTCGATCGTCCGCGCGGAGGACGGCAGCCTGCACGCGATCGACGACATCTGCACGCACGCCAACGTCTCGCTCTCGGAGGGTGAGGTCGAGGACTGCACGATCGAGTGCTGGCTGCACGGCTCCCGCTTCGACCTGCGCACCGGCGAGCCCACCGGCCTGCCCGCCACCGTCCCCGTCGGCGTCTACGCCGTGGAGATCGAGGGCGACGACGTCCTCGTCGACGCCTCGGCCCCCCTCAACCTCTCGACCACGTCCCCCACCAAGGAGTACTGACCACATGGCCACACTGGAGATCCGCGACCTGCACGTCAGCGTGGAGACCGAGCAGGGCAGCAAGGAGATCCTGCGCGGCGTCGACCTGACCGTGGCGCAGGGCGAGACCCACGCGATCATGGGCCCGAACGGTTCCGGAAAGTCGACGCTGGCGTACTCGATCGCCGGACACCCGAAGTACCACGTGACCGGGGGCACAGTCACGCTGGACGGCGAGGACGTGCTGGCGATGAAGGTGGACGAGCGCGCTCGTGCCGGCATCTTCCTCGCCATGCAGTACCCGGTGGAGGTCCCCGGCGTCACCGTGTCGAACTTCCTTCGCACCGCGAAGACGGCCATCGACGGACAGGCGCCGAAGCTGCGCACCTGGACCAAGGACGTCAAGGCCGCCATGGAGCAGCTGCGCATGGACCCGGCGTTCGCGAACCGCAACGTCAACGAGGGGTTCTCCGGCGGCGAGAAGAAGCGGCACGAGATCTTGCAGATGGAGCTGTTGAACCCCAAGATCGCCGTGCTCGACGAGACCGACTCCGGGCTGGACGTCGACGCGCTGAAGGTCGTCAGCGAGGGCGTCAACCGCGTGCGTGAGCGCGGCGAGGTCGGCGTCCTGCTGATCACGCACTACACGCGCATCCTGCGGTACATCACGCCCGACTTCGTGCACGTCTTCGTCGACGGCCGTATCGCCGAGGAGGGCGGCGCCGACCTCGCCGAGCGACTGGAGGCCGAGGGCTACGACCGGTTCGTGGGCGCGTCCGCCTGAGTGGCGGCCGGCCCTGCGAGGTGCTGAGATGACGACGACGACCGCGGTCCGTGGCTTCACGGACGACGAGGTGGCGACGATCCGCGCGGACGTGCCCATCTTCCGTCGCACCGTGCGCGACGGGCGCCGGCTGGTCTACCTCGACTCGGGCGCCACGTCGCAGAAGCCCCGGCAGGTGCTCGACGCCGAGCGGACGTTCTACGAGCAGCACAATGCTGCCGTGCACCGGGGAGCGCACCAGCTGGCCGAGGAGGCCACGGACGCGTTCGAGGCGGCGCGGTCGGCCGTGGCCGGGTTCGTCGGCGCGCAGGCAGACGAGGTGGTCTTCACGAAGAACGCCACCGAGGGTCTGAACCTCGTCGCCTACGCCATGAGCAACGCCACGACCGCCGACGCGGCGGACGAGAGGTTCGAGCTCGGGCCCGGGGACGAGGTCGTCGTCACCGAGATGGAGCACCACGCCAACCTGGTGCCGTGGCAGCAGCTGTGCCGGCGCACCGGCGCCACGCTGCGGTGGCTGCCGGTCACCGACACCGGTCGACTCGACCTGTCGGCCCTGGACGAGGTGGTCACGCAGCGCACGCGGGTCCTGGCGTTCACCCACGCGTCGAACGTGCTCGGCACGATCAACCCCGTACCGCTGCTCGTGACGAAGGCGCGGTCCGTCGGTGCGCTCGTCGTGCTGGACGCCTGTCAGTCAGTCCCGCACCTGCCCGTGGACCTGGCCGCTCTCGACGTCGACCTCGCCGCCTTCTCGGGCCACAAGATGCTGGGCCCGCTCGGGGTCGGCGTGCTCTGGGGACGCCGCGAGCTGCTCGAGGCGATGCCGCCGTTCCTCACCGGTGGGTCGATGATCGAGTCGGTCAGCATGTCGGGTGCCACGTTCGCGACCCCGCCCCAGCGGTTCGAGGCGGGCGTCCCGGTGGCGGCGCAGGCTGTCGGGCTGCACGCCGCCGTCGACTACCTCCAGGGGCTCGGCATGGCGCGCGTCGAGGCGCACGAGAAGCACCTGACGTCACTGCTTCTCGACGGGCTGGCCGAGCTGCCCTGGGTGCGGGTGGTCGGGCCGACGACCCTCGAGGACCGGGGCGGAGCGGTGTCGTTCGTCGTGGACGGCGCCCATGCGCACGACGTGGGCCAGGTGCTCGACGACGTCGGTGTCGAGGTGCGGGTCGGCCACCACTGCGCGGAGCCATTGCACCGCCGCCTCGGTGTCACCGCGACCACCCGAGCGTCGTTCGGCCCCTACAACGGCGAGGACGACGTCCGGGCGCTGCTCGACGGTCTGCACCGTGTGCGCGACGTCTTCGGGTTGGGAGGGTGAGGATGGACCTGTACCAAGAGCTCATCCTCGAGCACTCCAAGCACCCCCAGGGCGAGGGGCTGCGCGAGCCGTTCGACGCAGAGGTGCACCACGTCAACCCGACCTGCGGCGACGAGGTGACCCTGCGGGTGCGGCTGCGCAGGGACGCCGCAGGGGTCACGCTGGACGACGTGTCCTACGACTCGCAGGGATGCGCGATCAGCCGGGCGTCGGCGTCCGTGCTGCACGCGCTCGTCGTCGGTGAGCCGCTCGACCAGGTGGCGCGGGTGCACGAGGCGATGCGTCGCATGCTGACCAGCCGAGGGAAGGATCCGGGTTCCGAAGACGTTCTCGGAGACGGCGTCGCGCTCGCGGGAGTCGCGAAGTACCCGGCACGCGTGAAGTGCGCCCTCCTGTCCTGGATGGCGTTGACCGACGCCCTGGCCCACACCGCGGCGACCGACGTCGACGGCACCGATCCCCTCGGCGGCCGACCCCACACCGACCGGCCGAACATCCAGCAGACCGCAGCCGTACCCGCGACCGGACCGTCCGTCGCCGCGAAGGAGGACGCACGATGACCACCACGACCACCCAGGGGCCGGGGCAGCCGTTGCCGCCGAGCGTCGCCGACGTCGAGGAGGCGCTCCACGACGTGATCGACCCGGAGCTCGGCATCAACGTCGTCGACCTCGGTCTCATCTACGGCGTGACGGTGGACCAGAACGGCCACGCCGCTATCGACATGACACTCACCAGCGCGGCCTGCCCGCTCACCGACGTCATCGAGGACCAGACCCGGCAGGCGCTCGAAGGTCTGGTACCGACTCACCGCATCAACTGGGTCTGGATGCCGCCGTGGGGCCCGGACAAGATCACGGACGACGGCCGCGAGCAGCTACGCGCGCTCGGCTTCAACATCTGATCACCCGCACCAGCCGGTGAGCCATCGCCTCGTCGAGGTTCCCGCCGACCGGCTGGAGCGTTGGGTCATCGGCTTCGGAGAGCGGCACGGGGCGGTCGCCGCCCGCCCGGGGCTCGAGCGCGTGCGGCTCCAGGCGGCCGACGGGGCGCTGGCCGAGCTGGAGGTGCCCTGGCGGCCGTGGCCGGTGCCGTCGTCCGCTGACACGTCGCTGGTCGTCCGGGTGCTCGTCAGGCATGTGCTGCGGTCGCGAACGCTCGGGCTGCTGCTGGTCCGGCGCGGAGGCTGGGCTGTCGGGACCTGCCGTGACGGCCAGGTCCTGACGCACAAGGCGGGCAGCCGGTACGTGCAGTCGCGCACGGCGGCCGGCGGCTGGTCGCAGCAGCGCTACGCCCGGCGTCGCACCGGCCAGGCCGACGCTCTGGCCGGTTCTGTCGTCGAGGCGAGCCTGGACCGACTGCGCGCCGACGGCCTCGACGGCCTCGTCGTCGGGGGCGACCGTCAGCTGGTGCGCGTTGTGCTCGACGACCGGCGGCTGGCCGCTCTGGCCGCACTGCCGCGATCGCCTCTGCTCGAGGTGCCGGACCCCAAGGGCGCCGTGCTGGCGCAGGTGGCTCGACGCACGCTCGCCATCCGCGTGCGCATCACCGACTGACCGCACGATCGGCGCCACGCTGGGTGCACGTCTCGCCGCCCGTTCCCGCGTGCCGTCGTCATGAGCGGGCCGAAGTCGACGATGATCCTGCGGTGCCCCCTGACCTGAGTGCTGCGGACGTGCGCCGATGGCGTCAGCGTCTCCCCTCTGTCGCGCTGACCCTGGCCGTGACGATGCCCTTGGTGGCGCTCGTGGTCACCGAGATGGCACTGGAGAGCGATGCTTGCTCTCCGGTCGCGCCGTGCCGCTTCCCGCTGTCGTCGATGGCGTACCACGTGGCCCCGGTGGCGGAGCTGTTGGCGATCGGCTCCGTCCTCCTGGCGCTGCTGCTGCCGCGCGCGGCCGTCTGGGTCGCCGCGCTGGCGGCCGCGCTGCTCACCGGACCGGCGTCCCCCGACTCCTCGGTCCCCGCGCTCTGGCCCTGGGCTCTGGTGTGGTTCGGGTGCGTCGGGGCGGCTGACCTCCTGGGCCGGTGGCGCCAGCTCGTCGAGTCGCACACCTGGAACGCGCCCACGTTCCCCTTCCCTGACCCTGGACCCGACCCGTCGGCTCGTCCTGGCCTTCCGGACCGCCTCGCCCGCGACGAGGACACCCGGCTGCTCTCGCTGCTGGTCGCCGGCGTCGGACTGGCGGTCTTCGTGGGGATGCTCCTGTGGCACCTGCAGGCCACCAGCACCGTCCGCGACGTCGAGGCGCACGCCCTGCGCACCGAGGCGGCGGTCACCGCGGTCGGCTCCGACGGCTACTCCGTCACCCTGCGTGTCGAGGGGCGCGACGTGCAGCTCGACACGCTGGGCACCTACGCCGTCGGGGACCGCGTGCCCGTGCTCGTGGACGCCGCGGATCCCGGCCATGTCGCGCTGGTCGCCGAGCCGGAGGACCCGAGCTGGCGCATCGGCGTCGGTGCGCTCGCGCTCGCCGTGCTGCTCAGCGTCGCCGGCCGGCTGTGGAGCCGCGGCAGCAGGCGGTCCGCACTCGCACGCCACGGTGGGCCGGCCGTCCGGCTCCGAGTGGGCCGACAGCGGTCACGTCTCCTGCTCACCACGCTGGACGACCGCGACTTCGCCCGTCCGCTGAGCATGGTGCGCGACGTCGGACCCAGCTCCCTGCTGCTCCCGCTCGACCGGGCAGAGGCGCACGTCGCCGAAGACGACGCCTTCGACGACGAGCTGGAGGGCGAGCTGGACGTCGAGCCTCCGGACGTCTCGACGCTGAGCGACAGCGAGCTGGCTGCCTGGGCGGACCGTGAGGTCGAGGCCTTCGGTGAGCTCGACGAGGACGACATCCCTGCGCCGCCGGACCTCCCGCTCGCGGTCGACGGTGGGTTGCCCGTCACCGTCGTCGGGCTGCGCCGCGACGGTGACCCGGTGCTGCTGATGCTGGACGACGGGGCGACGCTCGCGTCGCTCGGCGGCTCCCGGGACCCCTGGAGCTGGCCGGCGCTCAAGGACCGTGCCCTGGGCGTGCGCACGCGGGTGCGGGGGCCAGGTGCCACTCGTCGTGAACGAGGCCCGTCGCCGTACCGGAGCCGGCCCGAGAAGGCGCGGCGAGAGAGGCGGCGGGACGCCATCCTGGCGCGCGCCCTCGCGGTGGTGTCCCCGTTCGGGCCTGCGTTGGCCTGCGCGCTCGCGCTCTCGGCGTACCCGGCTGCGCGCTGGCTGCTGGACGGGGAGGCGGGCTGGGCCGAGCTGTTCCCGATCGCGTTCGGCGGCTTCCCCCTGGCCGAGGCGCTGGTCTTCCTCGCCGGCCTCAACCGCCCGCCGCTCGACTCACGACCGGGAGCGCTGCTCCATCGCGGTCGGTGGTTCGACGAGCTGCTCCCCGTCGAGCGGATCCAGGCGGTCACGCCGGGTCGCTCGGCGGTCGTCCTGCGCCTCACCGATCCGAGCGACGCGCTGGCCCTCCCGCCGCAAGCCGTCGTGCGCTACGCCGACCACCTTGCCGCGCCGGAGGCCACCCCGGAGCAGGCGGCGTTCGCCGTCGAGCAGCTGCTGCGGGTCACGACGCCGTCCGGCCGGCGTGGCTGGCGGCGCCCGAGCCCGACCCTCGTGCCTGGAGCGCTGCTGATGATCGGCCTGCTGGCGGCGTGGGGGCAGGCGAAGTTCGGCTGAGGATTCTCGGCGCCGGCTCACCTGGAAGGACCCGTGAGCGTGGGCGTGCACTCCCAGAGCAAGGTTGCCGTCACCTGTGCACCTTCTCCGCACGGTGTGCGGCTGGGCCGCCCCACGCGCGCACCCTGAGCACAAGGTGCACGTCGGCCGCCGCTGGACGGCGGCCAGAGCCGTCGCCGCCAGCGCCTACGCTGAGAAGGCCATGCCGAGACCCACGCTGCTCACCGCCGCGGTGAGCGACCCCCGCACACCGGTCGTGGTGGCAGCTCGCCGAACCCCGGTGGGCACCAAGGGCGGCAGGTTGAGCGGTGTGGACGTCGTCGGGCTGGCGTCACCGGTCCTCTCCGCGCTGGTCGGCGAGCTGGGCCGGGTCCGCGCCGACGTCCGGCTCGAGGTGGACGACGTGGTGCTGGGCAACTGCATGGGTCCGGGGGGCGACCCGGCGCGGGTCGCGGCGCTGGCGGCGGGTCTCGGCCGGGGAGTACCCGGGCTGACCGTGGACCGCCAGTGCGGCAGCGGGCTCGACGCGATCGGGGTGGCCGCCCGCTCGGTCCTGGCCGGGCACGGCATCGTGCTCGCCGGTGGTGCCGAGAGCGCGAGCACCGCACCCACACGACTCGCGCTGCAGCCGGACGGGAGCCGACGCGCGTACGATCGCGCCCGCTTCGCCCCGGACGAGCTGGGCGACCCCGGCATGGGGGAGGCGGCGGACGCCTTGGCCGAGCACGCGCGCGTCTCCCGTCGTCGGCAGGACGCGTACGCTGCCCGCTCGCACGCCCGAGCGGTGGCAGCGGCGAGCGGAGGTCGGTTCGACGCGGAGCTGGTGACGGTGGCGGGCGTCGACCACGACGAGCGTCCTCGCGCCATCACCGAGGCCGTCCTGAGCCGCTTCCGCCCCGCGTTCACGCGCGGTGGCACCGTGACTGCTGGCAACGCCTGCGGCATCAGTGACGGCGCTGCAGCGGTGGCGCTCGTGCCGGAAAGCCTGCGATCGACGCTGGGGCTGCCAGGGCTGGCGGTCCGCGCTCACGTCGTCTCGGGCGTCGACCCCAACGTGCCGGGCCTGGGCCCGGTGCCGGCGGTGCGGGGCCTGCTGGAGGCAGCGGGCCTCACGACCGACGACGTGGGCACGTTCGAGATGACGGAGGCGTTCGCCTCGCAGGTCCTGGCCTGCACTGACGCCCTCGGCCTGGACCCGCTCGGAGCAGACGCTGACCGGTGCTGCCCCGACGGCGGCGCGATCGCTCTCGGGCACCCGTGGGGGGCGAGCGGCGCGCTGCTCATGGTGCGGCTGTTCGCGACGATGGTGCGCTCCGGCGGCCCCCGCTTCGGCGTCGCCACGTGCGCCGTGGGTGGCGGCCAGGGCGTCGCCACGCTGGTGGAGCGCGTCGGATGATCGAGCTCGACGAGGTCAGCCACCGCTTCGGCGAACGCGTGGTGCTGCGCGACGTGACGCTCGACCTGTCCGAACGGCGGATCGGTGTGATCGGGGCCAACGGCTCGGGCAAGTCGACGTTCGCCCGGCTGCTCAACGGTCTCGTCGTCCCGACGCGGGGTCGGGTGCTTGTCGAGGGGCACGACACGCGGCGTGAGGGTGCCGAGGTGCGTCGACGGGTCGGCTTCGTGTTCACCGACCCGGACGCGCAGATCGTCATGCCGACCGTCGCCGAGGACGTCGGGTTCTCGCTGCGCCGCCTCCGGCTGTCGTCGTCCGAACGGGACCGCCGCGTGCGCGAGGTGCTCGACCGGTTCGGCCTCGCGGACCACGCCGACCAGCCGGCGCACTTGCTGTCCGGTGGCCAGAAGCAGCTGCTCGCCCTGGCTGCTGTGCTCGTCACCGAGCCGACGGTGCTGGTCTGCGACGAGCCGACCACGCTCCTCGACCTGCGCAACAGCGAGCGGGTGGCGTCCCTGCTGCGCGAGCTGCCGCAACAGGTCGTCCTGGTGACGCACCACCTCGACCTGCTGGAGGGCTTCGACCGGGTGCTGGTCGTCGACGACGGCGAGGTCGTGCACGACGCGACGCCGGAGAGCGCCGTCCAGTTCTACCGTGATCTCTCGAGGGGGCTGTCCGGCGGCCGACTCGGTGACGGCGGCTCACCGTGATCGGCCTGTTCCGGCCGGGCACCAGCACCGTGCACCGTGCACCGGCCGGCGCCAAGCTGCTGGTGCTCGCGCTCGGCGCGGTCGTGCTGGTGCTGCTGCGGACGCCCGTGGCGGTGGCGGTCGCGGCCGGGCTGGTCGTCGGTCTGTACCTGCTGGCCGCCCTCTCGCCGCGCGACCTGCTGCGTCAGGTGTGGCCGTTGCGGTGGGTCGTGGTGGTGCTGCTGCCGTTCCAGTGGTGGACGGCGGGGTGGCGGACGGCCGTGGTGGTGGTCGGCACGATGCTCGTCCTCGTCGCGACCGCTGGGCTGGTGACTCTGACGACGCGCACCACCGCTCTCCTGGACCTGTTCGAGTGGCTGCTGTCGCCGTTGCGGCACGTCGGCGTCGACCCGCAGCGCGTGTCTCTGCTGCTGGCCCTCACCATCCGTGCTGTGCCCGTGCTCGTGGACACGCTCTCCGACGCACGCGACGCACGTCGAGCCCGAGGGCTGGAGCGCAGCCCACGTGCCCTGCTGGTGCCCGTGGTGGTGCGCACGATGCGGCACGCCGACCGGCTGGGCGAGGCGCTCGTGGCCCGGGGGGTCGACGACTGACGACCGTCGACCGTCCGGCTTCGGGCGCCTGACCCTGAGCCCTGGCCGGCGCGATCAGGGTGCGAACCAGGGTGGCGCCCGATGTGCGGGACCTGTCGACCGAGCGAGAGTTGCGGTGTCGGGGAACGGCCCCGGCACCCAGACGAAGGAACGACAGACGTGAACGACATCCACGGCAGCTTTGCCCGTCAGGGTCTGCTCCGGCCACGCGACCAGCGGCTGCTGGGCGGTGTGTGCGCCGGACTCGGACGCCGTTTCGGCATCGGCCCCTGGGCTGCACGGCTGCTGTTCGTGCTGCTGCTCATGGTGCTGCCCGGCAGCCAGATCCTCATCTACCCGGTGCTCTGGATCCTGATGCCGCTCGAGGGCGCCGCGTACCCGCAGCACCCCTCGGCGCAGCCTCCGACGGCGTAGCGCCACAGTGTCTGCGCCCAGCGTCAGGGCAGCGGCGGCAGGGTCGCTGCCAGGGCGCCGAGCGCCGCACGGTCGACCTTGCCCGACGGCAGCAGCGGCAACGCGTCGGCGCGGAGCCAGCGGCGCGGCCTCGAGGGCGCCGGCAGCGAGCGCGCTACCTGCTCCATCCGGTGCCGGAGGGAGAGGTCCGTGCCCGCCGGGCGGACGACAGCCACCACGACCTGCCCCAGCCGATCGTGGTCGAGGCCCAGCACGACGACGTCCGTCGCGCCGGGGACGTCACGCAGCACCGCCTCGACCTCGGAGACGACGACGGTGTGCCCGCCGGTCGTGACGGCTGCGCGGCCACGGCCGACGAGCCACCAGCCGTCGCCGTCCCTGCTCGCCAGGTCGGCCACGGTGTGCCAGCCGTCGTGCTGGCGCCAGGGGCCACCGGCGCCGGCGTCGAGGTAGTCACGGCCGACGTAGGGCGACCGCACCCAGAGCGTTCCGTCGCCGTGCACCCGGGTGGCCGCGCCGGGGAACGCGTCGAACGGACCCGGCTCGTCACGCCAGCCCACGAACGACAGCTCGGCGGCGCCGTAGTACTCGACGACTCGCAGCCCCTGCCGGCGCGCCCTGCTCCAGAGGGACGTGGGCAGGTGCGCTCCCGCGACGACGACCGTGCGCAGCCGAGGGAGCAGCCCTCGCTCGCGGGCATCGAGCGCGTCCGCGAGCTGGGTCGGCACGACGTGGGCGGCGTCGACATCCTGGACGGCCGCGGCGTCCGGCCGGCCGCAGGCCCATCCGAGCCCGGCCCACGCGGCGTGCACCGCGCCGTAGAGGAAGAGCGAGGACGTCAGGGGACCCGGTGCCCACACCGGGCCACTGACCTGGCCCGTACCGATGCCGGTGAGGTCACTCAGTGGCTGCAGGCTCGCGCGCCACGAGGCTGCGGTGCGCACGACGGCCCGCGGCGTGCCACTTGAGCCCGACGTGAAGAGCACGAGGTCGTCGCCGCGGAGGCGGCCGTCGCTGGCTGCCTGGGCCAGGTCGTCGAGCGCGTGCTCGCGCAGAGCCGACGGCCAGGACGCGTCGAGCACCACGAGCGGCCCGGTCGCGCGGCCCTCCAGGCGGGCCAGCACCCGTTCCACGAGCCGCCCTGGCGCAGGAAGCTCCACGTCGGCGTCGTCTGGCGCCCGCTCCGGCGTGCCCTGACCTGAGACGTCGTCGCCTGGACCGTCGGTCATGAGGGCGGCGTCACCGCGCAGTCAGCCGACGCGCAGCTCGTCCGACGACGGCTCGCGCACCTCGCGCACGGAGGGGTAGCCGCGGTGCACGCCCGCGGCGACGACCGTGGCGACGATGGCCTTGACCGCGTCGCCCGGCAGGAACACGACGGCACCGGTCATCAGCGCCTTGCCCCAGCCGATGCCCGTGACGGCGTGCAGCACGGGGACGCCGACGAGGTAGACGACCACGATGCCGCCCAGGACGTTGGCCGCCAGGCCCCACGACACGGGGTACCGGGGCAGGAAGCGGTCGACCAACCACCCGGTCACGAATGCGCCGGGGAGGAACCCGATGACGTACCCGGCGGTCGGCCCCGCGAACACGCCGAGGCCGCCGCGTCCGCCTGACAGCAGCGGGAGGCCGGCCGCGACGAGCACGAGCAGCACGAGGACGGCGAGCGCCCCTCTCCGGGCCCCGAGCACCGAGGCGGCCAGCATGATGCCCAGCGTCTGCAGCGTGATCGGCACCGCGCCGCCGAACAGGTACAGCGAGCCCGGCAGTCCCAGCGCGGCGATCAGGGCGGCGAACGAGGCGACGAGCGCGAGGTCGCGGGCGGTGAGGCGGCGCGTGAGGCGAGCGGTCGGCATGCAGGCGAGGGTATCGGCGTCCGGGATGTCCTCGACGTCCGGTCTCGCGCTGCGGACGGGATCGCGGAGCCTCACGGCGGCAGCCCTTGGCCGCACGATGTATCACCGCGGAGCCGGTCCGCTCTGATGGGATGTGATCCGATGTGGCGACCTGCGCAAAAGCCCTGTCCTTGACGGGCCCGCTGCGCCAGACTGGGCGCTTGGTCCTGGTCCGTCGGAGGTGCTCATGGTCCCTGATCCTGTGCCGAGCGACGTGCGTGCGAGCGGCGTCAGCGGGTCCGTCGCCCAGGCGGCTCCTCCCTTGAGAGACCCCGAGGCGGACGTCGTGGCCGCCCTGGTCGCGGAGGCGGCCGCCGGGAGCCAGCAGGCCTGGGACGGCATCGTCGCCCGGTACAACCGGCTGGTGTGGGCCGTGGCGCGGTCCTTCCGGCTGACCGAGCCGGACGCCGCCGACGTCGTCCAGACGACCTGGCTGCGGCTGGTCGAGCACCTTGACGGGCTGCAGCAGCCCGAGCGCGTGGGCGCGTGGCTCGGCACCACCGCGCGGCGCGAGGCGCTGCGGCTGGCGAAAGTGCGCGGGCAGGCGGTCCAGCGCTCGAGCGACGCCGACCTCGTGCTGCTGCCGGATGCAGCGCCCTCCATCGAGGAGTCACTGCTGACGCGCGAGCGCGACGCCCAGCTGTACCGGGCGGTCCTGCAGCTCAACGACCGCTGCCAGCGCCTGCTGCGGGTGCTGTCGGCGTCGCCACCACCCCGGTACGAGACGGTCAGCGAGGCCCTGGGACTGCCGGTGGGCAGCATCGGGCCCACCCGCGGGCGGTGCCTGGACAAGCTGCGCAAGGTGCTGGACGAGCAGGGCTGGTTCGGCGAGACGACGACCATCGAGACAGGGATCTGATGATCGAGCACGAAGTGGTGCTGCTGGCGGTGGCCGACGTCTTCGACCAGGTCGACCCGCCGCCGGCACACGTCGAGGAGGCGGCGAGGGCGGCGTTCACCACCCGCACGATCGACGAGGAGCTGCTACCTCTGCTGCAGGGTCAGCAGCTGACGCCGGTGCGTGCCCAGCCCGTGCTCGACGACGCCCAGCGATGGTTCTCCTTCGCCGACAACCGGCTCGAGGTCGAGGTCGGCGCGCGGCGGGAACGGCACGGGTGGGCGCTGGTCGGCCAGGTGACGGGTCCGGTGGACTCCGTGTGGGTGCAGACGCTGACCGAGCTCGTGCAGGTCGACGTGGATGACCTCGGTCGGTTCGACGCCACCGTGTCGGCCGGTCCCGTGCGGCTGAAGCTGCAGTCCGAAGGTGGCCGTCGCGTGCGTACCGACTGGGTCACGCTGTAGCGCCAGGCATGACGGACGTCGTGGAGCACGTGGCCGGGCGTGCTCGGTCGCGCACGCCCGGACGACAGGCCGAACCCGCCTCCGCTGTGGCGGCACGGGCGCTCGACCTCGTCGGCGAGAACCCCGCGGCCGCCACCGCGCTGGCCGGCGAGGCGCTCGTGCTCGCGCGCCGACAGCGGGACGGGGCCGCGACGACGACCGCGCTGCGGGCGCAGGGCCTCGCGGCTCGGGCCACCGGCGAGATCGCCGTCGCCGAGGAGAAGCTGCGCCGGGCCGTGCGGCTCGCGCTCCGACGGGGCGATGACCACAGCGCCGCCGAGGCGCGCATGACGTTGTCGTTCGTGCTGCTGGACGCCGGCAAGGTGAGGTCCGCCCTGCGTCAGTCGGGTCTGGCGTCCACGGTGCTCGACGGTGTCGAGGGCGCCCGGCTCCTGGCCCAGCACGGCCTGATCCTCCAACGCTGTGGCCGGTCGGCCGCCGCACTCGTCGCCTACTCGTCCGCTGTCGAGGTGCTTCGAGAGCACGACGACCTCGCCTGGGAGTCGCGGGTCTGCAGCAACCGCGGTGTCTTGCTCGCGTACCAGGGGCAGGTAAAGGCCGCGGAGACGGATCTGCGACGGGCCAGAGAGATCGACGACTCGCTCGGCCGCGGTCTGGACGTGGCGATGTCAACGTGGAATCTCGGGTTCCTGGCATCACGGCGTGGGGACGCGGTCGGTGCCTTGACGCTCTTCGACGAGGCCGATCCGGAGTTCGACAGGCACGGCGTCGGCCAGGCGGAGCGCGCCGTCGATCGTGCCCGGGTACTCCTGTCCGTCGGGATGGCGGAGGACGCCCGTCGCCTGACCGCCGAAGCGCTGGAGGAGTTCCGGCGCACGGGGCAGGCCACCGACGCGATGGAGTGTCGGCTGCTTCTCGGTCGAGCGGCCCTGGAATCCGGAGACCCGAGAACCGCGGTCGCGCAAGCACTCGCGGCCCGGCGCGAGGCGACTCGGCAGCAGCGCGGGCCGTGGGCGCTACTCGCTCGACACCTCGAGCTCCTCGCGCGTGAGGCGTCCGGTCAGCACGGGCCCGGCCTTCGGCGCCGCGCCGAACAGCTGCTCCACGCCCTGGACGCCGCCGGGTGGCGCGAGGCTGCGGGTGACGCCCGCCTGACCGGAGCCCGGCTGGCCCTGGCTCACGGCATGGCGGGGAGGGCCAAGGCGCTCCTCGACCCGTTGGCGCGCGACCGGTCGCGGGGCCACCAGATCGAGCTGCGCCGATGGCACGCCACGGCGCTCCTGCGACGGGCCGAGGGCAACGTGTCCGGAGCCCTCGCTGCTGTCGAGCGGGGAATGGACGTGCTCGAACGCCGCCGGGCCACGCTCGCTGCGTCGGACATGCAGATCCACGTCCCGAACCTCGGTCTCGACCTTGCGAGGCTCGGTGTCGATCTGGCATGGGGCGCCGCGTCACCGTCCCAGCTGTTCGCGATCCTCGAGCGGTGGCGGGCGCAGAACCTGATCGCCCGACCGGTCCGTCCACCCAAGGACATCCAGTTCTCGGCGGCACTCGACGAGCTGCGTCGCGTCAGCGACGAGATCGTGACGGCGCGCATGGAGGGCAAGCCCACGTCCGCCCTCCACGCTGCGCGCACGCGGGTCGAGCGTCAGGTCGTCCGAGCCAGTCACTCCGTACGGGCGCTCGACGTCCGGACGACGTCCGTCGCTCAGGCCGCTGAGGTCGGCGACGCGCTGCCGGACGGCACGCTCGTCCATCTCTTCGCTCGGGGGGATGAGCTCGGCGCCGTGACGCTGACAGGCGCGACCGGTGGTGGCGCGAGGCCGGTGCGCCGGGCAGCGCCGGTCGTGACCGCTCTGGGCAGTCTGAGCGGCTGCCTTCGTGAGGTGGCACACCTTCAGTTCGCCCTGGCGAGGCTGGCCTCTGGCCGGGGCAGCGAGGAGATGCTCGACGCGGCGCGCGGTAGTGCGGACGAGAGCGCGCGTCGGGTGAGCGCCATGCTCCTGGACCCGTTGGAAGGGCAGCTGCGAGGTGGTCGACTGGTCATCGTCCCCAGCGA
>DASSTJ010000003.1:0-15676 GCA_035707965.1 Actinomycetales bacterium
ACGGCACGCGAACCCGTGGGTCCGCCAGGGAGACACCACGTGCTTCGAGCCCGACTACGACACCCTCGGTCTGCTGCTGGCGGTTCCCGTGCAAGAGGATGGACTCCTCCTTCAGGAAGAACGCGGCGAACCGCGTCGAGGAGAGCTACGGCGACGCAAAGAACTTGCGGGCGCGACATCCACAGGCTGCCTTGGGTTTCGTGTACGCACTCAGCGCCGTGGCGTTGGAGTCGGAACCAGACATTGCAGAGTGGCTCATTGACCTTCTCGCTAAGCTCGGGCGGGAAGAGGACGCCTACGACGCCGTGGCCCTCATCCTGCCGGACCTCACACCCGAGTCGGAGGCACCGGGGGTGGAGGAGGACGTGGCGGCCGGCCCTCTCGAGCCCGGAGCGAGCGACGACGAGAACATCGTCGAGTCGGACGCCGAGCTCCGGCTCGCCCAGGAGCTCGTCCCGCACGAGGTGCACCACATGCGTCCCGTCAGGCTCCGACGGAGCCAGGTACCAGCGGCGCTCGACCCGGGCCGCTTCTTCACGGTGATGTGCGACGAGCTGTTGGAGCGGACCCCGGTCAACTTCCACGCCGACGCTCGCCGGCTGCGTCGAGAGGCCGGACGGCCTTAGCGCGACTTCGACCGGGAGACTCTACGATCATGCAATCTCGCTCGCCCACGTCTCATCGCCACCCACGAGGACAACGACACACGGTCTCCGAAGAGGGCGTCATCGACGAGTTCTGACGCGTCGAACACCCGGCCGGTCACCACCAGCGCGCGCACCCGCCGTCGCACCTGCCTCAGTCGAGCAGCTCGCTCGTCCACCAGGCGCGGCGAGGGGACTGGCCAACGGTCCGCCTCCCGGGGCTCCAACTTGAGGACACCGCCACCGTAGGACCGTCCCACCAACTCTGCTCCGAGCAGCGACACGGAATTGAGGGACGCCAACGCGAGCAGTCCTCGGCCCATGCCGCGCAGTCCCGGCCGCAGGTACAGCCCGTGCACCGAGTTCAGATGGTGCACACCCGCCAAGTTCGCACACAGCCGAGGTGTATCGGCGTTCATGTAGGTCAACAGCAGGTCGGCCGGTCGCTGGAACGGAACTTGCCACCAGGGATCACGGACACGGCACTTGTAGGCCCGGTGCACTTCGCTCGCCTCACCGAGGGCGATGTATCGCTGCGCGGCAGCAGACGGCTCATGAGGTCGGAAGAGCCAGGTGCGTTCACCGGCTTCCGACATGGCCGCCAGAGCGGTCTTTGAGAACGAGAGGTTGCGAAGGTGCCGGCTCCCGGGCGGCGACACCGGGACCACGTCCTCGGCGCTGAGTCCGTGTTCGAGCACCTGCGCCGTGGACAACGCGAAGTAGGCATTGTTCCCCGTCACCATCCCAAGCGTGGTATCTCCCCACTCCTCGAGCATCACGACATCGTCAGACTCGAGCAGCTCGGAGTAAGGGCCGGCGGCGTCGACATCGAGGAGCGCCGAAGACCACCTGTCGTGAGCGGGTGGAGTCCACCGGCGGACGTCGATCTCGGTGAGGCCAGCGAGCGACTCACCGTTGTGCGCCTGAAGCACCTCGCAGTGCCGAGCCGACCCGCGACCACGGCCCTCTGCCAGCAGCAGCACCACGTCCTCCATGACTCCCGGGAAGACGCGCTCGGTGAAGAGGACGAGCCTCACGCGGGCGAACTCTCGCATCAAGAAGGAGCGGATCGGCGCGGCGTAGTTCACGTTCAGCATCTCTGCCGGCAGGACGAGGCCCAATCGACCTCCGCTTCGCACGTGCATCGCAGCGTGAACGGTGAATGCCGCCCAGCTGCTTGCCAGGCCAGTCAGGGTGACGCCTGCTCGCAGGGCCGCCCGCTTCGCCGTCACACGCGCCTCACCCGTGAAGTCCTGGTAGCGCACGTAGGGAGGGTTGCCGATCACAGCGTCGTAGTACTGCCTCGGCTCCTCGGCCAGGAAGTCGCCGACCCGCACACGGGCGTCAAAGCCCTCCCGTCTCACCCGGCCGAGGGCGACCTGCGCCGACGAAGCATGGATCTCGGCGCCGTGGAGCTGAGACGCCAGCGCGCCGGTCGCTCCAAGAGCCCGAAGCCGGTGACCTGCCTCAACCAAGAAGGCAGCCTCGCCGCACGACGGCTCGAGAACCTGGTCGTCGCAGCTGCGTACCGCCCACTCCGTCACGTAGCGGGCAACGACATCCGGGGTGAAGAAGGCGCCTCGGGCTTTACGCAGCTCGAGGGTGTCCGTCACGGGGATGCTCACAGCGGCATCCTCCCTCAGCCCACCGACAACGACCGCAAGACCCACCGAGAAGTCCTCGGTCCCTTCACTCGACCTCCGGGTCCCTCGTGGCGGCGTCAGCGGTACCGGCTGAAGTCCGGCTGACGCTTCTCGGCGAACGCCCGGGCGCCCTCCATGCCCTCGTCGCTGTGCACGAAGAACTCGAGCCCGTCGAAGGCGACGTGCGAGACGCCGGACTGGTGGTCGGTGTCGGCGTTGAACGAGTGCTTGAGGAAGCGGATGGCCGTGGGCGAGTACGAGCAGATGGTCGTGCCCCACTCGACGGCCTTGTCGAGCAGCTGCTCCGGCGGCACGACGAGGTTCACGAGGCCCCACCGCTCGGCCGTCTCCGCGTCGAGGCGCTCGAGCAGGAACCAGATCTGCCGGGCCCGCTTCTCGCCGACGACCCGGGCCAGGTAGGCGCTGCCGAAGCCGGCGTCGAACGACCCGACGCGCGGACCGGCCTGGCCGAAGGTCGCGTTCGTCGAGGCCACCGTCAGGTCGCACAGCACGTGCAGGACGTGGCCGCCGCCCACCGCGACGCCGTTGACCGCCGCGATGACCGGCTTGGGGATGTCGCGGATCATCCGGTGCAGCCGCTCGATCTCGAACGTGCCCCACTCGGTCTCGCCGTAGCTCCCGGTCTCCGCGCGTTCCTTCACGTCGCCGCCCGCGCAGAACGCCTTGTCGCCCGCCCCGGTGAGCACGACGACACCGACGTCCCGGCTCGTCCACGCGCGCTTGAAGGCGTGCAGCAGCTCGTCGACGGTCTTGCCGCGGAACGCGTTGTACCGCTCGGGCCGGTTGATCGTGATGACCGCGACGCACCCCTCACGCAGCTCGTACGTCAGGTCGGAGTAGACGCGGGGCGACGAGTCGGCGTCCGACACCCGTCCCGGCTCGGCGTTGTCAGGTGCGTCGTCGGCCATCGTTCTCCTTCGTCGTTCCGTCGGTTGCGTTCAGGTCGCCTGCCGACCGAGTTGTTCTCTCCGGCGTCAGGCCTCGAGCACCATCGCCATGCCCTGACCCACGCCGATGCAGGCGGCGGCGACACCGATACCGCCGCCCTGGCGCCGCAGCTCCCGGAGGCAGTCGACGACGACGCGGGGCATCGACGCACCGAGCGGGTGACCGATGGCGATCGCACCGCCGTGCGGGTTGAGTCGCGAGACGTCGATCCGCGGCTCGGTGTGCAGCACGGACAGCACCATGGCGGCGAAGGCCTCGTTGAGCTCCCACAGCCGCACGTCGGAGTGCTTCAGGCCGGCCCGCTGCAGCGCCTGCGCGATCGCGGGGACCGGCCCCAGGCTCCACCGGTCGGGCTCGACCCCCACAGCCGCGGAGGCGACGACCCGGCCGAGCGGCTCGACGCCGAGCTCGGCGGCGACCTCCTGGGTGCCCATCAGCATCGCGATCGCGCCGTCGTTGATCGGCGACGAGTTGCCCGCCGTGACGGTGCCGTGCTTCGTGAACGCCGGGCGCAGCCGGCTGAGCGTCTCGAGGGTGCTGTCGGGACGGATGCACTCGTCGCGCCGCACCACCTGGCCGGTCGGCGTCTCCACCGGCATCACGTAGTCGTCGTGCAGGCCCTTCTCCCACGCCTCGTGCGCCAGCACGTGGGAGCGCACCGACCACTCATCCATCGCCTGCCGGCCGATGCCCAGCTCGGTGGCCACCCGCTCGGCGGCCTCACCGAGGGACGTCGTCCAGCTGGCCGGGAAGGTCGGGTTCACCAGCCGCCACCCGATGGTCGTCTGCACCATCTCCATGCGCCGCGGCAGAGCCTCGTCCGGCTTGGGGACGACGTACGGGGCGCGGCTCATTCCCTCCACACCCCCAGCGACGGCGAGCTGCAGGTCTCCGCACCGGATCGCGCGAGCGACCTGCACCACCGCCTCGCCACCGGAGCCGCACAAGCGGTTCACGGTGGTGCCCGGCACCGTGGCGGGCAGGCCGGCAAGGAGCGCGGCCATACGCGCGACGTTGCGGTTGTCCTCGCCGGCACCGTTCGTGTCGCCGTAGACGACGTCCTCGATGCGCGAGGCGTCCAGTACCTCGGCATGGCGGGCCACCAGCTCACGCAGCGGCATGGCGGCGAGGTCGTCGACGCGGACCGTCGAGAGCCCTCCGCGGTTGCGGCCGAACGGCGTGCGCACCGCATCGAGCACCAGCGCTGTCGACGTCATGACCTGCTCCCACTCTCGCGGCGGCCCCCTGGTCGAGCGGCCGCCGACACGTTGACGGGCGGGCCTGCGGGTCGTCGTCCGACGGCGTCCAGGCCCATATGTCGCCTCCGTGACTGTCGTCACGAGACGTTAACACCAGAGGCGGGTGCGTGCGGCTCACCGGCTAGCATCACCGCATGCCGAGCGCCTCCGACGTCGCAGCCCACGGTAGTCCGCCCGCGGTCGGCTCCGACCGTCCCCGCGCACTCGTCACCGGCGCCGGTCGGGGCATCGGCGCGACCGTGGCCGTGCGGCTGGCGCACGAGGGCCACCGGCTGGCGCTGACCGCGCGCAGCCGCGACGAGCTCGAGCAGGTGGCCGGCGCGCTCCCGGACGGCACCGACGTGCTGGTCCTGCCGGACGACCTCATGGACGCGGAAGCGCCCGGCCGGCTGGTCCGCGCGGTCACCCAGGCGTGGGGTGGCATCGACGTCCTCATCTGCAACGCGGGTGCGGGCGTCTCCGCACCGGTGGTGAAGACCAGCGACTCCGACTGGCAGCGCATGCTGGACCTCAACCTCACCGCGCCGTTCCGGCTGATGCGCGCGGCCCTGCCCGGCATGGTCGACCGCGGCTGGGGACGCGTCGTCGTCGTCGCGTCGGTGGCGGCCAAGGTCGGAGAGCCGTACATCTCCGCCTACGTCGCCAGCAAGCACGGCGTGCTGGGCCTCGTGCGCGCAGCCGCGGCCGAGCTGGCCCGCAGCGGCGTCACCGTGAACGCCGTCTGCCCGGGCTACGTCGACACCCCGATGACCGACGCGACCGTCCGAGGCATCGTCGAGATGACCGGCCGCACCGAGGCGGAGGCCCGTCGCATCCTCGAGCGCAAGCAGCCCACCGGACGACTCGTGACCACGGACGAGGTCGCCGAGGCGGTGTGGGCGTGCGTCGCCAACTCCGGCATCACCGGTCAGGGCATCAACGTCGACGGTGGGGCGGTGCAGTCATGACGCACGAGGTGGTGGTCCCGCAGGGATTGGCGCAGCCCCGCGGCTTCAACCACGCGGTGGTGACGCGCGGCGGTCGCACGGTCTGGCTCGCCGGGCAGACCGCGCTCGACGCGTCCGGCGCGGTGGTGGCGCCAGGGGACGTCGTCGCCCAGTTCGAGGTGGCGCTCGGCAACCTGCTCGGGAGCCTGCGCGCTGCCGGCGGAGAGCCCGAGCACCTCGTCACCCTGACGACGTACACCGTCGACATGGAGGACTACCGCGCCCACGCACGGGAGATCGGCGGTGTCTGGAAGAGGCTCGTCGGCAGCTACTACCCTGCGATGGCGGGCATCGGCGTCGCCCGCCTCTGGGATGCCGACGCGCTCGTCGAGGTGCAGGGCGTCGCCGTCGTCCCGGACTGACCGGCGGCCACGCGGTGCGTCGCCTCCGTTGCGGGGCACCCACCCACGACGCTGCCGCTTCGACGGCGACCTCGGGACCTTCGCCCCTGCCGCCGCCGCCGCGCTCCTGCGAACCTACGGTTGCGTAACCTACGCCACCGTAGCCAGGAGGGCCGATGACCGTCGCGACGCACGCTGCTGAACGAGCCGTCCTCCGACGGCCGCTGCCGAAGATCATCCAGGGCGGCATGGGCATCGGCGTGTCCAGCTGGCAGCTCGCGCGCGAGGTGAGCCAAGCGGGACAGCTCGGGGTCGTGTCCGGCACCGCGCTCGACGTCACGGTGGCTCGCCGCCTGCAGGACGGCGACGATGGTGGCCACGTCCGCCGCGCCCTGGTGCACTTCCCCGCGCCCGAGGTCGCCGAGCGGGTCCTGGAGCGCTTCTTCCGGCCGGGCGGCCGGCCGGCGGGCACGCCCTACCGGCCCGTCACCAAGCTGAGCCTGCGGCCGAACCAGGCACTGGTCGAGCTGGCCGTCGTCGCCGCGTTCGTCGAGGTGTGGCTGGCCAAGGAGGGCCATGACGGCCTCGTCGGCGTGAACCTCCTGGAGAAGGTGCAGATGGCCACGCCCTTCGCGCTCTACGGCGCGATGCTCGCGGACGTCGACGTCGTCCTCATGGGAGCAGGCATCCCTACCGACATCCCCCGGCTCCTCGACGTCCTGGCTCGGCACGACGCGGCCGAGCTGGACGTGCACGTCGACGGGGCGACGCACCGGCACAGCGTGAGCTTCGACCCGGCATCCCTCGGTACCGACGTGCAGCGTGCGCTACGCCGTCCGATGTTCCTCGCCATCGTCTCGGCGCACGTGCTCGCCGCTTACCTGGCACGCGAGGACGGCACCCGACCGGACGGCTTCGTGGTCGAGGGACCGACCGCCGGCGGGCACAACGCGCCACCGCGCGGCCGACTCACCGTCGACGAGACCGGCCAGCCGGTCTTCGGGCCGCGAGACGACGCCGACCTGGGCAAGGTGGCTGCCGTCGGCCTCCCGTTCTGGGTGGCCGGGGGCTACGGCACGCCGGAGGGGCTGGCAACAGCTCGCCGCGCGGGAGCCGAGGGCGTCCAGGTCGGCACGCTGTTCGCCCTCACGGAGCAGTCGGGACTCACCGCCGAGGTTCGCGGCGAGCTGCTGAGCCAGATGGACGACGGCACTCTCACGGTCCGCACGGACGCGGCCGCCTCCCCGACCGGTTTCCCGTTCAAGGTCGCCGTCCTGCCCGGGACGGCGGCCGACCCGGACGTCTACGCGGCGCGTCCGCGCCTGTGCGACCTGGGCTACCTGCGCGTGCCGTTCGAGAAGGACGACGGGTCGATCAGCTACCGCTGCCCCGCCGAGCCGGTGGAGGACTACGTGCGCAAGGGAGGCAAGGTCGAGGACACGGTCGGTCGAAAGTGCCTGTGCAACGCGCTCACCGCCGACATCGGGCTCGGTCAGACGCGTCGCGACGGCTACGACGAGGTGCCGCTCGTCACGCTGGGCGCCGACCTCGACGGCGCCCGCCGCCTGCTCGAGCGCCATCGGGAGGGGTGGACACCCACAGACGCCGTCCGCTTCCTCCTCGGGTCCTGACCGCCAAGGTCATCTGACGTCGTCCACGACCTCGTGCGCCGGCGCGGCCAGCCGCTCCCGCAGGCCGAAGAAGACGTCGGCCGCCCGCGTGCCCTCCCAGCCGCGCGGCAGCAGCTCGGCCGGCAGACCGGGGTCGAGGAACGGCAGGCGCCGCCAGGCGTCCAGGGTCGCGACGTAGTCACCGAACGCCTCGCGCGGCGGGATGGAGCGGCGGCGCTTCCAGGACGTGAGCACCGGCTGCCACGTCTGCACGTAGCGGGCGTACTGGCAGGAGAGCTCGTCGAGGTCCCACCAGCGCGAGACCTCTTCCCGGAGGTCGGCGAAGTCGAGGTAGTCGGCCCGGAAGAGGTCGACGTACGGCGACAGCCCCACCCGGCCCAGCACCCGGCGGGCGTCGTCGGCGTGGTGCGCCGGGGCGATCCGCACCCCCGGCGCCACGGTGCCGAACCCCAGCCAGGTCAGCCGCGAGCGCAGCTGGTGACGCATGCGGCGCTCGCGCTCCGGCACGGAGAAGGCGGCCAGGACCCACCCGTCCTCGAGCTTCCCCGACGGCCGGGAGAAGATGCGGCGGTCGCCCTCCTCGAACTCGGTGCGGAACTGCTGCGACAACCCGTAGCCCGCGGCGCCGTCGCGGCGCTCTGCGACGAGCACGCCGCGGCGCTTGAGTCGGGACACCGAGGAGCGCACGGCGGGCTCCTCCACACCGACGGCGGCAAGCATCCGCACCAGGCCAGCCACCGAGAGCCAGCCGTCCGTCTCACGGGCGTAGGCACCGAAGATCGTGACGATGAGGGATCGCGGCCGGGACTGCGCGGCGGCGTCACCGGGGTCGCGCTCGACGGGCATCAGGCACCGACCAGGCGCAGGGATGAGGGCACGAGGCGACCTTAGCGAGCCAGCGGGCATCTCGCGGTATGTTGACTGTCGTCACGCGGCGGACATACTGGCGAGGCCGTCCACCCGACCCGAGGTGATCTCATGCAGCTGTCCCCCAGCGCCCACGTCGACACCTTCTGCCGGGACAACCTGCCTCCGGCCGACCAGTGGCCCGAGCTGCTCTTCGGCCTGCCCGAGCTGCAGTACCCGGACCGGCTGAACGCCGCGACCCGTCTCCTCGACGCCACCGTGGCGCGCCTCGGGCGGGATCGGCCCTGCCTCCTCGCCCCGGGCCAGGAGCCGTGGTCGTACGGCGACCTGCTCGACCGCTCGAACCAGGTCGCCAACCTGCTCACGGACGACCTCGGCCTGGTGCCTGGCAACCGCGTCCTGCTCCGCGCCCCGAACAACCCGTGGCTCGTGGCCGTGTGGCTCGGCGTCCTGAAGGCCGGCGGCGTCGTCGTGCTGACGATGCCGCTGCTGCGCAAGGCGGAGCTCGTCACGATGATCGAGCTGACCAAGCCCGACCTCGCCGTCTGCGACCACCGCTTCCTCGACGACCTCCTCGCGGCACGCGACGACCAGGCTCCGGACCTGCGCGTCCTGCCCTACGGGGGACCCGGCGACGACGACCTGGTCGCTCGCGTCGCGGACAAGCCCGTGACGCACGACGACGTCGCCACCGCCGCGGACGACGTGGCACTGCTGGCTCCGACGTCCGGCACCACCGGTCGGCCCAAGGTCACGATGCACTTCCACCGCGACGTGCTCGCCAACGCCGACACGTTCAGCACGCACGTGCTCCAGCCGACCGCGGACGACGTCTTCGCCACCACCGCGCCGTTCGCGTTCACCTTCGGGCTCGGCGCCGCTCTCGTGTTCCCGCTGCACGTGGGCGGCGCGGCCCTGCTCATCGAGAAGGCGACACCGGCCGAGCTGGCGCAGCACGTCGCCGACCACGGCGTCACCATCCTCTCGACGGCGCCGACGGCCTACAAGGCCATGGTGTCGACCGGGTCGGCCCCGCAGCTCGCGTCTTTGCGGCGCATGGTGTCGGCCGGGGAGACGCTGTCGAAGCCGACCTCCGACGCGGTGTTCGAGGCGACCGGCCTGCGCATCATCGACGGCATCGGCGCGACCGAGATGCTGCACATCTTCATCTCCGCCGCGGACGAGGACATCCGGCCCGGCTCGACGGGCAAGCCCGTCCCCGGCTACGTCGCGACGGTCCTCGACCTCGAGGGCAACGAGGTGCCGGACGGCGAGCCAGGCCGTCTCGCGGTCAAGGGACCCACCGGCTGCCGCTACCTCGCCGACGAGCGGCAGAAGCTCTACGTGCAGGACGGCTGGAACGTCACCGGCGACACCTACATCAGGGACGCCGACGGCTACTTCTGGTACCAGGCACGCAGTGACGACATGATCGTGTCGTCCGGCTACAACATCGCCGGCCCGGAGGTCGAGACGGCGCTGCTGTCGCACCCGGACGTGGTCGAGTGCGCCGTGATCGGCGTGCCGGACGAGGCCCGCGGCCAGCTCGTCGCGGCCTACGTGGTGCTGCGTCCTGACGCCGATCAGGGCGAGGCGACGCAGAAGGCCCTGCAGGAGCACGTGAAGCAGCTCATCGCGCCGTACAAGTACCCGCGCGCCGTGGTGGTGGTCGACGAGCTGCCCAAGACGCTGTCCGGCAAGCTGCAGCGCTACCGCCTGCGCGCCGAGGCAGCCGAGAACGCGCCGTCCCCCACCGCCTGAGTCCCACGACGGCCGTCCCCCGCACAGGAGCAACCGACGCTCGTCCCCCCGCTTCGCGCGAAACGGGGCACTCGACCCCGACGAGGTGCCTCCTTTCGCGCGAAACGGGGCACCGGTCGAACGCCGTGGCGTGCGCTGGCGCTAGAGCGGCATGAAGCGGCCGCCGTTGACGTCGAGCACGACGCCGGTGACGTAGCTCGACTCGTCGGACAGCAGGAACAGCACCGGGTCGACGATCTCGCGCAGCTCCGGGAAACGGCCCAGCGCGATCGCGTCGAGCACCCCGTTCCGCTCGGCGTCCGGCATCGCGTCGTACATGCCCTGCAGCCGGCCGGTGAGGAAGAGCCCGGGCGCGACGGCGTTGACACGCACACCGTCGGGCCCCAGCTCGCGGGCGAGCCGCTTGGTGAGCCCCACGACGGCGGCCTTCGACGCGGCGTAGGGCACCCCGGTCACCGGCGACGGCTGGCGGCCCCCGATGGACGACGTCGTCACGATCGCCGCCGGCTGGTTCGCGGCGGCGGCCTCGCGGAGGAACGGCGCGGCGGCCTGGCACACGAGGAACGTGCCCTTGACGTTGACGTCCACCACGAGGTCGAGGTCGTCGACGCCGATCCGGTCCAGCTCCTTGGGCGTGCCGAGCGACCCGCCGGCGAGCGTGACGACGAGGTGGGGGCCACCGTGCGCCTCGTGCACGTCACCCATGAGCCGAGCGACGGCATCAGCGTCCCGGACGTCGACCACGTGCCCCTCAGCCGTGTGACCGGCTTCCCGCAGCTGCCGCACCAGCGCGTCGACCGGCTCCTCGGCGACGTCCACGACGACGACCGTCGCACCCTCCCGCGCCAGTCCCTGGCAGACCGCCGAACCGATGCCGCCCGACCCACCCGTGACCAGGGCGGTGCACCCCTCGAACCGGTTCCGAGCAGTCACGGCATCTCCCGTTCGGTTGACGATCGTCAGGCGTGCAACATACCGTGTCGCCGTGCGCATCGCGATTGTCGGCGGCGGGCCCGGCGGCCTCTATCTCGCCGCCCTCTGCCTGCAGCTGGACGCCCGTCACGAGGTCACCGTGTGGGAGCGCAACGCCGCTGACGACACCTTCGGGTTCGGCGTGGTGTTCAGCGACGAGACCCTCGGCGGCATCGAGCACGCGGACGTCGAGATCTACCGCCAGATGGAGCGCGAGTTCGCTCGCTGGGACGACATCGACGTGCACTACCGCGGTCAGGTACTGACTTCTGGCGGCCACGGGTTCTCCGCGATGAGTCGCCGCCGGCTGCTCGAGATCCTGCAGCAGCGATGCCGCGACCTGGGCGCCACGCTGCACTTCCGCACGGAGGCGCCCGACGTCGACCAGCTGAGTGCCGAGTACGACCTGGTCGTCGCGGCGGACGGTCTCAACTCCGCCGTCCGCACCAAGTACGCCGACACGTTCGGCCCCGACCTCGACGTCCGCGCCTGCCGCTACATGTGGCTCGGTACCGACCGGGTCTTCGACGCCTTCACGTTCATGGTGAAGGAGACGCCGTACGGAGTGATGCAGGTGCACGCCTACCCGTTCGACGCGGGAGGCAGCACGTTCATCATCGAGATGCACGACGACGTGTGGCGCTCCGCCGGCTTCGACGCGCTGTCCGCCCCTGGCTTCGCCCCGGGCGAGAGCGACGACGCCTCGATCGCGCGCGTGCGCGAGCTGTTCCCCGAGCTCCTCGGCGGCCACGAGGTGATGGCCAACAACAGCAAGTGGATCAGCTTCACCACCGTGCGCAACCGCACCTGGCACCGCGGCAACGTCATCCTCCTCGGGGACGCCGCCCACACCGCCCACTTCTCGATCGGGTCCGGCACCAAGCTGGCCATGGAGGACGCGCTCGCGCTCGCGGCCTGCCTGCACGAGAACCTCACGATCGAGCAGGCGCTCGAGGCGTACCAGACCGAACGGAGACCGGTCGTCGAGTCGACGCAGCGCGCGGCGCAGGCCAGCCTCGAGTGGTTCGAGAACCTGGGGCAGTACACGCACCAGGAGCCGATGCAGTTCGCGTTCAACATCCTCACGCGCAGCCGTCGCGTGACCCACGACAACCTGCGGCTGCGCGACCCGGAGTTCGTGGCTCGGGCCGACGCCTGGTTCGCCGAGCACGAGCAGCGCCGCGGTGTCGTGCCTGAGGGCACGGACGTGCGACCGCCGATGTTCCAGCCGTTCGGACTTCGCGATCTCGAGCTGAGCAACCGCGTCGTCGTCTCGGCCATGGACATGTACAGCGCGACCGACGGCTACGCGGGCGACTTCCACCTCACGCACCTGGGCAGCAAGGCGCTGGGCGGCGCCGGCCTGGTGATGACCGAGATGGTGTGCGTCAGCCCGGAGGGACGCATCACGCCGGGCTGCACCGGCCTGTGGGACGACGGGCACACCGACGCCTACCGGCGCATCGTCGACTTCGTGCACTCGTGGAGCGACGCGAAGATCGGCGCCCAGATCGGCCACTCCGGCCGCAAGGGCTCGACGAAGCTCATGTGGGAGGGCATGGACGAGCCGCTCCCGGAAGGCAACTGGCCGGTGGTGGCGCCGTCCGCGCTGCCGTGGACCGACGCGAACCAGGTGCCGGCCGAGGTCACGCGCCAGCAGATGACCGAGATCCGCGAGCAGTTCGTCGCGGCCGCCCGTCGCGCCGACGATGCCGGTTTCGACCTGCTCGAGCTGCACTGCGCGCACGGCTACCTGCTGTCCGGTTTCCTGTCGCCGCTCACGAACCACCGGGAGGACGAGTACGGCGGCTCGCTCGAGAACCGGTTGCGGTACCCGCTGGAGGTCTTCGACGCGGTCCGGGCGGTCTGGCCGGAGCACAAGCCCATGAGCGTGCGCATCTCCGCGACCGACTGGTGCCCGGGCGGCAACGAGGCGGACGACGCCGTCGCCATCGCGCGTGCGTTCGCCGACCACCAGGTGGATGCGGTCGACGTGTCGACGGGTCAGGTGGTGGCGGAGCAGCAGCCGGCCTACGGACGCAGCTACCAGACGCCCTACGCCGACCGCATCCGCAACATGCTGGCCCAGGAGGGGCACGAGGTCGCGACCATCGCGGTCGGCGCCATCTCGTCGTCCGACGACGTCAACTCGATCCTGCTCGCCGGCCGCGCCGACCTCTGCGCCCTCGGGCGCACGCACCTGTACGACCCGCAGTGGACGCTGCACGCGGCGGCAGACCAGCAGTACGCCGGCCCGGGGGCCGTCTGGCCGGCCCCCTTCCGAGCGGGCTCACGGCCGCCTGCGACGGGCCGCATGGAGGGACCGCGACCGCGGCTGCAGCTGGTTCGCGAGGGCGCGCCGACGACGAGGCACGCCCGCTGGCGGCCCGGCCGATGATGCCAGGCGTGGACGGGAGCACCGCCGACCTCAGCGTCCTCTGGGACGCCTCGGCGATCGCGGTCGTGGGCGCCACCGACCGCGCCGGCGCGCTGGGCCGAATGCCGGTCGAGCACCTGCAGCGGTACGGCTACGCGGGACGCATCGTGCCCGTGAACCCCAAGGGCGGCACGGTCTGCGGCATCCCGGCCGTCACCGACCTCACCGAGGCGACCGCTGCCGGGCGCGTCGACCTAGCGCTGGTGATGGTGCCCGCGGCGGCTACGGCCGACGTGGTGCGAGAGGCCGGCCGGGCCGGCATCGGCGTCTGCGTCGTCATGTCGAGCGGCTTCGCCGAGACGGGCGAGGAGGGCCAGGCCCGCCAGGACGAGCTCCTCAGGGTCGCCGCGGAGTCGGGAGTGCGCCTCGTGGGTCCCAACTGCATCGGCTCGGTGGGCTTCGGGAACGGCCAGGTGGCGACGTTCAGCCCGCTCTTCGGCGCCGAGCACGTGCCCATCACGTCGGGACGCCTGGGGTTCGCCACGCAGTCCGGTGCGCTCGGCTACGGCGCGGTCAGCCTGGCGCTCGAACGGGGCCTCGGGCTCGCGGCCGCGGTGAACACCGGCAACGAGGCGGACGTCGGCGCGCTGGAGGTCCTGGAGGCGCTGGCCGACGACGCGAGCACCGACGCGCTCATCGGGTACGTCGAGGCGCTCGGTGACGGCGAGCGCCTCCGGCGGATCGCAGCGAGCGGCAAGCCCCTGGCCCTGCTGAAGGCCGGCAGCAGCGAGGCCGGCAGCCGCGCGGCCGCCAGCCACACGGGCGCCCTCGCGACGTCCGACCGGGTCGTCGACGACGTCTTGCGACAGCTGGGGGTCGCTCGCGCGCACGACGTCGACGAGCTGCTCGACCTGGCGGACGCGCTCCTCACGCCACGGCGGCCGGCCGGGCCGCGGGTGGCGGTCGTGACGACGTCCGGCGGCTCCGGCATCCTCGCCGCCGACGCGATCGAGCAGCACGGCCTGAGGCTGGCCACGCTGTCCGAGGCGACGCGCGAGGCCCTGGACGAGATCGTGCCGGCGTTCGGCGCCACGGCGAACCCGGTGGACGTGACCGCCACGGTGATGAGCGACCCCACGCTCTTCGACCGCAGCCTCGACCTCATCGCCGGCGACGACGGGGTCGACGCCGTGGTGGCGTGCTTCTGCGTGCTGACCGGCACGCAGGTGATGGGCATCGTCGAGTCGCTGCAGCGGGTGGCCGAGCGGACGGGCAAACCGGTGGTCGTGACCCGGACGGGAGCGGACTTCCTGGCACCGGACGCGACGGCCGCCCTGCGGGCCGCTCGCCTGCCCGCCTACCCGACGCCGGGTCGGGCCGTGCGTGCGCTCGCGGCGTCCTGGCTGACGACCAGACCGCGGACGAAACCGCTGCAGCAGAAGCAGTTCGCGCGTCCGACCAGGACGGACGAGCCAGGCCTGAAGGCCTGGCTGCGCGATTCCGGTGTCGCCGTCCCGCCGGGCCGGCTGGTCGGCGGTGCGGCAGCGGCCGCCGAAGCCGTGCGCGAGGTCGGCGGTCTCGCCGTGGTCAAGGCCGTCGTCCCCGGGCTGCTGCACAAGACCGAGGCCGGTGGCGTGGCACTGGGCGTCACGCCGGAGTCCGCCGGCGACGCCTTCGACCGCATGGCGGCGCTCGGTGCTGCCACGCCCGGCAGCGGCGTGCTCGTCGAGCAGATGGCGCAGCGCGACCACGCCTTCGAGGTGCTCGTCGGCGTCGCCCCCAGCCCGCTCGGGCCGGTGCTGAGCCTCGCGGCGGGGGGCGTCCTCACCGAGGTGCTGCGCGACGCCAGCTTCCGACTGCTGCCGCTCGCCGAGGGCGACGCCGCCAGCATGGTCGACGGCCTGCGCTCCGCCCCGCTGCTGCGCGGGCACCGAGGTGCACCGATGCTGGACGAGGAGGGCCTGGTCCAGCTGCTCGAGACGGTCAGCGCGCTCGCGCTCACGCTGCCCGACGGCGCATCGCTCGACCTGAACCCCGTGCTCGTCACGACCGACGGCTGCGTGGTGCTCGACGCGGCGCTGGCGACCGACGACCACGACACGATGACCATGAAGGAGGACTGACGTGGACGTCGGCACGCTCGTCACCCGCGCTGCGGCGCGCTGGCCGGACCGGATCGCCGTCGAGGGTCCCGACTCGTCCGGCACCGAGCAGCAGCTCACCTTC
>DASSTJ010000004.1:0-39051 GCA_035707965.1 Actinomycetales bacterium
CCTGCAGCACGCCGCCGAGCCCACGACCGGGAACTGGAAGGTCGCGCGGGGTGGTCGAGCCGATCGCGAGGACGACGGCGTCGTACCGGTCGCGCAGCTGAAGTCCGGTGATGTCCTCGCCGACCGCGACCCCGGGCCGGAACCTGGTGCCCTCGGCCCGCATCTGCTCGAGGCGCCGGTCCAGCACCGCCTTCTCCAGCTTGAACTCCGGGATGCCGTATCGCAGCAGGCCGCCGATCCGGTCGGCCCGCTCGAACACCGCGACGGTGTGGCCCGCACGCGTCAGCTGCTGCGCAGCCGCGAGACCTGCCGGCCCGCTCCCGACGACGGCGACGGTGCGCCCACTCAACCGATCGGGTGGCAGCGGCGGCAGAAAGCCGTCCTCGAACGCTCGCTCGGCGATCCTCAGCTCCACCTGCTTGATGGTCACCGGCGGCTGGTTGATGCCGAGGACGCACGCGCTCTCGCACGGCGCCGGGCAGAGCCGTCCCGTGAGCTCAGGGAAGTTGTTCGTCGCGTGCAGTCGTTCCGACGCCTCCCGCCAGTCCTCCTGCCGCACCAGGTCGTTCCACTCGGGGATCAGGTTGCCGAGCGGGCACCCGGTGTGGCAGAACGGGATCCCGCAGTCCATGCACCGGCCGGCCTGCCGCTCGATCTGGCCCTTCTCCTGCTCCTCGTACACCTCGCGCCAGTCCTGCAGCCGAAGGTCGACGGGCCGACGGGCGGGCAGCTCTCGCTGCCGGTTCACCAGGAAGCCTCGTGGGTCAGCCATGTGCCACCTCTGTGATCCGGGACCACACCTCGGGTCCCTCCGGGTCGAGCCCCTCCGTCGCCGCCTCGTCGCGCAGCCGGAGGACCCGCGCGTAGTCACGCGGGAGGAGACGCGTGAAACGGCGCGCGGCGTAGGGCCAGTCCTGCAGCAGACGCCACGCCACCGTGGAGTCCGTGAGCTCACGGTGCTGGACGAGCAGGTCGTGGACCACCGCCACGTCGTCGTCCGTCAGCGCCGAGAGCGTCACCTCGCCGGTCCTGACCACGCTGGGGTTGAGCCGTGACGGCACCAGGTCCACCACGTAAGCGGTCCCGCCGGACATACCCGCGGCCAGGTTGCGTCCCGTCGGGCCGATGACGAGCACCGTGCCGCCCGTCATGTACTCCAGCGCGTGGTCGCCAACGCCTTCGACCACGGCCGTCGCACCGGAGTTGCGGACGCAGAACCGTTCTCCGGCACGGCCGCGCACGTGCACCCGGCCCGACGTCGCCCCGTACGCCACCACGTTGCCGACGGCGACATTGCGCTCCGCAGAGAACGGGGCCGCGCGGTCGGGGCGGACGATGACAGTGCCACCCGAGAGTCCCTTCGCCACGTAGTCGTTGGCGTCCCCCAGCAGGCGCACGGTGATGCCGCGAGGCAGGAACGCTCCGCAGGACTGGCCAGCGGAACCGGTGAGCGTGACGTCGATCGTGCCGTCCGCCAGCCCCTCCGGGTACCGGCGGGTCACCTCGTGGCCCAGCATCGTGCCGACGGTGCGGTTGACGTTGCGCACGGGCAGCTGGATCCGCACCGGCTGCTGGTGCTCCAGCGCATCGGCCGACAACGCGATGAGCGTGTGGTCCAGAGCCTTCTCGAGGCCGTGGTCCTGCGGGGACACCGCGCGTCGGGCGACACCAGCGGGTACCGGCGGGACGGCGAGCACCGGCGACAGGTCCAGCCCCGCCGCCTTCCAGTGCTCCACCGCCTGCCGCGTGTCGAGAAGGTCAGCGCGACCGATCGCCTCGTCGAGGGTGCGCAGCCCGAGCGCCGCCAGGTGCTCACGTACCTCTTGCGCGAGGTACTCGAAGAACGTCTCGACGAACTCCGGCCGGCCGCTGAACCGCTGGCGCAGCTCGGGATTCTGCGTCGCGATCCCCACCGGGCAGGTGTCGAGGTGGCAGACCCGCATCATCACGCAGCCGCTGACGACGAGCGGGGCCGTCGCGAACCCGTACTCCTCCGCGCCCAGCAGCGCAGCGATGACGACGTCTCGTCCCGTCTTGAGCTGGCCATCGACCTGCACCACGATCCGGTCTCGCAAACCGTTGAGCAGCAACGTCTGCTGCGTCTCGGCGAGCCCCAGCTCCCAGGGGGCACCTGCGTGCTTCAGGCTCGTCAGGGGTGCCGCACCGGTGCCCCCGTCGTGGCCCGACACCAGCACGACGTCAGCGTGCGCCTTGCTGACACCCGCCGCCACCGTGCCGATGCCGACCTCGGAGACGAGCTTGACGTGCACGCGCGCCGCCGGGTTGGCGTTCTTGAGGTCGTGGATCAGCTGAGCGAGGTCCTCGATCGAGTAGATGTCGTGGTGCGGCGGAGGGGAGATCAGGCCGACGCCGGGCGTCGAGTGCCTGGTCCGCGCGACCCAGGGGTAGACCTTGTGCGCCGGCAGCTGGCCACCCTCCCCCGGCTTGGCGCCCTGCGCCATCTTGATCTGCAGGTCGTCGGCGTTGGTCAGGTACAGGCTCGTGACGCCGAAGCGGCCGGACGCCACCTGCTTGATCGCGCTGCGCCGCACGGGGTCCAGCAGCCGGTCGGCGTCCTCACCGCCCTCGCCGGTGTTCGACCGTGCACCGAGCCGGTTCATGGCGACGGCGAGCGTCTCGTGCGCCTCCTGGCTGATCGAGCCGTAGCTCATGGCGCCGGTCGAGAAGCGCTTCACGATCGACTCGACCGGCTCGACCTCGTCGACCGGCACCGGCTCGCCGGCGCCGCGCAGCTGCAGGAGGCCGCGCAGCGTCATCAGTCTCTGGGACTGCTCGTCGACGCGCGCCGTGTACTGCCGGAAGACGTCGTACCGGCGCGCCCGCGTCGAGTGCTGCAGCCGGAACACCGTCTCGGGGTCGAACAGGTGCGGCTCGCCCTCGCGGCGCCACTGGTACTCGCCGCCCACCGCGAGCCGACGATGGGCCGGCCGGACCCCGTCGGGGGGGTACGCAGCGGCGTGCCGCCGCGCGACCTCCTCGGCGAGCACGTCCAGGCCGACGCCGCCCAGACGGCTCCTCGTGCCCGTGAAGTACCGGTCGACGACGGCCTGCGCCAGTCCGATGGCCTCGAACACCTGCGCGCCGCGGTACGAGGCCACCGTCGAGATGCCCATCTTGCTCATCACCTTCAGGACGCCCTTGCCGAGCGCGGTGATGAGGTTGCGGACCGCCTGCTCCTCGGTGATCGGCCCGAGGCTGCCGCGACGCGCCAGGTCCTCGACGGACTCCATCGCGAGGTACGGGTTCACGGCCGCAGCCCCGAAGCCGACCAGGAGAGCGACGTGGTGCACCTCGCGCACGTCACCGCTCTCGACGAGCAGACCGACCTGCGTACGCTGCTTCGTGCGGATGAGGTGGTGGTGCACCGTCGAGGTGAGCAGCAGGGACGGGATCGGTGCCCGGTCACGGCCCGAGTCGCGGTCCGACAGGACGACGAACCGGGCGCCCGACTCGATCGCCGCAGACACCTCCGTGCAGATCTCGGCGAGCCGCGAGCGCAGCGCCTCTCCCCCGCCGGTGACGTCGTACAGTCCCCGCACCACGACCGTCGCGTAGCCCGGCAGGTCGCCGTCCGCGTTGATGTGCACGATCTTCGCGAGCTCGTCGTTGTCGATGACCGGGAACGGCAGCACGACCTGCCGACAGTGGGCCGGCGTCGCCTCGAGCGCGTTGCCCTCCGGTCCGATCACGGACCCCAGCGAGGTGACCAGCTCCTCGCGGATCGCGTCCAGCGGCGGGTTCGTCACCTGCGCGAACACCTGCTGGAAATAGTCGAACAGCAGCCGCGGCCGCTCCGACAGCACCGCCACCGGGGTGTCCGTACCCATGGACCCGATCGGCTCATAGCCCGCGCGCGCCATAGGTGTCAGCAGCACCCTCAGCTCCTCCTCGGTGTAGCCGAAGGTCTGCTGACGACGGACGACGGACGCCGACGTGTGGACCACGTGCTCGCGGTCCGGCAGGTCCGGCAACCGGATCAGCCCGGCGTGCAACCACTCGTCGTACGGGTTCTCGGCCGCGAGGCCCGCCTTGATCTCGTCGTCCTCGACGATGCGGCCCTGCCCGGTGTCGACGAGGAACATGCGACCCGGCTGCAGGCGCCCCTTGCGCACGACCGTCGCGGGGTCGAGGTCGAGCACGCCGGACTCGCTGGCGAGGACCACGAGGCCGCTGTCCGTGACCCAGAACCGTCCGGGGCGCAGCCCGTTGCGGTCGAGGACGGCCCCGACCTGCGTGCCGTCGGTGAACGCGATGCAGGCCGGGCCGTCCCACGGCTCCATGAAGGTGGAGTGGAACTCGTAGAACGCCCGGCGCGCCGCGTCCATCTCCTCGTGGTTCTCCCACGCCTCCGGCACCATCATCAGGACGGCGTGCGGCAGCGAGCGGCCGGCCAGGTGGAGGAGCTCGAGGACCTCGTCGAAGGACGCGGAGTCGCTGCCTCCGGGCGTGCACACCGGGAGCAGCCGGTCGATGTTGCCGGGGATCACCTCGCTGGTGAGCTGGCTCTCGCGCGCCGCCATCCAGTTGCGGTTGCCCTGCACCGTGTTGATCTCGCCGTTGTGCGCGAGCATCCGGAACGGATGGGCCAGCGGCCAGGACGGGAAGGTGTTCGTGGAGAAGCGAGAGTGCACGAGCGCCAGCTGGGACGCGAAGCGTCGGTCCGAGAGGTCCGGGAAGAACGGTTCCAGCTGTCCGGTGGTGAGCATCCCCTTGTAGACGAGGGTGCGCGCCGACAGCGACGGGAAGTACACGTCGAGCTCGTGCTCTGCCCGCTTGCGCAAGCAGTACGCGAGACGCTCCAGGCCCAGGCCGACCACCCGCGCACCGTGCCCGGTCACGAACAGCTGACGCATCGTCGGCATGCACTCGCGAGCCACTGCACCGACCAGCTCCGTCGCCACCGGCACGTCGCGCCAGCCAAGGACCGCGAGCCCCTCCTCCTCGGCAAGCTGCTGCAGCCGCTCCTGCACCGACGAGCGAGCGGCGTCGTCCGTGGGCAGGAACGCCGTGCCAACCGCGTAGCTGCCCGACGGCGGGAGCTCGAAGTCCACGACGGCGCGCAGGAAGGCGTCCGGCACCTGCACCAGGATCCCGGCCCCGTCGCCAACTCCCGCGTCCGCCCCGACAGCCCCACGGTGGTCCAGGTTGCGCAGGGCCGTGAGCGCCTGGTCGACCACGTCGTGCCCGGGCTCGCCGCGCAACGTGGCCACGAACGCCAGGCCGCAGGCGTCGTGCTCGTCGCGGGGGTCGTACAGACCCTGCGCGGCGGGACGTCGGGAGAACGAGGTGAGAGACACCGGGCACCGTCCTAGACCAAGGGGAGAGGGAACCCCGAGAGGACGGCGTTGGCCAGCGGGTGGTGCGACTGTACCGGACGAACCGGCTCAGGGCACGTCTTGCATGGTGGGCTCGCCGCCCGCATGGTGAGACGTCCGGCGAGCGGCACGCCGCGCGAGAAGGTATCCGGCGACACCTCCGAGGAACACCACCAGCGAGGTCCACTCGTTGAGCCTCAGCCCGAGCACGTGATGCGCCTCATCGATGCGCAGGTCCTCGAACACGGCGCGCCCGACCGTGTAGAGCATCACGTAGAGGGCCAGGGTGCGGCCGTGGTCCTGCCGCCAGCGACGGTCGATCAGCACGATGACGACCGCCACGACGAGGCACCAGAGCGCCTCGTACAGGAACGTCGGGTGGAAGGTGGCGTACTGCTCGTAACCGGGCGGCCGGTGCGCCGGGTCGATCTCGAGGCCCCACGGCAGCGTCGTTGGGCGCCCGAAGAGCTCCTGGTTGAAGTAGTTGCCGACTCGACCCATCGCCTGCGCCACCAGGACCCCAGGGGCCGCGGAGTCGGCGAACATCAGGAAGGACCAGCCGTTGCGGCGACACGCGAACCACGCACCGAGCGCTCCCCCGGCCACTGCCCCCCAGATGCCCAGGCCGCCCTCCCAGATCTTGAGGGCGTCGAGCGGGTGCCCGCCGGAGCCGAAGTAGGCGTCCGGCGAGGTGATGACGTGGTAGACGCGCGCGCCGACGATGCCGAAAGGCACGGCCCAGGTGGAGATGTCGAACACCGCGCCCTCGGCCCCGCCGCGGGCCCTCCAGCGCCGATCGGCGACCACCACCGCCACGATGATGCCGACCAGGATGCACAGCGCGTAGGCCCGCACCGGCAAGGGCCCCAGGTGCCACACGCCTCGGCTCGGGCTCGGGATGAAGGCAGGCATGCCGGCCTGGCCAGCAGCTCGTACGGCGGTCAGCACGGAGCCGCTCCGGCCGCGCGCGTGGCAGACGCGACTCCGTCGGCCAGGTCACGAGCCAGCCGACCCAGCGCTGTCAGGCCCTTCGCGCGCGAGGTGGCATCGGTCAGGCAGCGCACGAGCGCCGAGCCGACGATCACCCCGTCGGCGAACGACGCGACCTCCGCCGCCTGCTCCGGCGTGGAGACGCCGAGGCCGACGCACACGGGGACGTCGGTGACCGCTCGGGTCCGCTCCACCAGCTGCTCGGCCGCCGAACCGACCTCGCTGCGCGCCCCGGTCACGCCCATGGTGCTGGCCGCGTAGACGAAGCCCCGGCACGCGGCGGTCGTGGCACGCAGGCGGGCATCGGTGGAGCTCGGGGCGACCAGGAAGACCCGGTCGAGACCGTACCGCTCGGAGGCCTCGATCCACTGCTGCGCCTCGTCCGGGATCAGGTCAGGCGTGATGAGACCGGCGCCGCCGACGTCCGCCAGGTCGCGCGCCATCGCGTCGACGCCGTGACGTTCCACGAGGTTCCAGTACGACATCACGAGAGCCGGCGCCCCGGCGTCCGCCACCGCGCTGACCGCCGTGAACGCGTCGCCCACGCGGGTGCCGCCCCGAAGTGCGGCCTCGACGGCGTGCTGGATGACCGGCCCGTCCATGAGGGGGTCCGAGTACGGCACGCCGACCTCCACCACGTCGACGCCGGACTCCACGAGCACCCGCATCGCCTCGACCGAGGTCGCGACGTCCGGATAGCCGACCGGCAGGTAGCCCACCAGCGCCGCCCGGCCCTGCTCGGCACAGCGCCTGAGCGTGGGCTCGACGCCGATGGCGCTCACAGCCCGCTCCCCTGGGCCTCGCCCACCGGGTCGTCGGCACGCACCCGCTCCGACTCGACGATGTCATCGGCGCTGACGAGCCCGAACCAGCGGGCCGCCGTGTCGACGTCCTTGTCACCTCGACCGGACAGGTTGACGAGCAGCACAGCGTCCGGGCCGAGCTCGTTGCCCACGTCGACCGCTCCGGCGAGCGCGTGCGCGCTCTCGATCGCCGGGATGATGCCCTCGGAGCGCGACAGCAGCGCGAATGCCTCCATCGCCGCGGCGTCCGTGACCGGCCGGTACTCCGCGCGGCCCGTGTCGTGCAGCCACGCGTGCTCCGGACCGACTCCCGGGTAGTCGAGGCCGGCCGAGACCGAGTGGCTCTCGCGGGTCTGCCCGTCCTCGTCCTGCAGCACGTAGGAGCGAGCGCCGTGCAGGACCCCCGGCTCGCCTCCGCTGATGCTGGCCGCGTGCCTGCCCGTGTCGAGGCCGTCGCCGCCGGCCTCCAGTCCCACGAGGCGCACCGCCGGGTCGTCGATGAAGGACTGGAAGATGCCGATGGCGTTGGAGCCGCCGCCGACGCAGGCGAGCACCACATCGGGGAGCCGCCCGACGAGCTCGAGGACCTGCGCCCGGGCCTCGTCGCCGATCACCCGGTGGAAGTCGCGCACCATGCGCGGGAACGGGTGCGGGCCGGCGACCGTGCCGATGAGGTAGTGCGTGCGGTCGACCGTGGTGACCCAGTCCCGCATCGCCTCGTTCATCGCGTCCTTGAGCGTCCGCGACCCTGCCGTGACGGGGACCACCTCGGCACCGAGCAGGCGCATACGGGCCACGTTGAGCGCCTGGCGCCGGGTGTCCTCCTCGCCCATGTAGATGACGCACTCGAGGTCCATCAGGGCGGCTGCGGTCGCGGTGGCCACCCCGTGCTGGCCCGCGCCCGTCTCGGCGATCACCCGTTGCTTGCCCATGCGCTTGGTCAGCAGCGCCTGGCCCAGCACGTTGTTGATCTTGTGCGAGCCGGTGTGGTTGAGGTCCTCGCGCTTCAGGAGCACCCGTGCTCCCCCGGCACTGCGCGCGAACCTCGGCACCTCCGTGAGGATGCTCGGCCGGCCCGTGTACGTACGGTGCAGCTCGGCGAGCTCAGCCGCGAACGCGGGGTCGGCCTGGGCGGACGCGTAGGCCGCCTCCAGCTCGTCGAGAGCCGCGATCAGCGCCTCCGGGACGTAGCGGCCGCCGTACGGGCCGAACCGGTCAGGGGACGCCGGGGCCGCGTTGGCTGTCCTGTCGCTCACCGGGTCATCCTCCCAGCCGCCGCCGCAGTCACGGGCTCTCGTGTCGCAAGGCGGGATGCGCGCCGGCGGCGACCAGGTCGGCGACCGCCTCCCTCGGGTGGCCGCCGGTGACCAGGCTCTCGCCGACGAGGACGGCGTGCGCCCCGTGACGCGCGTACTCGAGGACGTCGTGCGGCCCCCGGACGCCGGACTCCGCTACCTTCACCACTCCCTGCGGGATGAGCGGTGCCAGACGCTCGAACGTCGAACGGTCGACGTCCAGCGTGCGCAGGTTGCGCGCGTTGACGCCGATCACCCGGGCGCCTGCGTCGAGCGCGCGCTTCACCTCGAGCTCGTCGTGCGCCTCCACCAGCGCCGTCATGCCGAGGGACTCGGCACGCTCGTGCAGCGAGACGAGAGCGTCCTGCGACAGAGCCGCCACGATCAGCAGGATCATGTCGGCGCCGTGCGCACGGGCCTCCCAGAGCTGGTAGCTGCTGACCATGAAGTCCTTGCGCAGCAACGGGGTATCGACCGCAGAGCGGACCGCGGCGAGGTCGTCGAGGCTGCCGCCGAACCGCCGCCGCTCCGTCAGGACGCTGATCACGGACGCCCCTCCAGCCGCGTAGTCCGCGGCGAGGCCAGCAGGGTCGCCGATGGCCGCCAGCGCCCCCTTGCTGGGACTGGACCGCTTGACCTCGGCGATCACCTTGACGCCGTCCGGTTCGCTGAGCGCTGCCAGCGCGTCGCGCGCCGCTGGCCCGCGCTCGACACGCTCCTGCAGCTGGAACAGAGGCACCTGCGCCTGACGTCGCTCGAGGTCCTCGCGCACCCCGACGAGGATCTCGTCCAGGACGCTCACGCAGACCACTCCCGAGGGGCGACGACGGCTGTTCCCGTCGATCGTACGAGTTGCGTGCGCATGGCCCGCACGCGGCCCGCTGCGTCACTCCTGCGCGGGACAGGCGCCGCGCCGGCGCAGGGGCTCAAGGCGCCAGGAAGGCCCCTCCGGGAAGGTTGCGCACGATCCCGAAGGCGATGACCACGACCAGGAGCGCCCAGATGCTCCAGGCGGGCGCAACCCGACGACGAGGGTGCGCCCGAACCGTGCGCAGCAGCCAGCCGACCCACCAGACGACGAGCACCGGCACGGTGAGCACCATCAGGGGGTTGCGTGCCAGCGCTTCGCGGACGTCCCCGTGGGCCAGCGCGTGCAGCGCCCGGAGCGACCCGCATCCCGGGCAGAACCAGCCGGTCAGCGCCAGGAAGGGGCAGGTCGGGTAGTGACCCGGCTCGTTCGGGTCCACCGACGCGACCAGGGCGAGCGCCGCGACAGCGGATGCCGCGGTGGCCAGCGGCACGGCCGAGCGCGAGGCCCAGCCGCCCCGGACGGCATCGTCCGGGCCAGCGCTGACCCGCGGCACCACCATGTCAGGGCGAGGTGAGCCCGCGACCCACACCGATCACGACGATCAGCAGCACGTAAAGGACGATGACCGCCACGGCCGCGATCGCCGACCACATGGCGAACTTCTTGGCCTTCTCGGCCGCGTCCTGCGCGCCCGCGACGTCGCCCGCTGACCACTTCGAGTTCACCTGCGCAGCGAACACGATCGAGACCACGCCCAGCGGCAGGCAGCAGAACAACGTCGACAAGATGGCCCACACCAGGTAGTTCTGCGGCGGGGTTCCGACCGGCTGCTGCCCGTATACGGGCGCCTGGCCGTAAGGGGTCGGCTGGCCGTACGGGGCAGGCTGGCCGTACGCAGGCGGCTGTCCGTACGGTTCCGGCTTCGAGAACTGCGGCGGCTGGCCACCGTGGGTCTGCGGCGACGGGCTGGCGTAAGGGTCCTGGTCGCCGTTGGACGACCGCTGGGGGTCGTCGGGCTGGCCGGGGTACTGCGACATCGTGACTCCGTCCGAACCTCGGCTCCACCGGCCGAGCAGTCAGACCCTACCGGCTCGCCCTCGCGAGCGACGACGCTTCGCGGCGCTCACCACCGCCTGAGTGAGCCGATGCCCCGAACGGCCTAACGGGACCGTCCGGACGCGGTCGGCGCCAGGTCAACCGACGCCGTGCGAGGCCTCCTCGTCGGCCGGCTTCACGGTGCCGTAACCGGCCAGGGAGAGCAGCTTGCCGGCGATCAGCCCGATGACGACGATCACGGCCCCGACGACGATGACCGTGATGCTCGGGATGCAGATGCCGACCGCACCCACGAGGGAGCCGAGCGCGACGATGATGACCATCGTCCAGGCGGCTACGGAGTTGCCGTGGTGGCTGCCGTGAGAGGCGGGCCCGTGCGGCCCCGCGCCCACCTGCGCCTGCACCTGTGCCTCGCTGCGCTCGCTGCCGGCGTGCGTCGCCATGGTCGCTCCTTCGTCGTCCGTCGTCGCCAGCCATTCTGGCAGGTGGTCACACGGTCGGGTCGTCACCCCGGCTCAACCGGTCCCACGAGTCCGACGCGGGATCGGCGGACGCCTCCGGGGCGGCCCGCTCGCCGCCGTCCGCTGCCGCTGCCTGGGGCCCCGGCTCGACCGGTGCCCCCACCGGCGCGTCGTACCGACCGGAGAGCCCCGACCACCCCCGCGCCCGACTGACGGTGAGCGCTCCGCCGAGGACGACGAGGACAGCGCCTCCCACCGCGACCCACGCCCACGACGTCTGATGCGCGACCGGCAGCAGGTCACCGCTGCGTCCCGTGGCGTCGGCGATCACCGAGCGGAGGGCGTCGGACGGCGTCCGCAGGACGTCGACGGCGGCCGCCACCGCCGCTGCACCGCTGAGCACCAGGAGCAGCCCTGTCACGAGTCGGCCCACGGTACGCAGCGTCAGCACCGCCACGGCGCCCGCCAGCGCGACCAGGGCCACGGCGGCGACGACCGGCGACGCCTGCCGGCCGCTGGCATCCACCTGGAGCGGCCCGGCCAGCGGGTCCTGGACGACGGCGTGCACCCACGTGCGGCTGGCGGCGAGCAGCATGAGCGCGGCGCCGAGGGCCACCGCACCGGCCGCGCCCAGCCGCTCCCGACGCGCGCCTCGGCCGTGCCCGGGCTCGGCGCTCACGCGGCACCGTCCTCGTCCGTGGGCACCGATGACGGGCCCGGGCCCGGTGGAACCATCGTGGCCGCGGTGGCGACGGCACGGAGCACCGCCTGCGACTTGTTCACGGACTCCTGGTGCTCGGCGGCGGGGTCGGAGTCGGCGACGACGCCGCCACCCGCCTGCACGTAGGCCAGGCCGTCGCGGATCACGGCGGTGCGGATCGCGATCGCCATGTCGAGGTCACCGGCGAAGTCGAGGTAGCCGACGGTGCCGCCGTAGAGCCCGCGGTGGGTGCGTTCAGCGGCGTCGATGAGCTCCATGGCGCGCACCTTCGGTGCGCCGGACAGCGTGCCGGCCGGGAACGTGGCTCGCAGGGCGTCGAAGGCGGTGAGGTCCGGGCGGAGGGTGCCGACGACCGTGGAGACGATGTGCATGACGTGGCTGAACCGCTCCACCGACATGAAGTCCACCACGTCGACGCTGCCGCTCTCGCACACGCGTGCCAGGTCGTTGCGGGCGAGGTCCACCAGCATCAGGTGCTCGGCGCGCTCCTTCTCGTCGGCGAGCAGCTCCGCCGCGCGAGCGGCGTCCTGTGCCGGGGTGGCCCCGCGCGGCCGCGTGCCGGCGATGGGGTGGGTCATCACACGGCGGCCGTCGACCTTCACGAGGGCCTCCGGGCTGGAGCCGACCACGTCGTACCCGCGTCCGTCCGGCGTGGGCAGCCGCAGCAGGTACATGTAGGGGCTGGGGTTCGACGCACGGAGCACCCGGTAGACGTCCAGCGCGTCGGCCGGGCAGTCGACCTCGTAGCGCTGCGAGGGCACCATCTGGAACACCTCGCCGGCCCGGACCGCCTCCTTCGCGGACTCGACCATCGCGACGTACTCCTCCTGGCGGAGCTGTGACCGGACGGTCGGCTCGACGCCGCCGAGGACGGCCACGGTGCTGGGGGCCTCGGCCTGCAGCTCGCCGGTCATGCGGTCGAGGCGCCGGACGGCGTCGTGCCACGCCTCGTCGACCCGCTCGTCGGTGTGGTCCGCGTTCACGGCGTTCGCGACCAGCAGGACAGAGCCGTCGGCGTGGTCGAGGACCGCGAGGTCGGTCGCGAGCATCATCGTGAGCTCGGGCAGCGCGAGGTCGTCCGTCGTGGTCTCGGGCAACCGCTCCCAGTGGCGCACCACGTCGTACGTCAGCGCTCCGACCATGCCGCCGGTGAGCGGTGGCAGGCCCGGCATCGCCGGCGTGGCCAGGGCGGCGACCGTCGCGCGCAGGGCCTCCAGGGGGTCGCCGCTCGTCGGGACCCCGACCGGCGGCTGTCCCAGCCAGCACACCTGGCCGGCCCGCTCCGTCAGCGTGGTCGAGCACCGGGCGCCGACGATCGAGTACCGGGACCAGACGCCGCCGTGCTCCGCCGACTCGAGCAGGAACGTGCCAGGGCGCGAGGCCGCCAGCTTGCGGTAGACGCCGAGGGGCGTCTCGGCGTCCGCGAGCAGTCGACGGACGACGGGGATGACGCGCCGGTCGACGGCCAAGGAGCGGAACGTGCCGACGTCCGGCCAGGTGACGCCGAAGGCGCGAGGGTCGTACGGCGCCCCGCTCGTCACCGGGTCACCTCGACCGACAGCGTCACCCGACGGCCGTCGAAGCAGCTGCGCGTGCCGGTGTGGCAGGCGGGCCCGACCTGGTCGACCGTGACGAGCAGCGCGTCGCCGTCGCAGTCGAGCGCGACCGACCGCACGTGCTGCACGTGGCCGCTGGTGTCGCCCTTGCGCCAGTACTCGTGGCGGCTACGGCTCCAGTAGGTCGCGCGTCCGCTGGTCAGCGTGCGGTGCAGCGCCTCGTCGTCCATCCACCCCACCATGAGGACCTCCCCGCTGCCGTGCTGCTGGACCACCGCGCACACCAGCCCGTCGGCGTCCCGCTTCAGCAGGGCCGCGACGTCGGGGTCCAGGGCGGAGTCGACGACTCGAGGCTCGGTCACGCGGCCCATTGTGCCGACCCCACGGCGGACCCAACCGCTACGGTCGTGGGATGAGCGCGATTCCTCCGGACACCAAGGACTGGACCTGGGTGCTGACGCGTCCCTGTCCCCAGTGCGGGGTGGACGCCGGGACGCTGGCTCCCGAGCACCTGCCTGACGTGCTGCGGGGGAACGCCGAGGCGTGGCTCGAGGTGCTGGCGCGAGAGGACGTCGCCGCACGACGCGACCCCGGCACCTGGTCACCGCTGGAGTACGCGTGCCACGTGCGCGACGTCCACCGGGTCTTCGACGAGCGGCTCGAGCGGATGCTCACCGAGGACGACCCGGCGTTCGAGAACTGGGACCAGGACGCGGCGGCCGAGGACGGCCACTACACCGACGCGGTGCCTCGCGAGGTCGGCAACGAGCTGCTCGAGGCGGCGGAACGGGTCGCCCAGCGCTTCACCGACGTCACCGGTGACCAGTGGGCACGCACCGGTCGCCGCAGCAACGGCTCCGTGTTCACCGTCACCACGCTCGGCCAGTACCAGGCGCACGACGTGCTGCACCACCTGTGGGACGTCCAGGACTGACCACGAACGCCTCACTCGTGGCTGGCGGGCTCTTCGTCCGGTCCGGACGTGCGTCGCGCCAGGACGTAGAGCAGGTCACTCAGCCGGTTGAGGTAGACGAGGACGTCGTCCGACACCTCGGAGCCCGCGTTGCGGGCCCGGACGACGTGCCGCTCGGCCCTGCGGCAGATGGTGCGAGCCAGGTCGAGGACAGCCGACGCGCGACTGCCTCCCGGCACCACGAAGACCGGCCGCAACGGTGCCTCCTCCACGTGCCGGTCGATCGCGCGCTCCACGAGCTCGGTCATCTCAGGGACCACCCGGGAGACGCCGTCCGTCAGCCTGTCGCGCGCCCGCGGGCTGGCCATGAGGTCAGCCGCGACGGCGAACAGGTGGCGCTGCAGGTCGAGCACGAGCTGCGTCGTCGCCGGGTCGCCGGCAAGGGCCTCGCGGGCCATCCCGAGCGCGCTGACGGTCTCGTCGACGTCCCCACAGGCCTCGACCAGCGCGTCGTCCTTCGACAGCCGGCCCCCGTTCAGGCGCCCCGTCGTGCCGTCGTCGCCCAGGCCGGTGTAGATCCGGCTCGCCGCCTGGCTCACGCCAGCACCGGCGGGGCCAGCGGCGACACCCACGGGCGCGGGTCGGCGAAGAACTCCTCGGTGCGCACCCGGCCGGGCCCGGCCCCGAGTCGCCGCGCCACCTCGGCGCAGGCCGACACGAAGCCGGGCGGCCCGGCCACGAACACCTCGTGGTCGTGCAGGTCGTGGAACAGCCTGGGCAGCAGCGTCGGCACGTGCCCGTGCGGAGGGCCGCCCGGACCCCGCGTGAGGGTGCGCACGAACCACAGTCCGGGGTTGCGCCTGCTCCAGCGATCCACGAGGGCGGCGTCCATGACGTCCGCCTCTGTCCGGGCAGAGAACACCACCGTGAACGGTCGCACGCACCTGGTCGTCGTGGTCTCCTCGGCGAGCGCGCGAACCGGGGCGAGCCCGGAGCCTGCTGCCAGGGCGAGGACCGGGCGTCCGCTGCCGGTCGAGACGAAGGTGCCATAGGGACCAGACACCAGCAGCGTGTCCCCGTCCCGGACGTCGTCATGCAGCCACGTGCTGGTCTCGCCCCCGGCGACGCGCGTCACCAGCAGCGTCAGCTCACCGTTGGGGCGCGGGGCATTGGCGACCGAGTAGGACCGAACGGGGACGTCGCCGGTGACGTCGCCCACGAGCACGTACTGGCCAGGGCGGAAGTCGAGGCGGGCTCCGACGGGGCGCAGGGTGAGCTCGACGATGACCGGGGTGCGCTGCCGACGGCCGACCACGCGGTGCTCCACGTCCTCCAGCACGGTCGCCTCCATTTATTACAGGTCGGTATAGAGAAAATACCTCCGGTAGCGCGAGAGCTTCAAGCCCGCGTCTGCTGCGCCACCCAGCTCGCGTGCAGGCGTCCGTACACGCCCCCCTCCGCTACGAGCCGGCGGTGCGGCCCTCGCTGCACCACGTGGCCGCCGTCGACGACGACCACCTCGTCCGCCGCCTCCGCCGTCGACAGCCGGTGGGCGATGGAGATCGCCGTGCGACCCCGGCTGAGCCCGTCCAGCGCCCGCTGGATGCGGACCTCGGTGGCGGGGTCGACGGCGGAGGTCGCCTCGTCCAGCACGAGGAGATCGGGGTCGGCGAGGTACGCACGGGCCAGCGCGACCAGCTGCCGCTCCCCCGCCGACAGGGACTCCCCGCGCTGACCGACGTGCGTGTCCAGCCCTCGGGGCAGGCCGTCGACCCAGTCAGCGAGGCCGAGCTCGGTGAACGCGAGCTCAACCTCCTCGCGCGTCGCCCCGGAGCGCGCGAACCGCACGTTGCCCAGCACGGTGTCGTCGAAGAGGAACCCGTCCTGCGGCACCATCACGATGCGCTCGCGCAGCGACGAGAAGCGCACCCGTCTCAGGTCGACGCCGTCCACGACCACCCGACCGGTCGACGGGTCCATGAGTCTCGTCAGCAGCTTGGCCAGGGTCGTCTTGCCCGAGCCGGTCTCGCCCACGACGGCCACTCGGCTGCGCGGCTCGATCCGCAGGTCCACGTCGTGCAGCACGGTGGGCCCGCCGGGGTAGGCGTAGGACACGTGCTCGAAACGGACGGCGATGGGGCCGCGCGGCAGCACCTCGCCAGCCTCCCCGGGGTCGGCGACGTCGGCGGGCGTGTCGACGACGGCCAGCACCCGGCGCCAGCCGGCGACCGCGTTCTGCAGCTCGTTGAGCACCTCCGTGCCGATCTGCACCGGGCCCGTGAACAGCTGCACGAGGAAGAGGAAGGCGAGCAGCTCGCCCAGGGTGAGGTGTCCGCGCACCCCCCACCACGTGCCCACGACGACCACGACGACGGTGACGAGGCCACTCACCAGCACACCGGTCGAGAAGGCGAGGGCCACTCGCACCTGGGCCCCCACGGCCGCGTCACGGTGCGCCTTCACCGTGGCGTCGATCCGCCGTCCGGTTCGCGCCTCGACCGCGTAGGCACGAATCGTCGAGGCGCCGACGACGGACTCGGAGACCGCCGACAGCATGTCGCCGACCCGCTCGCGCACCTGCTGGTAGGCGCCGGACACTGCTCGCTGCATGGGTCGCGCCACGCTCAGCACCGGGAGGAAGCACGCCCACACGACGGCGGTCAGCAAGGGCGAGTAGACCAGCATCAGGGCGGTCGCGACGGTGAGCTGGAGCGTCGAGAGGACGAGCAGGAGACCTCCCGACTGGACGAAGGTCGAGATCGTGTCCACGTCGCTCGTCACGCGCGACACCATCGAGCCCCGCCGCTCGCTGTTCTGGGTCAGCACCGACAGGTCGTGCACGTGCCGGAAGGCGCCGATGCGCAGCGTCGCGAGGCCACCCTCGCTGGCACGGAACAGCCGCAGGTTCACGACGTACGAGCAGGACGCCGTGACGAGCAGGAGCACGGCGGCCAGGGCGAGGAGGCCGCTGACCGCCGAGAGGTCGGGACCCTGGGGTGCGGTGAGGCCGCGGTCGATCGTCTGCTGGACGGCGAACGGGACGACGATCCGCCCGCCCGTCGCGACCGTGGCGAGGAGCAGCGTGACGACGATGCCCCGGCTCATCTCGGGCGACATGCGCAGCCCGTGCCGCAAGGTCTCGCGGACGCCCGGCTCGTCTCCCTCAGCACGCACGCCGACGACAGCGCTCACCGCAGCACCTCCTCGCCCTCGCTCGCGGCGCGCAGTGCGGCGTCCCGCTCGTACGCGTCCACGATGTGGCGGTAGCCGGGACGGCGGCCCGTCAGCTCGGCGTGCGTGCCCACGTCGACGACCCGGCCGTCCTCGACGAAGACCACCTGGTCTGCCAGGGCGATCGTCGCCTTGCGGTAGGCGACCACGACGACGGTCGAGTCGCTGCCGGCGTCCCGCAGACCGGCCAGGATGGCCTGCTCGACCTGGGGGTCGACGGCGCTCGTCGCGTCGTCGAGCACCAGCAGCCGGGGGCGGCGCACCAGCGCCCTGGCCAGCGCGACGCGCTGACGCTGCCCGCCCGAGAGGGTCGCGCCGCGCTCTCCGACCTGCGTGTCCAGACCGTGGGCGAGCGCCGCGACGAAGCCGTCGGCCTGGGCCAGCCGCAACGCCTCCCACACGCGCCGGTCGTCGTCGTCGGTGAGGGCCGGATCGCCGAGGGTGATGTTGCCCCGCACGCTGTCGTCGAAGAGAAAGGTCTGCTGCGGCACCAGCGCGGTGGCGAGGGCCACCTCGCCGGCCCGCAGCGTAGTCAGGTCGACGCCGTCGATTCGCACGGTGCCGCGGTCGGGGTCGACCAGTCGCACCAGCAGGGCGGTCAGGGTCGACTTGCCCGACCCGGTCGCACCGACCACTGCCACGGTGCTGCCGGGACGGACGTCGAGCGACACGTCGACGAGGGCCGGTACCAGGTCGCCGTCCGCGTCGACGTGGGCGTAGTCGACGTTCTCGACGCTGAGATGGGCGGCGCCGGTCCCGCCGAGCGTCGCGTCGCCGAAGGGCAGCTGCCCGGTCGCCTGCAGCACCGCGGCCACGCGAGACCACCCGACGGCGCTGCGCGGCAGCTCGCCGAGCACCCACCCGAGCGCCCGCACCGGAAAAGCCAGCAGGGAGAACAGGTACGCGACCTGCACGACGTCCGCCACGCTGGCCTGACCGTGTGCGGCCCGGCTCGTGCCGACCGCCAGCACCGCGAGGGTGCCCAGGTTCGGGATCGCCTCGATCACCGGGTCGAACGTGCCGCGCGTGCGGCCGACCTCGACGTTGGCGTCCCGCAGCTCGTACGCCGAGCGCGTGAACCGCTGCGTCTCGGAGGCCTCGCGGCCGAGCGACTTCACGACGAGCGCCCCGTCGAAGCTCTCGTGGGCCACGTCGGAGACCTCGGCGCGGAGCCGCTGCGCCCGCGTGACCCGCGGCGACATGCGCCGCTGGAACACGACGTTGATGGCGAACACCGCGGGGAAGACGCACAGGCCGATCAGGGCGAGCACCGGGTCGGCCAGCAGCATCGCGACCGCGGCGACGACCAGCATGACGACCACGCCGATGGCCATCGGCAACGGGGCGAACACCTGGAAGGTGGCCTCGACGTCCGCGTTGGCGTTGGACAACAGCTGCCCCGTCGGGTGGCTGCTGTGCCATGCCAGCGGGAGCCGGAGGTACTGCGCCGTGACGCGCCGACGGAAGATCGCGCCCAGGTCGTAGACGACGACTCCGGCCGCGACCCGACGTCCGACCACTCCGACGACCAGCAGGACCGCCACGAGCGTCAGCAGCCCGGCGCCCTTGGCCAGGTCGCCCCCGTCGACGTGGCCGCTGCGGAACGAGGGGGTGATGACCTCCTTCGTCACCCGGCCCAGAGCCCAGGCCGAGCCGGCGGTCATGACCCCGTAGAGAGCGCTGCCGGCGACCGCCAGCGTGAACATGCGCGGCGCGTGGCGGATGCCCTGGCCGAGCACGAACAGGCCGCGGCGCAACGTGTACGGCTCGGACGACGGGCTCGGACCGAGGTCGGTCCGGGACCGTCCGCCGTCGGTCGGCTCCGCCGTCGCCGAGGACTCGGGCACCGGCTACGCCTGCGCGGCGCCGGCCAGCCGCACCGGTCGGCCGGCGGCGGCCAGCGCCTGCTTGACCTCGCCGATGCTGACCTGACCGAAGTGGAAGACGCTCGCCGCCAGCACCGCGTCCGCGCCCGCGTCCACGACCGGTGGCACGTGGGCCGCGGACCCGGCGCCGCCGCTGGCGACGAGGGGGACGTCCACCGCCGCACGCACCAGCCGGACGAGCTCGAGGTCGAACCCCTCGCGCGTGCCGTCGGCGTCCATGGAGTTGAGGAGGATCTCGCCCGCGCCAAGCTCGGCGGCGCGCGCCGCCCACACGACGGCGTCGACACCGGTGCCCTGGCGCCCGCCGTGCGTCGTGACCTCGAAGCCCGAGTCCGTCCGGGTGCCCTGCGGGCAGCGCCGCGCGTCCACGGAGAGCACGAGCACCTGGGCACCGAACCGGTCGGCGACCTCGCTCAGCAGCTCGGGCCGGGCGACCGCGGCGGTGTTGACCCCGACCTTGTCGGCGCCCGCCCTCAGCAGCCGGTCGACGTCCTCGACGCTGCGTACCCCGCCACCGACGGTCAGGGGGATGAACACCTGCTCAGCGGTGCGGGTCACGACGTCGAGCGTCAGGTCCCGGCGGTCGCTCGACGCGGTGATGTCGAGGAACGTCAGCTCGTCGGCCCCCTCGGCGTCGTACCGGCGCGCGAGCTCGACCGGGTCGCCCGCGTCACGCAGGTCGGTGAAGTTCACGCCCTTCACCACGCGACCGGCGTCGACGTCGAGGCACGGGATGACGCGGACGGCGAGGCTCACCCTGCCAGCGTAGTTGGGACGACGGGAGCCGGGTCGACGACGTCCGTCCGGCAGACGGGGCTACCGGGGCTTGCCACGTTCGCGAGCTCGTCGTAGCGCACGGCCACCACCCCGGCGACGATCAGCACACCGCCCAGCAGCTGCACCGGCAGAGGTAGCTCGTCGAGCAGCAGCCAGGCGATCAGGACGCTGAACATCACCTCGGTCAGGCCGACGAAGGACGCGAGCTTGGAGCCCAGCGCCCGCGTGGCAGTGACCCCGGTCGCGTAGGCGAAGGACGTCGAGAGCGCGCACAGGCCGAGCAGTGGCGCCCACCACGGCACGGGCCGCCCGGCGAGGACCACGTCGGTGGTGCTCCACTCCAGCGGCACGAGCCGGAGGGCACCGCAGACGACGAGCGCGACGGCGGCCACCACCAGTCCACCGGCCGCGAGCACGAGGGGCGGCAACCCTTCGGTCTCGCGCGCGGACAGGACGAAGTAGGTCGCCAGACCGAGAGCCGCGCCCAGTCCCCACAGCACGCCGCCGACGTCGACGCGGACACCACCCGCGACGTCGAGCACCAGGGCCAGACCGGCGAGCGACAGGGCCACGCCCACGAGCGTCCAGCGGCGAGGCCGCTGCGCGTGCCGCGCCCACAGCCAGAGGACCACCAGGACGATGCCCAGGTACTCGAGCAGCAGGGCGACACCGACCGACAGCGTCTGGACGGCGTTGAAGTAGAAGAGCTGGCAGGCGGCGACGGCCACGAGGCCGAAGCTCGCGACGTGCCAGGCGTTGGCGCGAAGGACACCCCACCGTCCCCGCAGCAGGACGACCGCTGGTCCCAGCAGGAGCAGCGCGGCGCCGACGACACGGACCGTGACCGCCGCCCCCGGCGACCAACCGGACTCAGCCAGGGCCTTGGCGAAGGGGCCGGACGTGGCGAAGGACGCCGCGGAGGCGAGGGCTAGGCCGAGGCCGCCACGGAGGCCGACGTGGTTCACAGGTGCCTCCGGGGGCGGTCATGTAAGGACTCAAGCGTGTTACGGTGATGACGCTAGTCGGACGAGCCGTCAGGAGTCAAGATGGTTTTTGCCCATGACACCGAGACGTCGCTGATCACCGCCGCGGCGCTCGTCAACACCGACTCGTCGACCGAGGGCGACACCCTCACCACCCTGGACGAGCTCGACGAGTTCGTGCGTCGCTGGGAGTTCACCGGCAGCCGCACCCACGACAGCGCGGAGCTCGACGCCGTCCGCGCCCTCCGAGCCCCGCTGCGGCGGCTGTGGACCAGCCACCTCTCCTCGGGTGGCGACGCCGAGGTCGTCGCCGGCGTCAACGCCATGCTCTGCGAGGCCCGCGCACTGCCCCAGCTGGTGCGGCACGACCACTGGGGCTGGCACCTGCACGCGACGTCCCCTGACCAGCCGCTGGCCACGCGGATGGCGGTCGAGGCCGCGATGGCCCTGGTCGACGTCGTGCGCGGCGACGAGCTGGAGCGGCTGCGCGTCTGCGAGGCGGAGGACTGCGACGACGTCCTCGTGGACCTCTCGAAGAACCGCTCGCGGCGCTACTGCGACGCGGGCTGCGGCAACCGGGTCAACGTGGCCGCGTACCGGGCACGCCGCGCGGGAGCCGGAGTCTGACCTCGACTTCTGATGGCTTTGGCACCCCATCCCTCGTGCGGAGAGGTGCCAAAGCCATCAGGAGTGGGCGTGCGGGTCAGCTGGCTGGCGGCTGGTAGCCGGTCGGGTTCTCGCCGTGGTCGGCGATGGCGATGACCGGTCCGCCGCCGTGCGGGCCCTGGTGGTCGGCGGCGATGGAGACGAACACGGCCGGGTCACCGGTCACGGCCGCGGTGACGCCGCCGACCGTGGACTTGATCTGACGGTGCCAGGACACGTCGGAGTCGTCCATCATCGCGTTACGGCGGCCGCGGACCATGCCGTCCTTGGTGGCTTCGCACTTCAAGAAGACGTTGACGAGCCGGCCCTTCAGGTCGGTCCAGTGCGGCCGCTCCGGCACGTCGACGCCGGCGTCGCGAATGGCCTCCCAGATGCCGTCCGCATCCAGCGCGTCCTTCATGACGGAGTGGCCAGCGCGGTAACGGCCACCGACACCGCGCACGTTGCCGACGACCACGATCTGCGCCCGGTCGAGCTCGACGCCCGAGGAGCAGGAGGCGACCGAGGAGAACAGGTCGAAGTTCTTCAAGATCTCTTCGTCGGTGGGCATGCGGCACTCGCCGAGCGCCACCGCGATGCCGAGGGCTGCGGTGCCGTTGGACAGCTCCATCGACTTGAGGGTGTCGTCGGTCCACACCGTCTTGCCGCGCGAGTGGGCGTCGCGGATCGACTCGACCGTAAGCAGCGGGGTCTTGGTCTGGACGTAGTGGACGTCGCCCACGTCCGTGATTCCCGCCCGCTCCATGGCGACCTTCACGCCGGCGGCCACCTTCTCGACCATGGCGACGCGGCCGATGTCCTCCGGAAGCAGCTCGTCGCTCATCGCGAAGCCCACGGCCAGCCGCGGCTCGTCGGTCGCGACGGCCTGCTCGGCGGGGACCGTGGCGAAGATGGTGGCGTGCGGCGAGATGATGCCGTCGGTGCCGCCCGACCAGACGATCGGGATCTGCTTGACCTCGTCAGCCGAGCGCGTGCCCTTCTCGACGAGCACCTCGCGGAAGGCGCGGTCGGCGATGATGCGCGTGTAGTCGTTCACGCCGCCGTTGCCCTCGGTCTTCCCGATGACGGCGATGACGCGGTCGGCGTCCATCACGCCGTCGTCGATCAGCTGGGCGAGGCCCGAGGCGTCGCTCACGTTGAGGATGGGCACCTTGCGGACCTCGATGGGCTCCGGCATGTCTGGATCGCTCCCTGTCTCCGTCGTGCGCTGTTGTGGATGTGCGGTGGTGGATGACTCGTGAGGGGTGGTGCGGTGCGGGCGACCGCTGGTCTCAGCCCGCCTGGACGACGGTTCCGGCCTTGCCCTCGGCGGCGGCGGCGATGTCGGTGAGGCTGCAGATCACGGCTCGTCGGCCGCCGTTCTCGACGAAGCGCGTGACGGCCTCGACCTTCGGCCCCATGGAGCCGCTCGCGAAGTGGCCCTCGGCGGCCAGCGCACGCATGCGCTGCGGCGTCGCCTGACCGATCGGCTCGGCGCTCGGCGTGCCCCACCCGATGACGACGTTCTCGACGTCCGTCGCGATGACCAGCACGTCGGCGGCGAGCGATCGACCGAGCAGCGCCGCGGACAGGTCCTTGTCGATGACCGCCTCGACACCGCGGACGGTGCCGTCCGGCTCGCGCACGCACGGGATGCCGCCGCCACCGCTCGTGACGACGACGAACCCGGCGGAGACCAGCGCGTGCACGGCCTCGGCGTCGAGGATCTCGCGCGGCTCGGGGGACGCGACGACCCGGCGCCACCCCTTCTCGCCGCGGTCCTCCCAGGTCTCGCCGTGGTCGATCATCGCCTGAGCCTCGGCCTGCGGCAGGTAGCGGCCGACCGGCTTGGTCGGGTGGGTGAACCCCGGGTCGTCGGCGTCGACGAGCGTGCGGCAGACCAGCGCAGCGGCCGGCCGGCGCAGGCCGCGCCGGGCAAGCGCCGGCTCGATCGTGTTGAGGACGGTGAAGCCAATCGTCGCCTGCGTCGACGCACCGCACCAGTCGAGCGGTACGGGCGGGACGACGGGCGCAGACACCTCGTTCTTGACGAGCAGGTTGCCGACCTGCGGCCCGTTGCCGTGCGTCAGCACGACGTCGTGACCGGCGGCGATGAGGTCGGCCACGGGCTCCATCGCGGCCGCGATGGCGGTGATCTGGTCTTCGGGGCGGGCGCGACCGTCAGGGGCGGTCATGGCGTTGCCACCCAGGGCGACGAGGACTCTCACGACGCGACGGTACGGCAGGCACGACGAGCCGGACATGGTGCAGCGTTGCCCAATCCACGCCGATCCGCTGGCACTTCTCGCCTCCCTTACCGGAACTTGGTCAACCTTGTGTACGCCAAGAGCCCAGGAGGCGTACACAAGGTTGACTAAGTTCCCGAGATCGGCGACACGTGGCCGAGGCGGCGGTAACGGGCGATGCGCTGCTGGGTGCGCTCGGCCGCTGGGGCCTCGAGCAGCCGGACGAGCTCGTGCTGCAGCACCTGGCCCATGCGGCGGCAGAAGTCCTCGGGCTCGTCGGCTGCGTCCGGGTGCTCGGCGACGATACGGTCCACGATGCCGTTGGCGAGCAGGTCGAGGGAGCGTACGCCCTGCGCCGCCGCCATCTGAGCAGCGTGCTCGGTGTCGCGGTACACGATCGCGCTGGCGCCCTCAGGCGGCAGCGGCGACAGCCACGCGTGCTGCGCGGCGATGACGCGGTCGGCCGGCACGAGGGCGAGGGCCCCTCCGCCGTTGCCCTCGCCGAGCAGCACGGAGAGGGTGGGCGCCTGCAGGGTCACGAGCTCGGCCAGCGAGCGCGCGATCTCCCCCGCCAGCCCCCCCTGCTCGGCGTCCTGCGAGAGCGCTGCTCCCGGTGTGTCGATCACGGTGACCAGCGGCAGCCGCAGCTCGCTGGCCAGGCGCATGCCGCGACGCGCCTCGCGCAGGGCGGCAGGTCCGAGCGGGCCCTGCGCCTGCCCTCGTCGGTCCTGCCCGAGCACCACGCACGGCGCACCGCCGAACCTGGCCAGGGCGAGCAGCAGACCGGGGTCGAGCTCGCCCTGGCCGGTGCCGCTCAACGGCACGACGTCGGTGGCGGCGTAGCGCAGGAGCCTGCGCACTCCCGGCCGGTCCTCGCGCCGGGAGATGGTGATCGACGTCCAGGCGTCGACGTCCGGCAGCTGCTCCTTCGGCAGCTCGGGCACCTCAGGCAGACCTTCGCGCGGGGCGAGCAGCACGTTGAGCGCCCGGTTGACGACCTCGGACACCTCCTCGGGCGGGAGCACGGCGTCGACCAGGCCATGGGCGTAGAGGTTCTCGGCGACCTGGACGCCGGTCGGGAACTCCTCGCCGTACAGCACGGCGTACACACGGGGACCGAGGAACCCGATGAGCGCCCCGGGCTCGGCGACCGTGACGTGACCCAGCGAGCCCCACGAGGCGAGGACGCCCCCCGTCGTCGGGTGCCGCAGGTAGACGAGGTACGGCAGGCCCGCTGCCTTGTGCGCCGCGATGGCCGCGGAGATCTTCACCATCTGCAGGAAGGCGACCGTGCCCTCCTGCATCCGGGTGCCGCCCGAGACCGGCGCGGCCATCAGCGGCAGGCGCTCGACCGTCGCTCGTTCGACCGCACGTACGAGCCGCTCCGCCGCACCTACGCCGATCGAGCCGGCCAGGAAGCGGAACTCGCAGGCGACGACGGCCACCCGTCGTCCCCGCAGCCGGCCCTCACCCGTGATGACGGACTCGTCGAGGCCGGTCTTCTCCCGAGCGGCCGCCAGCTCTGCGGCGTAGTCGGACCCCGCAGGGACCGTCGCGTCGTCCACGGGTTCGTCCCAGGAGAGGAAGGACCCGTCGTCGAGCGCGAGGTCGAGGAGCTCGCGGGCCGAGAGACGCGGGGACTTGGCGGTCACGATGCCTCCTCCTCGGCCCCGCCGCCGAGCCACGCGCGGATGCTGTCGCCGTGCTGGTCGAGCAGTGGCGGCGTGCGGTGAGCCGTACGCGTGACCTCGTCGCCTGCTCGGTCGAAGAAGCGCAGCGGCGGGCCAGGCAGGGACACCCGTCCGAGGGTCGGGTGCTCCACGTCGACGAGGAGGCCCTGGCTGAGCGCCTGGTCCCACGTGTAGACCTCGTCCAGGGTGCGGACCTTGCCGGCCGGCACCCCCGCGTCCGCCAGCCGGACGAGGAGGTCCTCGGCGTCGGTGTCGGCGAACGCCGCCTCGATGACCTCGATGACCCGTTGCCGGTGGGCGACGCGTTCCGCGTTCGACGCCAGCCCCTCGGCCTCCGGGTCGATCCCGAAGGCAGCGCAGAACCGGCGCCACAGCCCCTCGCTGCCCACGGAGATCTGCACGGCGCCGTCTCGGCACCGGAAGAGCCCGTACGGGGCGATCGACGGGTGGTGGTTGCCCTGGGCGCGCCCGACCTCCCCCGCGACGGTCCACCGCGTGCCCTGGAACGCGTGCACTCCTACGATGCTGGCCAGCAACGAGGTGCGCACGACCTGGCCACGCCCGGTGCGCTCGCGCTCCAGCAGGGCGGCGAGCACGCCGTGGACCCCGTACATGCCCGCCAGAAGGTCGGCGATGGGCACACCGACACGCTGCGGGTCGTCCGGGCCGGTGCCCGTCAGCGACATCAGGCCGCCCTCGCCCTGCGCGATCTGGTCGTAGCCGGGGCGACCACCCTCTGGGCCGTCGTGCCCGAAGCCGGTGATGGAGAGCAGCACGAGCCGGGGGTTCAGCTCCAGCAGGCGTTCAGCGCTGAATCCGAGCCGGTCCAGGACGCCGGTGCGGAAGTTCTCCAGCAGCACGTCGGCCCGCCGAACGAGCTCGGTGAGGGTCTCACGGCCGTCGTCGCTCTTCAGGTCAAGGGCGATCGACTCCTTGTTGCGGTTGCACGACAGGAAGTACGTCGACTGCTGCGCCCCACCACCGTCGGGCGTCACGAACGGGGGGCCCCAGCCGCGGGTGTCGTCGCCGGTGCCGGGGCTCTCGACCTTGATCACCCGGGCGCCGAGGTCGCCGAGGATCATGCCGGCGTGCGGACCGGCGAGGGCACGGGTGAGGTCGACGACCACCGTGCCGGTCAACGGCCCGGTCGCGCGGCTGTCAGAGGGACTGGTCACAGCACCGGAGTCGTCCATGCTCGCCAGCCTAGGAGGCCCCGGACGTCGTCGGGCTGGCAGAACTCGACGACAGCCAGCCGCGCTGTCGTCTGAACCGCACTTCGTCGCCCTGGTGTACGCCTACCGCGCGCCAGGCGTGCACTTCGTGGCCTTCGTGTATGCCTGGAGAGCGCGATCGATGCTGACCGTCACCGGTGTCGACGGCCGGCCGAGCAGCCAGGGCAGCACCCGGCGTCCGCCGACCAGACCGTCGTCGTCGTACGCCACGAACATGGCGTGCAGCGTCTCGCGAGTGTGCTGCGGCAGCGCTGCGCCGGCCTCGGCCAGCCAGTCGTCGGGATCGGTGCGGACGGCGACGACCTCACGCGCCGAGACGCGCGCCACCTCGGCGGCGACGTCGGCGACGGTCATGACGTCCGGCCCGCACAGCTCGTACGACGCTGCGTCGTGCCCCTCCTCGGACAGGACGATGGCGGCGGCCTCACCCACGTCGCGGGTGTCGACGAGGGTGAACGGCGCATCGACCCGATAGGGCACCTCGAGCCGCCCGGTGGCGAGCACCTGGGGCAGCGACGCAGTGAGGTTCTGCGTGTACGCGCACGGTTGCAGCACCGTCCAGCACAGTCCACTGGCCCGGACGACCTCCTCGGCCCGTGCCTTCGCCAGGTGGTGCGGCATCGCGCTGTCGTGCGGGTGCAGCACCGAGTGCAGGACGACGCGCCGCACGCCAGCGTCGCGGGCGGCGGTCACGGCCCGCTCGATCACCCCCGGCTCGTCCGGGTGCACGTTGGGCGCGAGGAGATACGCGGCTGCGCACCCGTCGAAGGCGGGTTCGAGACCCTCGCCGGAGTCGAGATCGGCCACCACCTCGCACAACGTGCGTCCGGCCTCCTCGCCCGCCAGCCGACCTGGCCGCCGGACCACCGCGCGGACGTCGACGCCGCGCCGCAGCAGCGCAGCGGTCACGGCGCGTCCGGTCTTGCCCGAGGCCCCGAGCACCGCGACCGGCCCGGTGACGACCGGCAAGGCGGACCCTGTCACGTCAGAGCCAGTCGACGTCGGCTGCCGCCGCCCCGGCGGCCAGGGTCGCGTACCCGGGCCCACGGTCGAAGAACGGCGCGTTGCCGGCGGACTCCTCGCGTCGCTGCTGGCGCAGCCGGTCGGACCTCTGCTCGTCGAGCACCGGCTCGTCCGGGGTGCCGGTCACGACGGCGCCGTAGTCGCGTTCGGCCCCCTCGACCGAGACCTTGCCCCAGCGCAGATCGCGCAGCACGTCGCTGTAGGGACGATCCAGCGGGTCGCCCCACCCGCCGCCGCCGGTGGTGCGGATGCGGATGACCTCGCCCGCCCGCACCTCCTCAGCGTCGGCCAGGGCGTCGACCTCGCGCTCGTTCGGGCCCCCCGGGTCGATGGTGACCTCGAAGGGTCGGCCCGCCTTGCCGCCCTTGACGCCCCAGCAGGCGAGGATCGAGCGGTCGGCGATCGACATGAAGTGGCCGTCGCGCAGCATGCGGATGTGCTTCTCGTAGCCGAGCCCGCCGCGGTATCGACCGGCGCCACCGGAGTCGCAGGCGAGTCCGAGGGACTCCACCCGGAAGGGGAACCGGCTCTCGGTGAACTCGGTCGGGAGGTTGCGCGAGTCGGGGACGACGTGGATGGTGTCCTCGCCGTCGGCGTAGTAACGGCCGCCGGAGCCGCCGCCGAGCACCTCGCGCATCAGGTAGGGGTTGCCTTCGAGGTCCTCGCCGTAGACCCCGGTGTAGCGGATCGTCTCCTGGTCGGCTGGCATGTTGCCGTCCACCGCCTTGGCGATGACGCCGGCCAGCACGCCGAGCAGCCGCAGGATGACGAAGGTCCGGGCGTTCGTCGGCGCCGGGAAGACGGGCGTGATCAGCGTGCCGGGCGGCGGGAACCGCATCTCGATGAGCGGCACGATGCCTTCGTTGACGTCGAGCTCGGCCATGCGCTCCGGGCTCTCGGCCAGGTTGCGCAGGATCGGCGCCAGCCACTTCTTGAGGAAGTTGCCGTCGGCGTAGTCGGCGCAGTGGTTGATCGGACCCTTCGCCTGCGGTGCGGTGCCGTTGAAGTCGAGGATCAGCCGCTCGCCGCCCGGGTCGTCGACCGGCGTGCGCGTCAGCGTGATGCGCTGCGTGTGCAGCTTGGGATCGTCGACGCCGTCGTGCTCGGCGTAGTCCTCCCACGTCCAGGTGCCCACCGGGATCTGGGACAGGATCTCGCGGCGGTAGGTCTGGGTCGTGTTGTCGATGATCGCGTCGAAGCAGCCCTCGACGACGTCCACGCCGTAGCGGTCGAACAGCTCGCCGAGCCGACGGGCCCCCATCAGGCACGCCGAGCACTCGGCGTCCAGGTCAGCCGCGAGCGACTCCGGCATGCGCGAGTTGCGCGTCATGATCGTCAGCGCCGCCTCGTTCGGCACGCCCGCGTCCCACAGCCAGATCGGCGGGACCATGAGCCCTTCCTCGAACACGCTCGTCGCGTGCGAGGGCATCGAGCCCGGCACGGCGCCACCGATGTCGTCATGGTGGCCGAAGGCCTGCACGAACGCCACCACGTAGGGCTGCCCGGCCGCGCCGCGCCCCGCGGCCTCGTCGGCCTGGGTGCGGTGCGCGAACACCGGCACGGTGACGCAGAGGTCGGGCAGGTGGCCGATACCGCCTTCGGACAGGTAGACGTCGTTGTGGAAGAAGACGTCCCCGGGACGCATGGTCTCGAGCGGGAAGTCGCGTGCCACCGGGTGCACGAGAGCCGAGTAGGAGCGGCCGGTCAGCTTGCGCAGCTTGCGGTCGTGGATACCGGCCCGGAAGTCGTGGGCGTCACGGATCATCGGCGACCGCGACGTGCGCGCGATGGCGGTCTCGACCTCCATCTCGACGCTCGCCAGGTACCCCTCGACGATCTCGACCAGGATCGGGTCGACGGCGTTGCTCTGCGTGGAGCTGGTCTCGACGGTCATGCCGTCACCTCCGACGGGGTGTGGCGCTCGAGGCGCAGGTTGCCGTAGTCGTCGACCTGGGCGCGGAACCCCGGGTGCACCGGCACGGTCGAGCCGAACTCCTCGATCACGGCCGGCCCCTCGACGACATCGCCGGCGCCGAGCTTGCTGCGGTCGTACAGTGCCGCCTCGACCTGCTCGTCGAACCACGCCGTCCGGCTGCCCGTGCGGGCGTTCTCGGCGCCGTGCCCAGCGGCGACGCGCCGTACCTCCGGACGTCGGATCGGGCCGATCCCGGTGACGCGCAGGTTCACCCACTCCACCTGCTGGCGCGGGTCGTCCGCGAAGTCGTAGCCGTACAGCTGCCGGTGCTCGGTGTGGAACGCCTCCGCCACCGCCGCGACCATCTCGGCGTCGACCGGCCCGGCGGGCAGGTCCACCCGCACCTCGAAAGCCTGCCCGTAGTAGCGCAGGTCCGCGGTGCGGGCGAAGCGCCGCAGGTCCGCCGCGAAGCCCTCGCGGGCCAGCGCGGCGTCCGCGTCGGTCTGGAGCTCGTCGAGCACCTGCTGGACGGCCGCGTGGTCGAGCCGGTCCTCGCGCGCGACGTGCGTGCGCACGTAGTCGTTACGGACGTCAACCGTGAGGAGGCCGAACGCGGACAGGTTGCCCGGGTCCGGCGGCACCAGCACGCCCTGCAGCCCGAGCACGTCGACCAGCCGGCAGGCCAGCAGCGAGCCGGAGCCGCCGAACGTCACGAGCGTGAAGTCACGGACGTCGAGGCCACGCTTCACGCTGATCTGACGCAGGGCGTTGGCCTGGTTCCAGGCGGAGATCTCCAGGACGCCCCGGGCGCACTCCTCCAGTCCCAGACCGAGCCGCTCCGCCAGGTCCGCGATGCCCGCCCGGGCGGCCTCGACGTCCAGCGGGATCTCGCCGCCGAGCAGGTGCGGGGGGATGCGTCCGAGCAGCACGTGCGCGTCCGTGATGGTGGGCTCGGTGCCGCCGCGGCCGTAGCAGATCGGGCCCGGGTCGGCGCCCGCCGACTGGGGTCCGACCTTGAGCGTGCCCTCGGGCGTCACCCACGCGATGGACCCGCCACCCGCACCGACCGTGACCACGTCGATCATCGGGATCTTGCTGGGGTAGGCGCCCACGGTGCCTTCGGTGGTCAGGGCCGGCTGTCCGTCGACGACGACGGTCACGTCGGTCGACGTGCCACCGCCGTCGCAGGTGAGGACCCGGTCGACCCCGGCCGTGCTCGCGACCAGGGCGGCGCCGAGCGCGCCCGCCGCCGGACCTGACAGCACGGTCGTGATGGGCTGGTGGACGACCTCCGCGGCGCTCAGGACACCACCGTTGGACTTCATGACGTAGAAGGGCACCTCGCGGGGGGACCCGTCGACCGTGGCGTACTCAGCGAGCCGACGGGCGATGTTCTCGACGTAGCGGCGGATGTTCGGCTTCACCGCCGCGTCGACGAGCGTCGTCACGCTGCGCTCGTACTCGCGGTACTCGCGCAGCACCTCGCTCGAGATGCTCACCGTCGCGTCGGGGTGCTCGCGCTGGAGGACCTCCCGCATGGCGAGCTCGTGCTGCGGGTTGGCGTAGGAGTGCAGGAAGCACACGCCGATCGTGGTGATGCCCTGCGCCTTGAAGAACCGGGCGGCAGCCACGGCCTCGGCCTCGTCGAACGGCCGTACCTCGGTGCCGTCGACGGCCAGGCGGCCGCCGACCGTGCGGACCATGTCGGCGGGCACGATGCGCGGGGGCTTCACCCAGAAGTAGGAGTTGCCGTAGCCGTCCGGGACCGACTGCCGGGCGATCTCCAGGACGTGCCGGTAGCCCTCGGTCGTGATGAACCCGAGGTTCTCCACCTTGCCCTCGAGCAGCTTGTTGGTCGCCACGGTGGTGCCGTGGCTGACAGCGCTCACCGCGTCGCCGGAGAGCCCCAGCTGGCTGAGCACCTTGTCGACGCCCGCCAGGAACCCCTCCGCGGGGTCGGCGGGGGTGGACGGCGTCTTCGTCGTCGCGATGTCACCCGTGGTCTCGTCGACGGCGACGACGTCCGTGAACGTGCCTCCGGTGTCGATGCCGATCCGGATGTGCGGCTGCGTCACGTGCCCTCCCGGTGCTCTGCGCGCGTCCTCTGCAGAGCATTTCATCGTCTCTCCGACGGTTCGGGCGTCGTCACCTCCTGCCAACGGATCGGCGAACTTCTGGCAGGTGATCCGGTCCACGGGCACCGCCCGGCGCCGCACTACCATCGCGGCAGAAGGCACCTCCTCGAGAACAGGACCACCAATGGGTCTGAACCTGCGCCAGCGCTCCTTCGTCAAGGAGACGGACTTCACGCCGGCCGAGTGGGAGCTGCTGCTGCGGCTGTCCGCCGACCTCAAGCGCGCGAAGTACGCGGGCACCGAGCGACCCCGGCTGGAGCGCAAGAACGTCGCCCTGATCTTCGAGAAGACGTCCACGCGCACGCGATGCGCGTTCGAGGTGGCCGCCTATGACCAGGGCGCCCACGTGACCTACCTCGACCCCACCGGCTCGCAGATCGGGCACAAGGAGTCGATGAAGGACACGGCGCGGGTGCTGGGCCGCATGTACGACGGCATCCAGTACCGCGGGTCGAAGCAGACGCTGGTCGAGACGCTCGCCGAGTTCTCCGGCGTACCGGTCTGGAACGGCCTGACCGACGAGTGGCACCCGACGCAGAGCCTGTGCGACGTGCTCACCATGCGGGAGCACGCGGCGGCGCTCCCCCGCGACCCGGCCCGTCCGCTCGCCGTCGCCTACCTCGGCGACGCACGCAACAACGTCGGCAACTCCCTGCTCGTCGGTGCGGCGATGTCGGGCATGGACGTGCGCGTCGCGGCGCCGACCGCCCTCTGGAACTCCGAGCCCGTCGTGCAGTCGGCGCGCTCGGCGGCCGAGGCGACCGGCGGACGGGTAACCCAGACCGAGTCGGTCGAGGAGGCCGTCGCAGGCGCGGACTTCATCTACACCGACGTCTGGGTCTCGATGGGCGAGCCCAGCCAGGTCTGGGACGAGCGCATCGCCCAGCTGAAGCCGTACCAGGTGAACGCCGACGTCATGCGTGCCACCGGCAACCCCCACGTGCGGTTCATGCACTGCCTTCCGGCCTTCCACGACCGCAACACGACCGTCGGTCAGGAGGTGTACGCCACGACCGGCCTGGAGGCGCTCGAGGTCACGGACGAGGTCTTCGAGTCCCCGGCGTCGATCGTCTTCGACCAGGCCGAGAACCGCATGCACACGATCAAGGCGATCATGGTCGCCACCCTCGGCGACTGAGCTTGAATCGCAGCGGCGCTCAGCCGCGGCGGCGGCCAGCCAGCCAACCGACGAGCACGCCCGCCAGCGCGATGCCGGCGCCGACGAGGGCAGCCGCCAGAGGGTTGGCCAGGGCGCCGGGCGCGCCGGCTGGCGGCGCTGGCGGCCGGAACACCTGTCCGGCAGCGGGCGCGATGACGGCCGGCCCACCGACGACCGGCTCGGCTGGCGCCGGTGCGGAAGGAGCCGCTTCCGGAGCAGCGACCACGGCCGCACGCTTGCCCGTGATGACGTCGTCGACGTTGCCGAAGAACTGCCCGGCCATCTTCTTGGAGACGCTGGTGAGCATGCGCTGGCCGACGCCTCCCACCATGCCGCCCACCACGGCGTCCGCGTCGTAGTCGAGCCGCGAGGTGCCATCGCCGACGTCGGAGATCGTGACCGGCACCGACACCTCGATGGTGCCTGGCGCCCCGGCGCCGTGCGCCTTGAGCACGAACGAGCTCGGCACCTGCTTCTCGTGCAGCGACACCTCGCCCTCGTAGGTGCCCTTGATGGAGGCCACACCGGCGGTGATCGTCATGCGGTAGCGGTCCTCGCCCACCGCCGTGAGGGACTCGCAGCCGGGGATCGTGCTCGACAGCACCGCGGGGTCGGTGAGCGCGGTGTAGACCGCATCGGGGCTGGCGTGGAGGACGGCGGACCCGGTGACCTTCATCGAGCGGACTCCTTCTGCTGGGGCTTCTTCTCGTTCTGGCGGGTGGACGGCACGTCACCGTGCTCGTGGGCTGCCCGCAGCGCGAAGAGCTCGCTGGGGCTGATGGGCATGCGGTCGATGCGGAAGCCCTCGGCGTCCTCGATGGCGGAGGCGAACACGGCCATGCCCGGGATGACGCCGGCCTCGCCCGCACCCTTGATGCCCAGCGGGTTCAACGGGGACGGCGTCTGCAGGTGGTCGATCTCGATCTCGCGCGGGACCTCGGTGGCGTACGGCATGAGGAAGTCCATGAAGGACGCGTTGAGCAGCTGCCCGTGCTCGTCGTACTCCATGCGCTCGTACAGCGCTCCCCCGACACCTTGCGCCACGCCACCGTGCACCTGACCCTCGACGATGCGGGGGTTGATGACCGTGCCGCAGTCGTGCACGACGCAGTAGCGAAGGATCCGGATCTCGGCGGTGAGCGGGTCGGTCTCGACGACGCAGGCGTGCATGCCGCTGGCGAACGTGGACTGCTCGGGCGAGTAGTAGCCCGTCGCCTCGAGCCCCGGCTCCTCCCCCTCGGCCACGGGCGGCTTGCTGATGTCGCCGACCGCGAACTGGGTCGCGGCCTTCGACGCCTCGTCGAACGCGTAGCGCAGCGGGTTCGACAGCACGGCGATCGTGCCGAGGGACAGCGACGTGCCCGGCGAGCCCGGCGCGGTTCCCTTGACCCGGGCGACGCCGTCGACGAGCTCGAGGTCGTCCTCCGAGACCTCCAGCGCCTCGGCGGCGATCTTCAGCGCCTTGGCGCGCACCTTGCCGGCCGCCACGTGCATCGCCGAGCCGCTCATCACGGCGGCGCGCGAGGCGAACGTGCCGACCGCGTAGCGGAACCGCCGGGTGTCGCCGGTCACGACCTCGACGTCGCGCATGTCCACCCCGAGCTGGTCGGCGACGACCTGCGCGAACGCGGTCTGGTGCCCCTGGCCCTGGGTCGTGAGCCCGGTGGCGGCCTTGACCTTGCCGGACGTCTCGACGACGACGTGGGCGCCCTCGTAGGGGCCCGGACCCGTGCCCTCGACGTAGCAGGCCAGACCGATGCCGACCTGGCGGCCCTCGGCCCGGGCCTGCTCGCGGTAGGACTCGAACTCGTCCCAGCCCACGAGCTTCTTCAGCTTCTCCATGCCCGCCGGGTAGTCGCCCGAGTCGTAGATGACCGGCCGACCGTCCTGGAAGATCAGGTGGTGGTCGTAGGGCATCTCCTCCGGCTGGATGAAGTTGCGCTCCCGCACCAGCGTCCGGTCGAGGCCCAGCCTGTCGGCGATGGCGTCCATGGTGCGCTCCATCGCGAAGACCGCCTGGGGCCGGCCGGCACCGCGGTACGGCGTGACGATCACCGTGTTGGTGTACATCGAGTAGTACTGGCAGCGGTAGGCGCCCGGCTTGTACGGGCCCACCACCTGCGTCGAGGTGATGATCGGGATGATGATCCCGTACGGCGTGTAGGCGCCGTTGTCGTGCCAGAACGTGAAGTCGAACGCCAGCAGCCGACCCGAGTCGTCGAAACCGACGGTCACCTCCTGCTGCTGCGCCCGCTCGTGAGCCGCGGACACGAAGTGCTCGCGCCGGTCCTCCGTCCACTTCACCTCGCGCGCCACCCCGGCCCGGGCCAGCCGCCGGGCCGCCCACGGCACCAGGACCTCCTCCGGCCACGGGTGCACGATCTTCACGCCGAAGCCGCCGCCGACGTCGGGAGCGATGCACTCGACCTTGGTCAGGTCCAGGCCGAGCTTGGCAGCCACGGCAGCACGGACGGACGTCGACGCCTGGGTCGACGTGTAGACCCGCACCGACCCCTCGTCGGTGCTCCACGTGGCGTAGACGCCCTTGCCCTCCATCGGCATGGACGCCGAGCGCTCCACGAACAGGTCGAGCGTCAAGGTGTGCGGGGCGGCGGCGAGAGCGGCCTCCACGTCGCCGACCTCCTGCAGCACCTGCGCGGCGACGTTGTCGGGGACGTCCTCGTGCACGGCGTGGACGGCCTCGCGCGAGGCGTCGAGGCCGACGACCGGTGGCAGCACGTCGTACTGGACGACGATCCGCTGGCACGCGTCCTCGGCCACGTAGCGGTCGCGAGCGACGACCATGACGACGGCCTCGCCGACGTGGTTGACCTCGTCCTTGGCCAGCGCGTACGGGGTGCGCGGCGAGTGCAGGCCGGGGTGCGGGATGAGAAGCGGCAAGGGCTCGCTGACGTGCGTGCCCTCCTGCTCGTCCGACTCCAGCAGGTCGTCGTAGGTGTAGACGGCGACCACGCCGTCGACGTCCAGCGCCTGGCTGACGTCGATGTCGACGACCCGCGCGTGCGCGTGCGGCGTGCGGACGAAGGCGACCTCGAGCGCGTCCTGGCCGAGGTCGTCCAGGTAGCGTCCGTCGCCGCGCAGCAGACGGGGGTCCTCGGAACGGGTGACCGGCTCGCCGAGGGAACGCGTGGTCACTTCTCGCCCTTCGTCAGCTCAGCGGCACGCAGGACCGCCTTCTTGATGTTCTGGTAGCCGGTGCACCGGCAGAGGTTGCCACTCACCGCCTCGAGCGCGTCCTCCTCGCTGGGATCGGGGTTCTCCTCCAGGTAGGCGGCGATCGTGGTGACGAACCCCGGTGTGCAGAAGCCGCACTGGAGGCCGTGGCAGTCGCGGAACGCCTGCTGCACCGGGTGCAGGCTGCCGTCCTGCGCCACGAGGCCCTCGACCGTCGTGACCTCGTGGCCGTCCACGCTGGCCGCCAGCGTCAGGCAGGAGCGCACCGGCGTGCCGTCGAGCAGCACGGTGCAGGCACCGCACACCCCGTGCTCGCAGCCGACGTGCGTGCCGGTGAGCCGAAGGTCGTGCCGGAGGAAGTCCGACAGCAGCCGCCGCGCCGGCACCTCCACCTCGCGCGTGAGTCCGTTGACCCTCAGCCTCACGGTCACCCGCTGCTCGACCGCCCCGTCGTCGAGCGGCTCGGCCGCGGCCGACGTGTCGCTGAAGATGGCGTGCTGGCTCATGCTGCGTGTCCTTCGTCGTCGGTGAGGCGGTGCGGTCCGTCCTGAGCGCGCGATGCGGCGGTGCGGACGGCTCGCTCGGTGAGGACGGCGACCAGCTGGCTGCGGTACTGAGCGCTGGCGTGGATGTCGGCGTCCGTCGGCACCACCTCGCGCGCGAGCTCGCCGACGGCCGCCCAGTCGGCGTCCGCCACCACGCTGCCGGCGACCGGTGCCGAGAGGTCGAGCGGAGCCGGGGAGTCGCCCGCCGACAGGTAGCCGGCGCGCACCCGCCCCACGCGGCCCTCGTCGTCCAGGCTCACGGTGGCGACCACCCCGCAGACGGCGTAGTCGCCGTGACGGCGGGCGACCTCGACCATGGCGCTGCCCGTGCCGGCTGGCAGCGTCGGGAACACAGCAGCGACCGCCAGCTCGTCCTCGGCCAGCGAGGTCTCGAGGGGGCCGACGAACAGCTCCGACGCGGGCACCTGGCGCTCGCCGCGCACGGAGGCGGCGACGACGTACCCGCCCACCATCGCGAGCACGGCGGGCATCTCCGCCGACGGGTCGGCATGGCAGATGCTCCCCACGGTCGTGCCGCGGTTGCGGATGGTGGGGTGGGCGACGTGCTGCAGCGTCTCGCGAAGGAGGGGCAGCGCCGCGAACGCCGCGGCGTCGCGCTCGAGGTCGCGGTGGCGCACGAGCGCCCCGATCCGGACACCGTCAGCGGTGACGCCGACCTCGTCCAGCCCCGCGACCGCGTTGATGTCGACCAGGTGCTCAGGCGAGGCCAGCCGCATCGACATGACGGGTAGCAGGCTCTGGCCTCCGGCCAGGACCTTGGCGTGCCCGCCGCGGCCGAGGAGGTCGTGCAGGAGGGCCACCGCCTCCTGCACGTCCCGCGGCCGGTGGTACCTGAAGGGCGCCGGTTTCATGGACCGATCCTGCCACCTGCCCCCCGGTCCCTCCTTATGCAGAGTTGCCCAGACGACGGCCGTGAGTCGGCAAGGCACGCTGCTCGAGACTCCTGGACAGGGCCCTCTCGGCGACTGCAGCGGCTCTGCAGCCCGGGTGACGACCGTCGCGGACGCACGAGTGGGCGGCACCGGCGCACCGGTACCGCCCACCCCGAGCTGCCGTCAGAGGTCAGCGACGCTGACCGTCGTCCGGCTCCTGCTCGTAGACGTCGCCGCTGCTGACGACGTTGAGCGTCTGGTCGACGCGCTCGGCGTCGGCCCTCTGCCGCAGGTGCTCCGGAGCCAGCGCGTGCGCCAGGTGGTACCCCACGACCACGACGATCGTGCCCAGCGCGATGCCCGAGAGGCTGAACGTGTCGCTGAACTTCAGGCTCGTGTCACCGATCGCGATGATGATGCCCGCGGCCACCGGGACGAGGTTCAGCGGGTTGCCGAAGTCGACCCGGTTCTCCTTCCAGATCTTGGCGCCCAGGAGACCGATCATGCCGTAGAGCACGACCGTGATGCCGCCCAGCACACCGCCCGGTGTGGCGGAGATGACCGCGCCGAACTTGGGCGAGAAGCCGAACAGGATGGCGACGGCGGCCGCCACGAAGTAGGCGGCTGTCGAGTAGACCCTCGTGGCCGCCATGACGCCGATGTTCTCGGCGTAGGTGGTGGTCGGGGAACCACCGACAGCGCTCGCGACCACGGTGCCCACGCCGTCCGCGGCGATCGCCCGTCCCATGTACGGGTCGAGGTCGGCACCCGTCATCTCGGCGACAGCCTTGACGTGTCCGGTGTTCTCGGCGATCAGCGCGATGACGGCCGGCAGCACGAGGAGCACGAACGCCCACTTGATGTCGGGCAGGTGCCAGCCCACCAGCGGGTTGCCGTCAGGGCCGAGCGTCCCGCTCTTGGGCGGGAAGCCGATCCAGTCGGCCGCCTTCACGCCGTCCCAGTTCACTCGCCAGTGCGTCGTCACCTTGCCGGCGCCCGCGTCGAAGGACGTGATCTGACCGAACGCCTTGTCGAAGACCCACGACAGCACGTAGCCGATCACCAGGGCCAGGAAGATCGCGATGCGGCCGGCGAACCCACGGAAGCCGACGCCCATGACGATGACGCTCGCCATGACGATGAGAGCGATCCACTGGTCCTGTGGCCAGTAGACGTTCGCGACCACCGGCGCGAGGTTGAACCCGATGAGCATGACCACGGCGCCGGTGACCACGGGCGGCAGGACCTTGTAGACCACGCCCGAGCCGAGGAAGTGGATGATCACGCCGACGATCAGCAGGACGACGCCGGCGATGAGGATCGCGCCGGTGACCGACGCCGAGTCGCCCTCCTGCGCCCGGATCGCCGCGACACCGCCGACGAAGGCGGCGGACGTCCCGAGGTAGCTCGGGACCTTCCCGTTGACGATCAGCAGGAAGATGATCGTCGCCACACCGCTCATGAGCACGGCGAGCTGGGGGTTGAGCCCCATGATGAGCGGGAAGACGAACGTGGCACCGAACATGGCCACCACGTGCTGGGCTCCGAGCCCG
>DASSTJ010000005.1:0-13800 GCA_035707965.1 Actinomycetales bacterium
GTGCTCGTCGTCGCTGACGCCTTCGCCGCGTTCCTTTTCGTCGCGGCCTTCTTCGTCGCGGCCTTCTTCGCCACGGGAGTTGTCGTCGCGGCCTTCTTCGTCGCGGCCGTCTTCGCCACGGCAGTTGTCGTCGCGGCCTTCTTCGTCGCGGCCTTCTTCGTCGCGGCCTTCTTCGTCGGCGACGTGGACGTCGTGGCCTTCTTCGTCGCCGTGGCCTTCTTCGTCGCCGTGGCCTTCTTCGTCGCCGCGAAGACCGGTGAGGACGACTCCGCCGACCGGGGCCGCCGGCCGGCGGCCGAGACGACCGCGCGGACGAGGCGCTGTGCGCGCGTCGCCACGGTGCTGCTCCTGCTGGCCATCAGCCCTCCTGGTGGCCGCCGCAGCGACCGTCGCCTCGCACGGGTGTGCGCAGGATAGGTGCGAGGTCAGCCAGGCTCAACCCGGCACGCCGGTGCTCCGGGCGCACGCGCCCGGAGCACCGGCGTGGACTGGCCTCGCGGCCGCCGTTCAGCTGCCGAACGGGAACCGAGGAGCGGTCTGCGGCGGCTCGCTGTCGCCGTCCTCGCGGTTGTCGGCGAAGCCGCCCCGGGACGGCAGGGGGGTAGCGCCGGTGTCGGCGGATCGCGTCTGCGGGGCCTCGGACTGGCCCGGCATCGCCGCAGACGACTCGAGCTCGTGCAGCTGGTTCTCGAGGTAGGCCTTGAGCCGGCTGCGGTACTCGCGCTCGAACGACTCCAGCTGCTTGACCTTGCCCTGCAGCACCTGGCGCTGCTGCTCGAGGTCACCCAGCGTCTCGCGCTGCTTCTGCTCGGCCTCGCGCACGAGCCGGGCCGCGTGGGCCTGCGCCTCGGAGATGATCTTGTTGCGCTCGGTCTTGCCCGCCTCGACGTGCTCGTCGTGCAGGCGCTGCGCGAGTGCCAGCATCCCGGCCGCGCTCTCGGGGCCGCCTGCCGCTGCGGCCGGAGCCGGAGCCGGAGCCGGAGCAGGCGTCGGTGCGGGTGCGGGAGTCGGCTCGGGCGCAGGCTTCGGCGCTGCCTGCTGCGACTGCGCGCCCTGCCGCGTCAGCTCGGCGACGCGGCTCTCGCAGGCGCTCAGCTTCTGCCGGAGCTCGGTGTTCTCGGCGTTGAGGCGACGCAGCTCGGCGACGACCTCGTCGAGGAACTCGTCGACCTCTTCCTCGTCGTAGCCCTGGCGGAACTTGGTCGCGCTGAAGCGCTTGTTGACAACTTCCTCGGGGTTCAACGGCATCTGGTCACCTCTAGGTCTTGTGGTTCGCCCGCACACGGTAGCGAATGCGCAGGTAGACGGTCACTTCGACGTCTACAGCCGCTGCAGGACGTTGAGCAGCACGTAGGTCAGCAGGAACAGGATGAAGAAGGCGAGATCGAGCTGGACGGATCCGAGCCGGAGCGGCGGGATGAGACGACGAAGCAGCTTGAGCGGCGGATCGGTGACCGTGTAGACGACCTCCGCCACGACGAGGATGGGCCCCTTCGGACGCCAGTCGCGGGCGAAGACCTGGATCCAGTCCAGCACGAGGCGGCCGATCAGCACCAGCAGGAACGCCAGCACCACCCAGCGGAGGATCTCGAGCAGGATCACGGGCGCGCCGGGCCGGTCAGCTCTGGTTGAAGAAGCCCGGGGACGAGACCGGCTCCTTCTCCTCGGCCACGATCTCGACGTGCGCCGGCGACAGCAGGAACACCTTGCTCGTCACCCGCTCGATGGCGCCGTGGAGCCCGAAGACCAGACCGGCGGCGAAGTCCACGAGGCGCTTGGCGTCGGCGTCGTCGAGATCCGTGAGGTTCATGATGACCGGGATCCCGTCGCGGAAGGCCTCGCCGATCGTCTTGGCCTCGTTGTAGGTGCGCGGGTGGATGGTCGTGATGCGGGCCAGGTCGGGCGTCGCGGGACCCGGGGCGGCGGCGACGCGGCTGAGCGACCGGGTAGGCAGCTGGGTCACCTGACCGCCGCCTGGTCGCGAGTCCGCGCGCGGCTGGTCCGCCCGGCGGCTGTCTCCGTCGTCCATCTCGTCGTCCAGGTAGTCCTCGTCGTAGAGCTCGTCCTCGGCGAGCCCGAGGTACACCATCGTCTTGCGAAGCGCACCGGCCATCGCCTGCTCCTCGTCCGTTCGTCCTGCCTGCGACCCGCACCAGCGCCCCGCCTGCTGCAGGGGATGGCCGACGAGCCTTCGAGCGTCTCGGACGTTACCGGAGTGACGGGCGTGATCCGAGCACCGCGCTGCCGACACGCAGGTGTGTCGCTCCCGCCTGCACCGCCGCCTCCAGGTCGCCGCTCATGCCGGCGGACACCCAGGTGGCCTCGGGGTGGTCGTCGCGCAGTCGCGCGGCGAGCGCGACGAGCCGGTCGAAGGCCGGCCGCGGATCGGTGCCCAGCGGGGCGACGGCCATCACCCCGCGCAGATGGAGCCGTTCTGACTGCGCGACGGCGTCGGCGACGACGGGGAGGTCGGCTGGCGGCACGCCACCTCGGCCGGTCGCGCTCGGGTCGAGGTTCACCTGGACGAGCACGTCGAGGTGGCGGTTCGCGGCGTGGGCTCCAGCCGACAGGGCAGCGACCAGCGGCACCCGGTCGACGGAATGGACGACGTCGGCGTAGCGCGCCACGGATCGGGCCTTGTTGCGCTGAAGCTGGCCCACGAAGTGCCACGTCGGCCCTCGTCGCCCCCCGAGCCTCTCGGTGACCTCGGCCACCTTCGCCGCCGCCTCCTGGTCCCGGTTCTCGGCGACCTGCTGCACACCGAGCCCGACCAGCCGGACGACGTCCGCAGCCGGGAACGTCTTGGTCACGACGACCACCGTGACGTCGTCGATGCAGCGGCGGGCCTGGTCGCAGGCGGCACGCACGCGTTCGCGCACGTCGGCGAGGTTGGCGGCAAGCTCGCGCATCCGCTCGTCCGCCGGCAGGTCCCCGTGCGGCGCGGGGGTCGCCGTCATGGCGCCTCCTCGCCGGCTCGCGGTCCCGTCCCGCTGGAGTGGTGGTACTGGACGGCGGGGTCGGCGGCCCCGGTGAGCTCTGTCAGCAGGCCGATCCCGGCGAACCGACCGGTGCGGCCGTCGCGACGGTACGAGAACAGGTCCGGCCGCTCGACGGTGCACCCAGGCACCTGGTCGAGGTCTCGGCAGGACGCGGCGAGCTGGGCCAGGACCCCGGCCGCGACGTCGAGCGACGGCTCACCGTGCCGCGACACCGACCGGGTCACGGGCCAGCGGGCCGCGACCTCGTCGGCGAGCTGCTGCCCCACCGGGTAGCACCGTGGGCACACCGACGGACCGACCCGTGCCGTGATGGTGCGGGCACCGAGGTCGTGCATGGCCTCGACGAGACGCTCCACCACACCGGCGGCCATGCCCGCGCGTCCCGCGTGCGCCACGCCCAGCACCCCCTCACGCGGAGCTGCGAGCAGCACCGGGACGCAGTCGGCGACGAGCACCGCGAGGGCCAGACCCGGCCGGGTCGTCACCATCGCGTCGCACCGCGGGACGGGACCCCGCCACGGGCCGTCGACCTGCACCACCTCGTCGCCGTGCACCTGGTCCATGAAGAGCAGGTGGTCGGCGGCGACCCCGAGCGAGTCGGCGACGCGGCAGCGGTTCGTCCGCACCGCCTCCTCGTCGTCGCCGACCCCGCCGCCCAGGTTCAACGTGCCGTACGGCTCGCGACTGGCGCCGCCGAGCCGGTCGGTGACGACGAACCTGCAGCCGGGCGCCTGCTCGTCGAGTGCGAACACGTCAGCACCCTAGACGGCCGGTCCCGTTCGGTACGGGTCCCTGCCGCGCTACTTCAGGAAGTCCGGGACGTCCAGGTCGTCGTCGCCGTCGTCGAAGACCACGCCCCGCTGGGCGCGACCGACCCGGACGGGCTCCAGGCTGTCGGGGACGACGAACGGCTCGTCGTCCTTGCCCTCGCCCGTGAGCTCGACCGTCGGCGTCGACGCGGGGACGGCCGCGGGCGCAGCCACCGCACGGTCGGCTGGGGGCTCGGCCGCCGCGGCCGTCTGCTGGCCGGCGTAGGGACGTTGGGAGCCCGACGGCGACGGCGCTGCGTGGTTCGTGGCGCTTGCGGAGCCGTTGACCGCCCGCGCGGCACCCGCGATCTGGCCGAGCGCTCGCTCGTCCGAGCGCTTGGTGGGGACGCCGCCGTCGAAGCCGGCAGCGATCACCGTCACGCGGACCTCGTCGCCCAGCGCGTCGTCGATGACGGCGCCGAAGATGATGTTCGCCTCCGGGTGGGCGGCCTCCTGCACCAGTCGCGCCGCCTCGTTGATCTCGAACAGGCCGAGGTCCGACCCACCCTGGATCGACAGCAGGACGCCGTAGGCGCCGTCGATGCTCGCCTCGAGCAGGGGCGAGGAGATGGCCAGCTCGGCAGCCTGGACCGCACGATCCTCGCCGCGCGCCGAGCCGATGCCCATGAGCGCGCTGCCCGCGCCCTGCATGACGGACTTGACGTCCGCGAAGTCGAGGTTGATGAGCCCCGGCGTGGTGATGAGGTCGGTGATGCCCTGGACGCCGGAGAGCAGCACCTGGTCGGCGCTGCGGAACGCGTCGAGCATGCTCACCGCCCGGTCGCTGATCGACAGCAGGCGGTCGTTGGGGATGACGATGAGCGTGTCGACCTCGTCCCGCAGCGCGGCGATGCCCGACTCGGCGCTGGTCGCGCGGCGACGGCCCTCGAAGGTGAAGGGCCGCGTCACCACGCCGATGGTCAGCGCGCCCAGCGACCGCGCGATGCGCGCCACGACGGGGGCGCCACCGGTGCCCGTGCCGCCACCCTCGCCAGCGGTCACGAAGACCATGTCGGCGCCCTTGAGCACCTCCTCGATCTCCTCCTCGTGGTCCTCCGCCGCCTTGCGGCCGACCTCGGGGTCGGCACCGGCGCCGAGACCACGCGTGAGCTCACGACCGACGTCGAGCTTGACGTCGGCGTCGCTCATCAGCAGCGCCTGCGCGTCGGTGTTGATCGCGATGAACTCAACGCCCTTCAGCCCGACGTCGATCATGCGGTTGATCGCGTTGACGCCGCCGCCGCCGATGCCGACGACCTTGATCACGGCCAGGTAGTTCTGCGGTGCTGCCACGTCAGGTGCCTCTCTCGCCCAGACCCTCACCCTCAGGTAGAGGGTTAGAGTTATGTCAACCTGCTGCTCCGGGAGACGCTAGGTGCCGGTCCCGGCCGAGACAACGACCGCAGTCGGCGTGTCGGGCCCCAGACCACGGTCGGACCATCACCGCAGCACGGGCGTGTCCGGCGAGCTCACGTCGTAGACCTTGGCCTTCGTGCTCTTGAGCGCTTCGAAGATCTCGGCCTTGCGAGCCGTGTCAGCCGCGCTCCCCCACACGACGGTCTTCTTGCCGATGGTCAGGGTCACGGCGTCAGGGCTCGACGCGGTCACCTTCGTCACCGCCGACGCGAGCGGCGCCGGCAGGTCGCGCAGCACCTCCAGCGCCGCCTCCACCGTGGGCTGCTGAGGTGCGTCGCCGGAGAGCCGGACCACCGGGAGCCCTCGGGGCACCGCGGTCGCGTGCGCGTAGGCGACGCCCGTGCCGTCGACGAGCTGGTAGCCGCCACCCGGGGCGGGCACCGCCGCCCGCGGCGTCCGGGCGTCGACCGTGACGACCAGGCTGCGCGGCCAGCCGCGGCTCACCTCGACGGAGGCGACGAACGGCAGCCCTTGGATGCGGCGTTCGAGCCGCGACCGGTCCACCTGGAGCAGCGGCTGCCCCACCGGGGCGTCGAGCGCGGAGCGGACCTGCTCGGCGCGGTCACCCGACACGCCTCTGACGTCCACCTGACGCACCACCAGCAGCGGGCCCGCCCACACGAACACCGCCGCGCCAGCCAGCCCCGCCACGACCGCCGCGAGGAGCAGCTTCGTGCGCCGCGAACGCCAGCGCGCCGCCCGGGCCCTCGCGGCGAACCGCTGCACGCTGGAGGTGGAGCTCACGGCGCGGCCTGCCGCTCGTGCAGCTGGGCCAGCACCTCGTCCGGGAGGATCGTGACGTCACCCGCGCCGACGGTGAGCAGGACGTCACCCGGGCGCAGCCGGGCCACCACCTCGTCCGCCGTCCGCGTCCAGGACGGGACGAACGCGACCCGCTCGGCCGGCAGCGGCACCGCGGCCGCGACCAGCGCACCCGAGACGCCCGGCAGCGGGTCCTCACGCGCCGCGTAGACGTCCATCACGACGACCTCGTCGGCCGCTCCGAGCGCGGCGCCGAACTGCTCGGCGAAGTCCCGGGTGCGCGTGTACAGGTGGGGCTGGAAGACGACCACCAGACGCCCGTGCCCGGCCGCCTGTCGACCGGTGGCGACAGCTGCCGCGACCTTGCCCGGGTTGTGCGCGTAGTCGTCGAACACCCGCACCCCTGCGGCCTGGCCTCGCGGCTCGAACCGACGGCGAGTGCCGGTGAACGACTCGACCCCAGCCACCGCCTCGGGGACGGAGACGCCCAGCTCGACAGCAGCCGCCACCGCTGCGGTGGCGTTCAGCGCGTTGTGGCGCCCGGGCACGCGCAGCGACACGCGGCCCGCGCGCCGGCCCAGGTGCACCAGCTCGAAGGAGGTGCCGGCGGCGCTCGCGGCGACGTCGACCAGACGGACGTCGGAGCGGGCCGACTCCCCGTACGTGACGACGCGCCTGCCCCCGGCCGCCATCGTCTCGGCGAGCGCCGCCGAGCCGGCGTCGTCGGCGCAGGCCAGCAGCAGACCACCTGGGCGCACGGTCGCGGCGAAGCGCTCGAAGCCCGCCTGCACGCCCTCGTACGAGCCGTAGTGGTCGAGGTGGTCGGCCTGCACGTTGGTCACCACGGCGACGTCCGGCCGGTAGACGACGAAGGACCCGTCGCTCTCGTCGGCCTCCAGCACGAAGACGTCGCCCGTGCCGTGGTGCGCGTTCGTACCGCTCTCGGAGATCTCTCCCCCGATCGAGAACGACGGGTCGCGGCCCGCCCGCTGGAGCGCGACGGTCAGCATCGACGTGGTGGTGGTCTTGCCGTTCGTGCCGGACACCGCCACGACCCGGTGGCCGGACGCCAGCACCGCGAGTGCTTCCGACCGGTGCAGGACGCGCAGGCCAGCAGCGCGTGCCGCGGCCAGCTCCGGGTTGCTCTCCCGGACGGCCGAGGAGGCGACGACGGTGCGGGCGTCCCCCAGCTGGGCGGCGTCGTGGCCCACGTGCACCGTCGCGCCCTCGGCGCGCAGCGCCGTCAGCAGCAGGGACTCCTTGGCGTCGCTGCCGCTGACCCGCATGCCGCGAGCCAGCATGATGCGGGCGATGCCGGACATGCCCGCCCCCCCGATGCCGATGAAGTGCACGGGTGGCAGGTCGCCCTCCGCCGGGAGGTCGGCGTGCCGGGCCGGTCTCATCCGTCCTCGCCTCGCAACGACGCCGGCACCGGCCGCCCCTGGGCGGCGGCCTCCACCAGGTCGGCGAGCCGCTCGTCCCCGTGCGGCGAGCCGAGGGCCCGCGCCGCGGCCGCCATCCTCCCCAGCCGGTCCCGGTCGTGCAGCAGCGGGACCAGCTCGGCCGCGACCCAGGCGGGAGTGGCAGCGGCGTCGTCGACGAGCAGTCCGCCTCCCGCCGCCACGACCGGTTCCGCGTTGAGCCGCTGCTCCCCGTTGCCCACCGGCAGCGGCACGTAGACCGCCGGGAGGCCAGCGGTTGTGACCTCGAGGACCGTGTTGGCGCCGGCCCGGCAGACGACGAGGTCAGCGGCCGCGTAGGCCTCCTCGATGTGGTCCAGGTACGGCGTGACGACGTAGGGCGGGTCGTCCGCGGCCTTCGGCGGCAGCGGCACGTCCTTGCCGGCGCCGCTCGCGTGCAGCACTTGGACGCCGGCGGCGTGGAGGTCACCGGCGGCGGCGCCGAACGTCTCGTTCAGCCGTTGCGCCCCCAGCGACCCGCCGGTCACCAGCAGCGTGGTGAGGTCGGCGCGCAGACCGAGACGCTCGCGCGCCCCGAGCGCGCGGGCCGACCCACGCTCGACCTCGGCGAGCGCGCTGATCTCCCGACGCAGCGGCATGCCGGTGCGGACGGCGTGCGGCAGGGGCGTCCCCGGGAAGGTGACGGCGACGTACGGCGTCAGCCGCGCGCCCAACCGGTTGGCCAGTCCGGGCAACGGGTTCTGCTCGTGGATCACGATCGGCACCCGTCGACGGCGGGCAGCCAGGTAGGCGGGCGGGCAGACGTAGCCGCCGAAACCCACGACCACGTCGGCCTCGGCCGCGGCGACCGCCTCTCCCGCGGCCCGGACGGCCGCTCGCAGGCGCGGGGGCAGCCGCCCCAGGTCGGGGCCGGGTCGCCTCGGCATCGGCACCTTGGGGATCGTGAGGAAGCGGTACCCCCGTTCGGGGACGAGCCGCGCCTCCAGCCCCTCGGCCGTCCCCAGGCAGGTGATGCGGGTGGCCGGGTCGCGACGGACCAGGCAGTCCGCGAGCGCGAGCATCGGCGACACATGACCCGCGGACCCACCTCCGGCCAGCAGGACGGACAGGCTCATCAGCCGCTCCCGCCGCGACGGCTCGGTCGCCTCGGACGCCGCAGGAGACCGGCCGGCAGCACCGCCAGCGACCTCCGCAGGACACCGGTGCGGGCGGTCAGCGCGTCCGCGGCACCTGGCTCGGCGCGCGCGAACGACATGAGCATGCCGAGGGTCACCAGCGAGGTGAGGAGCGCCGAGCCGCCGCTGGAGACCAGCGGCAGCGGGACACCGATGACCGGCAGCATGCCGATCACGGCGCCGACGTTGATGAGCATCTGCCCCAGGAGCCAGGCCATGGCGCCGGCGGTGGCGATCCGTACGAAGAGGTCGTCGCTGCGGGCGACCAGCCGGAAGCAGGCGTAGCCCAGCACCAGGAACAGAGCGAGGACGACGAGGGTGCCCGGAAGGCCGAGCTCCTCACCGATGATCGCGAAGATGAAGTCGTTGTGCGCCTCGGGCAGCCAGGACCACTTCTCGCGGCTGGCTCCGAGGCCGACGCCCCACCAGCCCCCGTCGGCGAGGGCGTACTTGCCGTGGATGGGCTGGAGGCACGTGCCCAGCTTGTCCGTGCAGACGCCACCGAGCCACGCGCCGATCCGGTTCATGCGGCTCGTGCTCGTGAGCACCAAGGCCGTGACGAGCGCCGCGGCCGCAGCCCCGGAGACCAGGAACAGCCGCATCGGCGCCCCCGCCGCGAAGAGCAGCGAGCCGAGCACCAGCAGCAGCACCAGGCTCGTGCCGAGGTCGTGCCCACCGAGGACCAGCAGCAGGGCGAGGCCTCCGACGGGGAAGAGGAGGGGGACGGCCGCGTGCCGCCAGTCGCCGAGCAGAGGTCGCTTGCGCGCCAGCACCGACGCCCCCCAGAGCACCAGGGCCAGCTTGAGCGCCTCCGACGGCTGCAGCCGCAAGGACCCGACACCGATCCAGTTGCGGTTGCCGTTCACGCTGACACCCAGCGGGGAGAAGACGAACAGCTGCGCCGTCATCGTCACCACGAGCGCGAGCCACCCGACGCGCCGCCACACGCGCACCGGGACGCGGGCGGCCAGCACCATGAGCGGAAGCCCGAGCAGCGCGAAAACCATCTGGCTGCGGAACACCGTGAAGGACGACCCACTCGCCTTCAGCGACGTGACGGCCGACGCGGACAGCACCATGACGAGGCCGATGACGAGCAGCAGCAGCGTGGCGCCGAGCAGCAGGTAGTAGGTGGCGACTGGGGAGTCAAAGCGCTGCAGCACCGGCAGGTAGCGACGCAGGCGGGAGCCCGCGTGCCCGCGCAGTGGCAGGTCGGCCGTCGTCACGTCAGCGGCCCTGCCGTCTCGCGGCCATGCGACGGACCGCGTCCGCGAACTCCTCCCCGCGCTGCGCGTAGTCGCGGAACATGTCCATCGAGGCGGCCGCGGGGGCGAGCAGCACGGTGTCGCCGGACCGCGCGAGGGCGCGCGCGTGCTCGACGACCTGGTCCATGACCCCAGTGTCCGTGCTCTCCACCTGGACGACGGGCACATCCGGCGCGTGTCGCGCGATGGCTTCGACGATCGCGGCTCGGTCGCGCCCGATCAGCACCGCGGCGCGCAACCGCGGCGCGTGCGTCCGTACCAGGTCGTCGACGTCCGCGCCCTTGAGGAGCCCTCCGGCGACCCACACCACGTGGTCGAACGCGGACAACGACGCCGCTGCGGCGTGCGGGTTGGTGGCCTTCGAGTCGTCGACGAAGTCCACCCCGTCCACCGTGGCGACGTGCGCGATGCGGTGGTGGTCGGGACGGAAGCCGACGAGCCCGTCTCGGACGGCCACCGGGGGGACTCCGTAGGCACGGGCGAGCGCGGCAGCGGCCAGCGCGTTCGCGACCGTGTGCGGCGCCAGCGTCGGGGCGTCGCCCTGGAGGTCGGCCAACGTGCACAGCTCGGCGGCCTCGGTGCGCCGGTTCTCCACGAACGCACGGTCGGCGAGGACGTCGTCCACCACCCCGACCTGCCCGGGCGCCGGCACCCCGAGGGTGAAGCCGATCGCCCGTGCGCCCTCGACCACGTCGGCGCCGGCGACCATGCGCTCGGTCGCGGGGTCCTGCACGTTGTACACGCAGGCGACCTGCGTGCGCTCGAAGACCCGCGCCTTGTCGGCCGCGTAGCCGGCGAGACCACCAACGCCTGCGTACCAGTCGACGTGGTCCTCGGCGAGGTTGAGGCAGGCGCTCGCGACCGGGCTCACCGAGTGCGTCCAGTGCAGCTGGAAGCTCGAGAGCTCGACCGCGAAGACGTCGACGGGCTGCGGGTCGCACACCGCCTCGACGACCGGGCGCCCGACGTTTCCGACCGTCGCGACCCGCCGTCCGGCGGCGGTGAGGACGGCCGAGAGCATCTGGACGGTCGTGGTCTTGCCGTTCGTGCCGGTCAGCGTGAGCCAGGCCGGCCGACCGGCCTCGGGCTGCAGCTGCCAGGCCAGCTCGACCTCCGACCAGATCGGCAGACCAGCCGCCGCCGCAGCAGCGAGCAGCGGCTGCCGAGGTGGCACGCCGGGCGACGTGACGACGAGGTCGACGCCGTCCGGCACCCCGGTGTCGGCGCCTCGCCCGAGACGGACGTCGGCGCCCAGCACGCGCAGCAGCGCTGCACGCTCCTGCTCGCGGTCGTCGGCTCTGCCGGACACGACGACGACCTCAACGTCGTTCTGCAGCAACGAGTCTGCCGCTGCGAACCCCGTCCTGCCCAACCCGAGGACGCAGACCCGACGGGCACCAAACCGGTTCACGAGCCGACGACCCACTCGGCGTAGAAGATGCCGAGTGCGAGCGCGACGAACAGTCCCGCGATGATCCAGAAGCGGATGACGATCGTCACCTCCTGCCATCCGAGCAGCTCGAAGTGGTGCTGCAGAGGTGCCATGCGGAACACCCGTCTGCCCGTCAGCTTGAACGAGCCGACCTGGATGATGACCGACAGGGTGATGAGGACGAAGAGGCCGCCGACGACGAGCAGCAGGATCTCCGTGCGGCTGGTGATGGCCAGCCCCGCGAGAGCGCCGCCGAGGGCCAGCGAACCCGTGTCACCCATGAAGATCTTGGCCGGGGAGGCGTTCCACCACAGGAACCCGATGCACGCGCCCATGACACAGGCCGCCACCACCGCGAGGTCACGCGGGTCCCTGACCTCGTAGCACTTGAGGGCCACGCTGCTGATCTCGTCGCCGGTGAGCGTCTGGCAGCTCTGGTTGGACTGCCAGGTACCGATCAGCACGTAAGCGGCGAAGACGAGGGTGCTCGCCCCCGTGGCGAGCCCGTCGAGCCCGTCCGTCAGGTTCACGCCGTTGCTGGCAGCGGCGATCATCAGCGAGGCCCAGATGACGAACAGCGCCACGCCCAGGCCTGCTCCCGCGAAGGCCAGGTCGAACCTCGTGTCGCGGATGAACGAGATCTGCGTGGACGCCGGCGTGCGGAAGGTGGGGTTGGGGAACTGCAGCACCAGGACCGCGAAGATGATGGACACCAGCGCCTGACCGGCCAGCTTGGGCAGCGAGCGCAGCCCGAGGCTGCGCTGCTTGGAGATCTTGATGAAGTCGTCGAGGAAGCCGACGACGCCGAGGCCCGTCATGAGGAAGAGGACGAGAACCGCGCTCATCGTCGCCGAGCGCCACGTGATGAGGTGCGCCAGCGTGTACGCGACCAGCGTGGCCCCGATGATCACCGCGCCGCCCATCGTCGGCGTGCCACGCTTCATGTGGTGCGACGTCGGCCCGTCGTCGCGGATGAACTGGCCGTAGCCCTGCTTCACCAGGAAGCGGATGTACAGGGGCGTGCCCAGCAGGGAGATCATCAGCGAGAACGCCGCTGCGAAGAGGACGGCCCTCACGCCGGCTGCCCTCCGTCCCGCGCTGCGGCGCCGGGCGCGGCCTCGGCCACGAGCCGGTCACCGAGGTGACGCAGCCCCGCGTCGCGGCTGGACTTCAGCAGGACGACGTCCCCCGGGCGAAGCTCGTGGGTCAGGAGGTCGAAGGCGGCGTCGGCGTCCGGGACGAGCACGGACTCGTCGCCCCACGACCCCTCGTGGACGGCGCCGGTGTGGATGGCCCGCGCGCCGTCGCCCACGGCCACCAGCCGCGAGACGTTGAGCCGCACCGCCAGCCGTCCGATGCGATCGTGCTCCTCGACGCTGTCGGGTCCGAGCTCGAGCATCTCGCCGAGGACCGCCCACGTGCGTCGGCCGCGTCCCATGACGGCCAGCGCCTTGAGCGCGGCACGCATCGAGTCCGGGTTGGCGTTGTACGCGTCGTTGACCACGGTCACGCCGTCCGGTCGCTCGCTGACCTGCATGCGCCAACGGTTCACGGCAGCGACCTCGCCGAGCGCCGCCGCGACGTCGGCGAGCGGCATGCCGAGGTGCACCGCCACGGCCGCGGCCTGAGCGGCGTTCTGCGCGTGGTGCTCCCCGTGCAGCGGGAGCCGGACCGTGCACGCGGTCTCGGCGGGAGCGCCGAGCGCGCCGGCCCGCACCACCAGCGTGAACGAGGCCCGCGCCTGGTCGTCGAGCGTGAGGTCCACCAGACGCACGTCGGCGTCGGCGGACTGCCCGACCAGCACCACGGTGGCCGTCGTCGAGCCCGCCATGGCCCGTACCCGCGGGTCGTCGGCGTTGAGGACCGCGAGACCGGTGGGCGGCAGCGCCGCGACGATCTCCGACTTGGCGCGCGCGATGCCCTCGACCGAGCCGAACTCGCCCAGGTGCGCCGTGCCGACGTTGAGCACCACGGACACCTGCGGCGGTGCGATGCGCGTGAGGTGCTCGATGTGACCGATCCCCCGGGCGCCCATCTCGACCACCAGGAACCGCGTGTCGGCGGTCGCACGGAGCACCGTGAGCGGCACGCCCACCTCTCCGTTGAACGACTCCGCCGACGCCACCGTCGCCCCGTGACGGGACAGCAGCTGGGCGAGCAGGTCCTTGGTGCTGGTCTTGCCGGACGACCCGGTGACCCCGATGACCGTGGCGTCCGGCAGCCGGTCGACGACCGCCCGGGCCAGCCGTTCGAAGGCGTCCTGCACGTCGTCCACGACGAGACTCACCAGGCCGGTGACGGGTCGGCTCACCAGGGCCGCCACGGCGCCGCGCTCTACGGCCTGCGGGACGAAGTCGTGCCCATCGGCGTGCTCGCCGACCCGGGCGACGTACAGACCACCTGGCCCCAGCCGCCGGGCGTCCGTGTCGACGGGGCCGTCGACGACCTGGTCGGGATCGGCGTCGTCGGGCAGCCGGGCCCCGGTCGCGGCCGCGACCTCCGCCAAGGTCAGGGCGATCAC
>DASSTJ010000006.1:0-7096 GCA_035707965.1 Actinomycetales bacterium
CCAGTCGTAGGCGTCGATCGTCATGATGTTGCGATCGGTGTACTCGTTGAACACCGAGTAGAAGAAGCCGGCGATGTAGGTCTGGCCGTCGGGCGTGTTCGGCGCGTAGTAGTTCGCGTCCCGCACGTTGTCGACCAGCACGACGGTGTCGTCGGCGCCTTCCTTGGTGGTCTGGTAGTAGTTGTTCGGCACGCCGAGAGCGCTGGTGATGGCGTCCTTGCCGTTCCGGTCCGGAGCCACCGAGAAGGCCTGCGACTCCGTCGGGTAGATCTTGGTGTCGAACTCGTTCACGAACGAGTTGACCTGCGCGTCGGTGATGTCGGTCAGGCCCAGGGTGTTGCGGCAGTCCGTGACCGTCTCGCCGTCGACCTCGTGGTCGGGGAAGGCCCGGTTGTCGGCCACCCACACCTGGATGTGGTCGCCGATCCCGCGCAGGGTGTAGGTCTTGAGGTAGATCCCGTTCAGGTCGTCCAGCGCCAGCCAGGTCTTGTGGTCGCCGACCTTGTCGCGGCCGACCGGCTTCTGCTTGTTGGCGAGCTCGCGGGCCCGGGCCGAGGCCTTCTGCTCGACCGGCAGGGGCTTGCCGTGATTGTAGTCGGGACCGACCTCACGAGTGTCCTGCGTGACGTGACCGGTGCCGCTTCCGTTGCCGCCCGGTGAGCCGGGCGGATCGGCGTACGCCGAAGAGATCTGCAGGGCCGAGGTGGCGATGAGGGCTGCCGATGAGGCCAACGCCAGGGCCGCTGCGCGCTTGCTGCGTCGCATGTGTCTCCACTTTCCTCCGAGGGGGAGACGACGACCTGTGGGCCGAGTCTCCACTGTCCCGGCGATAGAAACACCGGCCGGGGCGATTGGCAATGGCTGTCGGCGAGACAAATGTGCGGCACCCGGTTTCGTAATGCAGACGTGACCTCCGTCAAGGTTGCTGCCATCCCGGGACGGCGACCCTTAGCCTTGCCCCTGTGGCAACGGCTCCCATCGGCATCTTCGACTCCGGCTTCGGTGGACTCACCGTGGCCCGGGCCGTGATCGACCAGCTGCCGCACGAGTCCGTGCTGTACCTCGGCGACACCGCTCGGCAGCCCTACGGTCCCAAGCCGATCGGCGAGGTCCGCGAGTACGCCCTCGAGTGCCTCGACCACCTGGTCGAGCAGGGCGTGAAGATGCTCGTCATCGCGTGCAACTCCGCGAGCGCCGCGATGCTCCGGGACGCCCGCGAGCGGTACGACGTCCCGGTGGTCGAGGTCATCCTGCCGGCGACCCGGCGCGCTGTCGCGGCGAGCCGCACCGGCCGGATCGGCGTCATCTGCACCCGTGCCACAGCCGACTCCCAAGCCTACGAGGATGCCTTCGCCGCGGCTCCGCACGTCGTGCTCAGCACGCGCGCCTGCCCGCGCCTCGTCGGCTTCGTCGAGGACGGTGTCACCAGTGGCCCGGAGCTGATCGGCGTCGCCCACGAGTACCTCGACCCCCTCGTCTCGGCCGGCGTGGACACCCTCATCCTCGGCTGCACCCACTACCCGCTGCTGACCGGTGTCATCTCCTACGTCATGGGCGACCAGGTCACCCTGGTCAGCAGTGCCGAGGAGTGCGCCAAGGACGTCTACCGGGTGCTGGTGGAGCGAGGGCTGGAGGCCCCCGACGGCGCGGTGCCGTCGTACCGGTTCCTCACCACCGGCCAGCCGGCGGAGTTCGCCACCATCGGCCGCCGCTTCCTGGGCCCCGAGCTCGAAGCCGTGAGCCAGTTCGTCGGCGGAGCGGTCGTGGCGGGGGGCGGGGTGCCGGTCCGATGAGGGTCACCGTGGTCGGCTGCGCCGGGTCCTATCCCGGCCCGGACTCGCCGGCGAGCTGCTACCTCCTCGAGGCCGACGGTTCGGGGGAGGACGGCGAGGTGCGCACCTGGCGGCTGTTGCTCGACCTCGGCAGCGGCGCGCTCGGCACGCTGCAGCAGCACCTCGACCCGGTGGACGTCGACGGGATCGTGCTCTCGCACCTGCACGCCGACCACTGCCTGGACCTGTGCGGCCTGTACGTGCTGCGCAAGTACCACCCGACCGGCGCGCAGCCGCGGATCCCCGTCTGGGGACCGGAGGACACCGCCCGCCGGATGGCCAAGGCCTACGACCTCGACGAGGACCCGGGCATGAACGAGGAGTTCGACTTCCGTCTCCACCCGGAGTCGCACCAGTTCGGCCCATTCCGGATCACCGCACGACGGGTGGCCCACCCGGTGACCGCCTACGGCCTGCGCATCGAGTGCGACGGCCGGGTGCTGGCGTACTCCGGTGACACCGGACCCTGCGACGCGCTCGAGCAGACCGCCCGCGACGCGGACCTGTTCCTGTGCGAGGCGTCCTTCCTGGACGGCGCCGACAACCCGCCGGACCTCCACCTCACCGGGGCGCAGGCGGGCCGCGCCGCCACGGGCGCCGCAGCCCGGCGCCTGCTCCTCACGCACGTGCCGCCGTGGCACGACCGACAGCGGGTGCTCGCCGAGGCGCTCACGACGTACGACGGACCCCTCGAGCTCGCTGCTCCGGGGAAGACCTACGACGTCTGATCGTCGGGCAGGGCGGCACCGTGCACGCCGATCGCGACGGGGAGCTCGATCAGTAGCCCCACGCGGTGGCGTAGCCGAAGTCGTACGCCACCGGCGGGGCGTCGCCGTTGTGCGCGGCACAGTAGCTGTCGCGCGGCGCCGTGGAGCTGAGCAGCCCGTAGGACTGCGAGGCCAGCAGGCCCCGGGCGATGCTGTCGGCGTTGGCCTCGATGTTCGCCTCCACCACGGCCCGCGCCTCGGGGGTGCTCGCGGAGACGAGCGCCTCGGCGTTCCGCCAGGCCTGCTCGCGCCAGCCCGAGACCAGCTGGAAGAGCGTCCAGTTGCCGATCCCGAACGGGTCGGCCGTGTCGTCCATCGTCGGGTCGAACCGGGTGGCGAGCTCGGCGATGAGCGGCGCGGTGGCGTCGTACAGCCACTTCTCCACCGCGTCGTAGTCTGCCTTGCGCGACGTGCCGTCCGGCGCCACCAGCCCGGCGGCCGCCATCACGTAGGGCAGGTCACGGTTGATGTGCGCGTTCATGCCGAGCAGCAGGTCTCCCGACCCGCTCACCTTCCTGGCGTCCGCGGCATCGAAGGCGAGCAGCCACGACTGCGGGACGGCGGCGCGGTCTCCGCGCTTCCAGCCGTCGTACGCGTCGGTGTAGTAGCGGGCGAACACCGCGTCGACGTGGTTGAAGTACGGCACGTCCTGGTAGTAGCCGGGGATCTCGCGGGTGTAGCCGTAGAGCTGGGTCATCCGCACGTAGGCGCGTGCGAACACGGCGTTGTGGCTGCACGCGCGGGCGGTGTCGTCGGCGATGCGGCTCTGCTCCTTCAGCGTCCCCTTGAGGCAGTTGGCGCGCCCCGCGACGCAGTCGTTGTCGCTCGTCGGGACGTACTCGTCGGTCCATCCCGACAGGTACGACGACCAGGGCACGTACGGCAGCACCTCGGTGGCCTGCGCCGGCGTACCGGCCGAGAGCAGCGAGACGACGACCCCGACGACGACCGTTCCCACGGCCGTCCGGGCGCGACGCAACGAGTTGTCGAACATCGGCTTCCCTCCCCAGGGCCCCCGTCCGCCCGATTGTCGGCACAGGTCCAGACATCTGTCACCACCCGCATAGACCAGTACGCGAGGAGTCGATAGACCAGTGGCCCCGTCAGTCGCCGCAGTTCCGGAACTGTCTAGGCTCACGGGCATGACACGCGCTGACGGCCGAGCCGACGACGAACTGCGACCGATCACCTTCACCCGTCACTGGCAGGACCACCCGGCAGGCTCCGTGCTCGTCGAGTTCGGACGCACGAAGGTGCTCTGCGCGGCATCGGCCACGGAGGGCGTGCCGCGCTGGCGCAAGGGGTCGGGCCTGGGCTGGGTCACCGCGGAGTACGCGATGCTGCCCTCGGCGACCAACACCCGCTCCGACCGCGAGTCGGTGAAGGGCCGCATCGGCGGACGCACGCACGAGATCTCCCGGCTGATCGGCCGCTCGCTGCGGGCCGCGGTCGACGTCAAGGCACTGGGCGAGAACACCATCGTGCTCGACTGCGACGTGCTGCAGGCGGACGGCGGCACCCGCACCGCGGCGATCACCGGGGCGTACGTCGCCCTGGCCGACGCCGTCACGCACCTGCGCGAGCGTGGCGCGCTCACGGGCGAGCCGCTGGTCGCCTCGGTGGCGGCCGTCTCCGTCGGCATCATCGACGGCGTGCCCCGCCTGGACCTGCCCTACGAGGAGGACGTGCGCGCCGAGACGGACATGAACGTCGTGATGACGGGCGCCGGCTCGTTCGTCGAGGTGCAGGGCACCGCCGAGGCCGCACCGTTCGACCGTGGTGAGCTCGACGCGCTCCTCGGCCTCGCCGAGAAGGGGTGTGCCGACCTGGCACGTCTCCAGCGCGAGGCGCTCGACCACGATGCGTGAGGTGCGATCGGAGCCGGCCTCGAAGCCCGAGGTCTTCCTCGCCTCACGCAACGCCGCGAAGCTGGCCGAGATGCAGCGCATCCTCGAGCAGCACCTGCCCGGCGTGCGGGTGCTGGGCCTGGACGACGTCGAGCACTACGACGAACCGGTGGAGGACCAGCCGACCTTCGAGGGAAACGCCCTGGTGAAGGCGCGGGCAGGCCTGCTGGCGACGGGTCTGCCCTCCCTGGCCGACGACAGCGGTCTCTGCGTGGACGCCCTCAACGGGATGCCCGGCGTGCTGTCCGCCCGCTGGTCCGGACGGCCGAAGGACGACGACCGCAACAACGCGCTCCTGCTCGACCAGCTGGCCGACGTGCCGGACGACCGGCGCGGCGCGGAGTTCCGCTGCGCGGTCGCCTTCTGCCACGCGGGAGGAGAGGTGGTCGTCGACGGGATGATGCGGGGCCGCGTCATCCGCGAGCTCCGTGGCGACGGGGGCTTCGGCTACGACGTGCTGTTCGTCGCCGACGCCACCGCTGACGATCGCACCTCGGCCGAGCTGACGCCGGCCGAGAAGGACGCCGTCTCCCACCGCGGCCAGGCGTTGCGCCGGATCGTGCCGCTCGTCGTCGGGGCGCTGCGAGGATAGGGGCGCGGCTCCTCTCCACGGGGTGCGCCCGGCGAGAGTCGAACTCGCACTGGCCAGAACCTAAATCTGGTGCCTCTGCCTGTTGGGCTACGGGCGCGTTGCCGGGACGTGCTGCCTCGCGGTGTCCGCCGTGGCGACCGCATCGTATGACGTCCCCGTGGAGCAGACGTGGAGCAGACGGTCAGGCAGCGTCCAGGCCGAGGTCCCGCCGCAGCTTGGCGACGTGCCCGGTGGCCTTGACGTTGTACTGCGCGACCTCGACGCGGCCCTGCTTGTCGACGACGAAGGTGGACCGGATGACGCCCTCGACGACCTTGCCGTAGAGCTTCTTCTCGCCGAAGGCGCCGTAGGCCTGCAGCACCGAGCGGTCGACGTCCGAGGCCAGCGTGATGGCCAGGTCGTCACGCTCGCGGAACCTGGCGAGCTTCTCCGGCTTGTCCGGCGAGATGCCGATCACGGTGTAGCCGGCGGACCTGAGCGACTCCAGCGAGTCGGTGAAGTCGCACGCCTGCTTGGTGCACCCGGGCGTCATCGCGGCGGGGTAGAAGTAGACGATCACCTTCTGGCCGCGAAGGTCCGACAACGTCACCTCGCCGCCGTCGTCGGTGGGCAGGGTGAAGTCCGGAGCGGTGTCGCCGGGCGCCAGTCGGGTACTCATGAGCGACACGGTAACGTTCTGCTCCGGAGTGCGGACGACCGGTTTCGAACCGACCTGGCGAGGAGCAGCAGTGGGCGACAAGGACCTCAGCTCGATCGAGAACGACATCGCGCGGACGCGACAGCAGCTCGCCTCGACGATCGACCAGCTCGTCTACCGGGCCAGCCCCAGGACGATCGCCCGGCGCGAGGCCAACCAGCTGAAGGCCTTCTTCGTCGACGAGAACGGCCCCCGCACCGACAACATCGTCAAGGTCGTCGCCGGCGTCGGCGGCTTCGTGGCCCTCGTCCTCGTGCTGCGCAGGGTCAGCCGCTGACCGTGGGCCTCCGCAAGCAGGCGACCGGCGCCGCCGGCACGCCGATCCAGATGCTCCACGACCGAGTGCTGGTCGCCCTGGACCGCGATCAGCAGGGAGAGCGCAAGTCCAGTGGCGGCATCCTGATCCCGGCGACCGCGGCCATGGGCGGCACGCGACTCGCGTGGTGCCGGGTCGTCGCCGTCGGGCCGCACGTCCGCTCGGTCGAGGTCGACGACCGGGTGCTCTTCGACCCCGAGGACAAGGCCGAGGTCGAGGTGTCCGCCGAGCTCTACATCGTCGTGCGGGAGCGCGACATCCACGCGGTCTCGGCCGAGCGCGTCGGCGCCGGCCAGACCGGCCTCTACCTCTGACCCGTGACCGCCGTGGCGGCCGCCACCTTGTCGCGCGGTCCGGCCACGAAGAGCAGCTCCTGGTTGCGCAGCCGTGCCGGCGTGCCGACGCGCTCGCCGGCAGGGTTGTAGATGCCGATCTGCGCTCCGACGTACCGCTTGCTGTCGAACGCCAGCACGTCGACGGCCTCGTGCCCGGCGTCGCGCAGCCACTGCGTCAGCTGCTCGGGTCGGACCCAGGACTCGTCGTTGCAGGAGACCACGACCACCTCGGCGCGGGTTCGTGCGACGAGCGCCTCCAGGGCAGCCGGCATGGTGCGCTTGCCGTTGAAGACGCTCTTGGTCGCCTCGTCGCGGGCGTCGATCCGCTTGCAGGCGATCCCGTAGTGCTCGGGGGCGTCCCACCGGACCAGCGTCTCCCACACGTGGTAGTTCGTGAAGTAGCGATGCTGGTTGTACGGCGGGTCGAGGTAGGCGAGGTCCACCGGCCCGACGCGGCGCACGACGTCGCGGGCGTCGCCGCGGATCGCCGTGCCCGGCCCCGCGATCAGCTCGGGCGGGCGCAGCTCGAGGTCGTCGTACGACCGTGGCGCCCAGCTCTTCAGGTAGGCCATCTGCAGCCCGGTGGTCGAGTCGACCCGGTCGGCGGCGTCGAGGAGTGCGGTCAGCAGGACGGGGCGCAGCGGGCCGTC
>DASSTJ010000007.1:0-35650 GCA_035707965.1 Actinomycetales bacterium
GACCTCCGCCAACGTCAGGGCGATCACGAGTGAGCCGCCGTCCGGCGTGCCAGCGCCGTGCGCACCTGGTCGCGGTCGTCGAACGGGTGCACCTCGCCCCCGACCTCCTGCCCCTGCTCGTGCCCCTTGCCGGCCACGAGCAGGACGTCGCCGGCGCCGGCGAGGTCGACGGCGTACCGGATGGCGTCCCCCCGGTCGGCGATCTCGACGACCTCGGCGGACGACGTCCGCGCCGCCTCCCGCGCCCCGGCCAGCACGACAGCGCGGATGGCAGCCGGGTCCTCGCTGCGCGGGTTGTCGTCCGTCACCACCACGACGTCGGCAGCCCGCGCGGCCGCGGCCCCCATGGCCGCCCGTTTGCTCGGGTCGCGGTCGCCCCCGGCGCCGAGCACGACGAGCAGGCGCCCGGACACGACGGGCCGCACGGCGCCCAGCGCCGCGGTGATCGCGTCAGGCGTGTGGGCGTAGTCGACGACCACGAGTGGCGCCTCGCCGCCGGCGGCCCCGACCTGCTCCATGCGGCCGGGCACGCCGCCCGCGTGCCGCAGGCCCCGCACCACGGCCCGGGGCGACAGGCCGTACCGCAGCAGCATCACCGCGGCCAGGGCCGTGTTCATGACGTTGAAGTCACCGGGCAGCGGGCAGCGCAGCTCGAGCTCGCCGGTGCTCAACCCGGCCGCGTGCCTGGGCCGCAGCACGAAGTCGGTCCCCGTCCGGTCGTGGACGCGGGAGACGACGACCCAGTCGGCGTCGGCGTCCGGGGTGCCGCTGATCGTCTCGACCGGCACGGTCGCGCGCTGCGCGATCTGCCGGCCGCCGTCGTCGTCCACCACCACGACCGCTCGACGGCTGTGCTCCGGGGTGAACAGCATCGCCTTCGCGGCCAGGTAGGTGGCCATGTCGCCGTGGAGCTCGAGGTGGTCCTGGCTGAAGCTCGTGAAGCCCGCCACGTCGACGACGATGCCGTCGACCCGGTGCTGCGCCAGGGCCTGGCTGGACACCTCCATCGAGCAGACCTGGACCCCCCGCTCCCGCATCACGGCGAGCAGCCGGTGCATCTCCGGCGCCTCGGGCGTCGTCCGCACGCTGGGCACCCGCTGCCCGGCCACCCGCGTCTCCACCGTGCCGATCAGGGCGGTCGTGCGTCCCGCCGCGCGCAGAGCGGAGTCGAGCAGGTACGTCGTCGTCGTCTTCCCGTTGGTGCCCGTGACGCCGAGCAGGGCCAGGCGGGAGCCCCCCTCGACCGTGCCGTAGACCCGCGCGGCGACGTCCCCGAGGACCGCTCGCGGCGAGGGCACGACGAACGCCGGCAGCGTGCAGCCGTCGTCCCGCAACCTCTCGAGCCCCGCCTCGTCGGTGAGCACCGCGACCGCGCCGTCCCGCTGCGCCTGGGCCGCGAACTGCGCGCCGTGCACGTGCGCGCCGGGCAGGGCGGCGTACACGTCACCCGGGCCGACCGCGCGGCTGTCCAGCGTGACGCCGAGGACCACGAGCGCCGGGTCCGCTGGGGACCCGGCGACGGTGTGAGCCTCGGTGCCCAGGGCCGCACCGAGGGCGCCGATCGGGCACCCGTGAGGCGTGGCAGGACGCAGGCCGGCTGTGGTCGGCACGGTGGTGAGGCTACCCGTCGCCCGGTACGAGCGAGATCGTGGGCGCCTTGGTGCCCGTGGGCGGGATCTGCAGCTTCTGCAGCGCGTAGGACATGATCTGCTTGAACACGGGCCCGGCCAGGGACCCTCCGTAGTGGCCCTTCACCGGACGCTGCAGCGTGACCGCCACGATGAGCTGCGGGTCGTCTGCGGGCGCCATGCCGATGAAGGACGCGGTGTAGCCCCGGTAGCAGCCGCAGGTCGGGTCGAAGCGCTGCGCCGTACCGGTCTTGCCGGCGACGCGGTAGCCGGGCACCTTCGCCTCCGGCGCCGTGCCCTCGGCGCTGACGACGCCCTCGAGCATCGTGCGGACCGTGGCGGCCGTCTCGGCGCTCACGACGCGCACGCCTGCCTGCGGTGTCGCCTTCGCGACCGTGCCGTCCGGCTGCTGCACGCCCTCGATCAGTCGCGGCGGCATGCGCACGCCGTCGTTCGCGATCGTCTGGAAGACGCCCGCGGCCTGTACCGCGTTCACCGAGAGGCCCTGCCCGAAGAGCACCGTGTACCGCTGGGAGCCGCTCCAGTCCTGTGGCTTCGCGAGGATGCCGCGGCTCTCGCCGGGGAAGTCGAGCCCGGACGGCTGGCCGATGCCGAACTTCGTCAGGTAGCCGTACATCGTCGACGGGGAGAGCTTCTCGCCGATCATGATCGTGCCGACGTTGCTGGACTTCGCCAGCACACCGGCGGCGGTCAGACGCTCCGGGCCGTGGTCGTGCGAGTCGTGGAACACCTTGCCGGCCCGCTTGATGTGACCGTTCACCGTCATCGGCGTCGTCGGCGTGATGACGCGCTGCTGCAGCGCGGCCGCGAAGGTCATGACCTTGCCGGTCGACCCCGGCTCGTAGACGTCGGACAGCGCCCGGTTCGCGAGGTTCTTCATGGCCGAGGCACTGGTGTCGTTGGGGTCGAAGCTCGGTGCGTTCGCCAGTGCCAGGATCTCGCCGTCCCGCTTCATCACCACCAGCGTGCCGGACAGCGCCCCGCTCTCGGCGACCTTCGCGTCGATGGCCTGCTCGGCTTTCCACTGCAGGTCCCGGTCGAGCGTCAGCCGGACGTCCTCGCCGTCGACAGCGTCCTTGCGGCTGATCTCGCTGGTCGCGATCTGGCGCCCGCTCGGGTCGCGCTGGTAGGTGACGCTGCCGTCGGTCCCCGTCAGCTCGGAGTTCAACCGCAGCTCGAGGCCGCCGCGCGGCGTGACGTTGTCCGCCCCGACGAAGCCGATGACGGACGCACCGACGCTGCCGGCGGGGTACAGCCGGTCGCTCGTGCGCTCGCCGTAGACGCCCGGCACGTCGAGCTCGCTCACGGCACGCCAGACCTCAGGCGTGACGCCCTTCTTGACGTAGGCGAAGCCCCGCGTGCCGGTGAGGCGCTGGGTCAGCACCGTCGTGTCGATGCCGAGCAGGGGGCTCAGGGCGAGCACCGCCTTCTCCACCCCCTCGGCAGCCCGCGGGTCGGTGCCGCCGCACTCCAGCCGGGCGGCGCTCAGCTGCTGGTAGAGGCAGACGACGCGCTGGTCGACGCTCACGTTGAACCGCTCGACGCTCGTGGCGAGCGGCACACCGTAGCGATCGAGGATGTCGCCGCGCAGCGCCTGGAGCTTGTGCGTGGTCTCGCGGCTGCCCAGGGCCTCCTTGGCCATCGCAGAGGCGTCGAGCGCCTGCAGCCGCAGCAGCTGCGCGGCGAAGAGACTGAGCACGATGCAGACGCCGAGGAACATGGCTCGAGCGCGGCGGTGGGGGTGACCGAGCCGGGGCGACGGCGCGGCTGGCGAACGGGTGTGCCCCGGGGCCCGGCGGGCGGCGGCGGCGCGTCGGGGCGCTGGGCGACCGGACGTGCGGGAGGCAGACGTGCGGGAGGCGGACGTGCGGGAGGCGGACGTGCGGGAGGCAGACGTGCGGGAGGCAGACGTGCGGGACGTGGCCGTGCGCGAGGTGCTCGCGCGGGCGGTGCGCGGGGCCGAGCGACGGGTGCCGGTCGCAGCGGTGGGTCGGGGCTTGCCGCTACGCCGCTCGTCCACGTCCACCTCCGCTCTGGCTTCCCTCCTGGAGCGGAGGTCGTGCTGCCCGTCGTGCTGTCGCCGCACCTAGCGGCGGGTCGTCGCCTTCGTCGTGCTCTGCGTGCCTGACTCCTTCGTCGTGCTCGCCTTCGTCGTGCTGGTCTTCTTCTTCGTGGTGCTCGTCGGCGCGCTCGACGAGGCCACGGTAGGTCGCTTCGGCGCCTCGGCCGGCTCTGCCACGCCGAGCACCTTGCCGTCGGACAGGCGGATGAACGCTGCGGACTGCGAGGGCACCATGCCGAGCGCCGTCGCCTGCTGCGCCAGCCGCTCGGGTGCCGCCGCCGCGTCGATGGACTCGTGCAGGGCCTGCTGGGTGTCGGCGAGCCGGTCCGAGGTGGCCTGCAGGTCGTGCAGCCGGAACGACCCCTGAGCCAGGGCGGTGTTGATCAGCAGCAGGGTGATGAGGCCGGCGCCGAGCAGCAGGAGCGCCAGCACGACGACCACCGACCGGCCGCTCCGGGCCGCGGGCGCCTGCACGACCTTCAGCGATGGCGCCGGAGGCCGTGCCGGTGCCCGCGCCGGGGTCCGTCCCGTGGAAGGACGCCGAGCAGCGCCCCGGCTGGTCGCTGCGGCGAGGCTGTGGCTCATGAGCAGCTCCCCCCGGCGCGGGGCGCACGTGCGCGCGGCGAGACGTGGCTCATGCCGCCCTCCGGTCCGACGCGCGCACGCGCTCGGCGGCGCGGAGCCGGACGGAGGCGGCCCGCGGGTTCGACTCGACCTCGGCCGACGTGGCCTCCTCGGCGCCTCGGGTGAGCAGCGTGAGGTACGGCGCGTGGTCGGCCAGCTCGACGGGCAGGTCGACCGGGGTGGTGCTGCGGGCACCCGCCACCAGCTCCTGCTTGACCATGCGGTCCTCGAGAGAGTGGTAGGCGAGCACGACGATGCGGCCACCCACGGCCAGGGCGTCGACCGCGGCAGGCAGCGCGCGCCTCAGCGCGCCGAGCTCGTCGTTGACCTCGATGCGCAGGGCCTGGAACGTGCGCTTCGCCGGGTTGCCGCCGCGCTGCCGGGTCGCCGCCGGCACGTTGGCTCGCACGATCTCCACCAGCCGGGCGGACGTCGCCAACGGCATGCGTGACCGCTCCCGCACGATGGCGGCGGCGATCCGCCGGGCGAAGCGCTCCTCGCCGTACTCGGAGAGCACGCGAGCGAGCTCGTCCACCGAGTACGTGTTGAGGACCTCGGCGGCCGTCGTGCCACTCGTCTGGTCCATGCGCATGTCGAGGGGGGCGTCGACGCGGTAGGCGAACCCGCGGTCGTCGGTGTCGAGCTGCAGCGAGGAGACACCCAGGTCGAGCAGCACCGCCGCGACCGACCGCAGGCCGTGCTCGGCGAGCACGTCGCCGAGCCGGTCGTAGACCGCGTGCACCAGGGTCACGCGGTCGGCGAACGGCGCGAGCCGACGTCCGGCCAGGTCGAGCGCCTGAGGATCACGGTCGATGCCCACCAACCGGGCCCGCGGGCACGCGGTCAGCAGTGCCTCGGCGTGGCCACCCATGCCGAGGGTGCCGTCGACCACGACGCTGCCCTCGGCCTGCAGCACGGGAGCGAGCAGCTCGACGACGCGCGCGCGCATCACCGGCACGTGGCGGTCGGCCGCGTCGTCCATCGCTCCTCCTCTCGTGCGTGGTCTCTGGTCGGGGCCCGTCATCAGCCCGTCCCCGGCCCGTCCTCGCCTGGTCCCCAACCGCTCCTTGAGGAGGTGCTCCTGTGGCGTCCTGGCGCCGGGGAAGGTGCGTCAGGACGGCGGGAGCGGGTGGAGACCGGACGGGACGGACGTGGCTGGTGCCGCGGATTGGTGCTGCTGATGGGTGCTGCTGATCGATGTGGTGGTTCGGGTGTGGTCGGAGCGTCCGCGTCACAGGAGTCCTGGCACGACCTCCTCCGCCTGGTCGGAGAAGGCCTGCTCGGTGGCTTCCAGGTAGGTGCTCCAGGCCGCCGCGTCCCAGATCTCGACGCGTGACCCTGCACCGATGACGGTGCACTCGCGGTCCAGGCCGGCGTACTCCCGCAGGACCGGCGGGATCGTGATGCGTCCCTGCTTGTCTGGCACCTCGTCGCTCGCGCCGGACAGGAAGACACGCATGTAGTCGCGAGCCGCCCGGCTGGTCACCGGGGTGCTGCGCATCTGCTCCGCGAGGCGCACGAACTCCGCCATGTCGAAGACGTAGAGGCAACGCTCCTGCCCACGCGTCACCACGAGCCCGTCCGCCAGCTGCGCCCGGAACTTGGCGGGCAGGAACAGCCTGCCCTTGTCGTCGAGGCGCGGGGAGTGGGTGCCGAGGAACACGACGCCACCTCCCGACCTGGCCGGCGTGGGTGGGACCGGCGACCACCTCCGGACCCACCCACGCGCGGTGCTGACGCATGACGTCGGAGCCCCTCAGCTCCGACGCGCCCCACATTACCCCACTTCACTCCACGGTCAAGGAGAAACTGCCCCGTTCGGCCTAACCGCAGGGACGAACCCGCAGGTCAACGGGGGTGGGGCACAGTGGGGCGCCGCGCGGCCCCAGGCCTCGAGTCGGTGAACCGATCCCCGTACCCGTGCGTGACGAAGGACGGCGGCGTTGTCGACGACCACCGCCGGGCTGGGATGTGCTCACCTAACGCCGGGCCCGTGGAGCGCAGTGGAGCTGCCGGAGGCCCTGTGCGAGGTCACGACCGTCTGGCACGCTGGTCGGGAACACTGCCTGCTCCGCGGGCACGGCGAGGGACGACGACCCGGGCGATCCCGACCGTGCCGTCGGGGCAGCGGCGCCCGACGGACGAGAGTTCGACACAGGAGGACATGTGAGCGCCGTGCAGACCACGCGCACCGGGGACGACGACCTCGACGAGCTCGCCACGCTCGCCGGCAGCATCGCCGCCGTGGTGGAGACCGTCGTGGAGGGCAAGCCGGAGGTCGTACGGACGGCGCTGACGGCGCTGCTGGCCGAGGGTCACCTGCTCATCGAGGACGTGCCCGGGGTCGGCAAGACCATGCTCGCGAAGGCGCTGGCCCGAGCGATCGACTGCAGCGTCCGGCGGGTCCAGTTCACCCCGGACCTGCTGCCGAGCGACGTGACGGGCGTCAGCATCTACAACCAGGAGCGCCGCGACTTCGAGTTCAAGCCGGGTGCGATCTTCGCCAACGTCGTCCTGGGCGACGAGATCAACCGGGCGTCACCGAAGACCCAGTCCGCGCTGCTCGAGTGCATGGAGGAGCGGCAGGTCACCGTCGACGGCGTCACCTACCGCCTCGAGGCCCCGTTCATCGTCGTCGCCACCCAGAACCCGATCGAGATGGAGGGCACCTACCCACTGCCCGAGGCGCAGCGGGACCGCTTCATGGCCCGTGTGTCGATGGGCTACCCGCCCGCCGCCTCCGAGCTGGCGATGCTCAGCAGCCACGGCAGCCACTCTCCGCTCGACGACGTGCAGCCGGTCGCCACGGCCGCGGACGTGCGGCGACTGATCGCGACCACGCGAGAGATCTGGGTCAGCGACGCTGTCAAGCAGTACGTCGTCGACCTCTCGACGGCGACGCGCTCGCACGGTGACCTCCGACTCGGCGCCTCACCGCGCGCCACGTTGCACCTGCTGCGGGCGGCGCGCGCCCAGGCGGCGCTCGAGGGCCGCGACCACGTGCTGCCTGACGACGTCCAGTCGCTCGCCGTGCCGGTGCTGGCTCACCGCTTGCTGCTGAGCCCGGAGGCGCTCCTGGCCCGGCGGACCGCCGTGGACGTCGTCACGTCCCTCGTCCAGCGGGTGCCGGTGCCGTCGGCACCGACCGGCCCGCGCCGGTAACCGCCATGGCGGTCGGTCGGTCAGAGACGAGGCGGCGGGTGCGTCGCTCGGTGGTGCATGCACTGACCGACCCGTTGCGGCGCCTGACGACCCGCGGTCGGGCCGTGATGTCGGCTGGGGTCACCGCGGCCGGTTGCGCGCTGTTGCTCGGCCAGCGCGACCTGCTGCGCGTGGGCGTGCTGCTGGCGACCGTCCCGCTGCTCGCGGTTCTCGTGCTGGGCAGGTCGCGGTACCGCCTGTCGTGCAACCGACAGCTCGAGCCGCCGCGAGTGCAGGTGGGCGTGACAGCACGGGTCGTCCTCGAGGTGGCCAACGTGTCGTCGTCCCGCTGCGGCCTCGTGCTCGCCGAGGAGCAGGTGCCGTACGTCCTCGGGTCGCGGCCGCGGTTCGTGCTGCCCGGGCTCGAGCCCGGCGAGCGCCGTGCGATCAGCTACCCCGTCCGGTCCGACGTGCGCGGCCGCTACCCGATCGGCCCTTTGACACTGACCATGACCGACCCGTTCGGCATGGGGGAGCATCGGCGCGCCTTCTCGGTGCGCGACGAGCTGGTCGTGACCCCGACAGTGGTACCCCTGCCGGCCATCGCGCTGCGCGGCGACTGGAACGGCTCCGGCGACACCCGACCGCGCGCGTTCGCCGCCGCCGGCGAGGACGACGTCACGACCCGCGAGTACCGCCACGGCGACGACTTGCGGCGGGTGCACTGGCGGTCGACCGCGCGCCGGGGCGACCTCATGGTGCGTCGCGAGGAGCAGCCGTGGCAGAGCCGCGCCACGCTGCTGCTCGACCGCCGCCGCTCGGCGCACACCGGCGACGGTCCGGCGTCGACGTTCGAGTGGGCCGTGTCGTCCGTGGCCTCGCTCGCCGTGCACCTGGCGGGTCGCGGCTACGCCATCCGCATGGTCGACGGCTCCCCCGCGGACCGCACGACCGGGCTGCCCTGGTCCGACGGCCACAGCGGCCTTCCCGCCACGGACGCCGCGGGAGCCGTGCTGGACGTCCTGGCCACCGTGACACCCGGTGGCAGCGTCGACCTGAGCCGGGCCGTGGCCGCTGCGGCTCACGGCATGACGGGCGGGCTGCTGGTGGCGGCGCTGGGCCGACTGCGAGCGGGCGACAGCACGCTGCTCATCGGGGTGCACCAGCCGGGCACGCACTGCCTGGCGCTGGTGGCGCCGGTGGTGGCACCGTCCGGCACGCCGGCACGACCGGCCGGCCCCAAGCCGGCTGGTAGCGAGCACGAGGCCGAGCTGGACCGACTGCGCTCGGCCGGCTGGGAGGTGCTGGTCGCCGAGCCAGGCGAGCGGCTCGACCGCACCTGGGGGCGCCTGGGCCTGCGCCACGAGCTGACGCGAGGCGCTCCCCAGCCCTCGGCGGCGCGCGGAGCACCCGCGACAGGCCGTGCTTCATGACCCGCGAACGGTGGACCCCGCTGCTGGCCGGGCTGGCGACCCTGCTGGCCATGTGGTCGCTGGCGCCCGTCGTGGACGGCAACGAGTGGCAGGCCCCGTGCCTGCTCGTCGTCCTCGTCGTGCTGGTCACCGGCATGCTGCTGCGCCTCACCCACCTGCCTCGCGGCGTCGTGGGCCTCGGCCAGCTCGTCGCCGGCGGGATCGCGACCACCGCGTACTTCGCCGGCGGGCAAGCGGTGCTCGGCCTGTTCCCAGGGCCCGCAGCCCTGTCGAGCCTGGACGTCACCCTGACCGACGGGCTCGACACCGTGCAGCGGTACGCGGCCCCCGTGCCGGTCACGCACGGCCTGGCGCTGCTGCTCACGGTCGGCGTGCTGCTGGTGGCGCTGGGCGTGGACGTCCTCGCGGTCGGCTACCGGTCTCCTGCCGCCGCCGGGCTGCCGCTGCTCGCCCTGTACTGCGTGCCCGCGGCGGTCGTGCCGCAGGGCCTGTCCTGGCCGTACTTCATCGTCGGCGCCGCCGGCTGGCTGCTGCTGGTCGCGCACGACGCCGGCTCGTCCGTCCTGCGGTGGGGCCGCCTCCTGCCCCGCTGGGGCAACGAGGGAACAGCGAGTCGCGAGAGCGTCATCGACGACACGTCCGCCCTGGCCGCCACCGGACGACGGCTCGGCGTGGCGGCCATCGCGGTCGCCGTCGCCCTGCCGGCTCTTGCGCCCGGCCTCTCCGAAGGTCTGCTCACCCGGGGTGGCTCCGGCGACAACCGCACCGCACGGCTCACCGTGATCAACCCCGTGCTCACGCTGCGCGACAGCCTGAGACCACGCCAGAACGTCGAGGTGCTCCGGTTTCGCACCACGCAGCCGGACGTCGCTCCCCTGCGCATCGTGACGGCCGACAAGTTCGACGGCGACACGTGGTCCCCGAGCGTCACGGAGGTCTCCCGCAAGCAGCGAGCGGACGACGGCCTGCCGGCACCACCCGGGCTCAGCGCGGGGGTCGCGGCCCAGACCTACACCATGGAGGTCAAGGTCGGTGACACGCTCGACCAGGACTTCCTGCCGCTGCCGTATCCCACCCGCAAGGTGCGCATCGACGGACGCTGGCTGTACGACGCCGCGACGCTCAACGTCATCGGGGACGGCGAGACGGTGCGGGACAAGGACTACACGGCGACGTACCTGGCGGTCCGTCCGACCGTCGAGCAGCTCCGCGACGCCGGCGAGCCGCCGCTGAGCATCAGCACGACCTACACGCGGCTCCCGCGCTCGTTGCCCCGCAGCGTCCGCGAGATGGCCCGCACCGTCACGAAGGACGCGCCCACCGAGTACGACAAGGCGATGGCGCTGCAGCAGTGGTTCCGCCAGGACGGCAAGTTCACGTACTCCACCGAGGCACCGGCGAACGCCGGCGGCGACGCGGTCGCCGAGTTCCTGGTGGCCCGCGAGGGCTTCTGCATCCAGTTCTCGTCCGCCATGGCGGTCATGGCGAGGTCGCTCGGCATCCCCGCCCGCATCGGCGTCGGCTTCCTTCCCGGGCGGCCCGGCACCGACGACTGGCGTTCGGTGCTGCTGACCGACGCTCACGCCTGGCCCGAGCTGTACTTCGAGGGCGTTGGCTGGGTGCGGTTCGAGCCGACGCCGGCTAGCCGCTCTGGGGCCGCACCGACGTGGGCGCAGCCCGCCACCAGCTCGGCCACCGCCGACGGCAGCAGCACCGGAGCCCCCGGTTCTGCGGGCAGTGCCAACGCCGCGGAGCAGGGGTCGTCGAACGCGAAGATCCAGCAGCTGGAGCGCAACGACGCCAGGGCCGCCGAGGCAGCGAACAGCACGACCGCCGGCGCCAGCACCCCCACCTCCGCGGGCCGGTCGTTCGACGTCCCGTGGCGCCTGGTGGCCGTCGGCGCCGCCGCCGTCCTGCTCCTCCTGCTGGTTCCCCTCACGGCCGTCAGCGGACGCTGGGCTCGCCGACGGCGGGCCAGGGACGCGGCGGCCGCCATCGAGGCCGCGTGGTCGGACCTGCAGGAGCAGGCGGGCGACCTCGGGATCAGGCTGCCGACGGGCTCGACGCCGAGGCAGCTCGCCGCGATCGTCGCCGAGCACCTTCGCGCCTCCGGGGGAGCCACCGAAGCGCGGTACGGCCAGGCGCTCGCCGCCCTGCAGCGCACGTGCTCAGCCGTGGAACGCAGCCGCTACGCGCGTCAGGGCACCGCGAGCAGCCGTGCTGCTGAGGACGCGTCATCGATCCGCGACGACGTGCGCACCGTGCTGCGGCAGGTCGCGGTGGGCCGTAGCCGAGGCGAGCGGCTGCGGGCACGGCTGCTGCCGGTCTCCGGACGGCGGCGCCTGAGCGGGTGGACCGAGCAGCGTGGTCGTCAGGTCGCTCGGGTGGATCTGGGCGCGGCCAGGGGCGCCCGGTTGCTGGTGCCGAGGCGCCGTCGCGCCTGACCGCTGGGTCGAGCCAGGTCAGGCGCCCCAGCCGCCGTCGCGCCGACGGTCCCAGCGGTGCTCCAGCCGTGACATGAACGACTCGTGGCTCGCGCCCTGCCGGCGCTCGGCCCGGCTCTTGCCCCGGCGGCCCCGACGAGGCTGCGGCCTGCCGTCAGAACCGACGGCGGCGATCACAGCCCCGCTGCGGTCGGGCGCGGCGGCCCACGCGGCTCCGGCCAGCATGACGACGAAACCGGCCACGGCCAGCGCCACGATGCTGCCGGCGACGCCGACCACCACCAGCACCAGTCCGACCACGACGCCGATGACGCCGATCAGCAGCTTGTGTCGCTGCCGGGCGCGCGCCGTACGCCCCCGCATGGTGGAGGCGAACTTCGGGTCCTCGGCATACATCGCCTGCTCCATCTGCTCGAGCAGACGTTGCTCGTGCTCGGAGAGCGGCACGGCGACCTCCCGCGGGACGTACACACCGGCGGCGGGCCGGTGGAGGACCGGTGGAGGACCGGAGCTCGACATCTGGTGTCTCGCCCCGGTCGACCTCTGGGCTCCAAGTCTAGGTCTCACCCGTCGGGTGCGAAAGCCGTGGTCCCACAGAGAGGTCGAAGGACCCGTTCGGCTCAACGACGCGGCAGGTCTCGGTCGACCAGGCTGGCCGGACGGACGCTGCCGGCACCGAACCGGGCACTGGCCCGGTCCACGGCACGTTCGGCGTCCCGCCAGCCCAGCTCCGGCTCGTCGAGCAGCATCTGACGTTCGTGCCGGTCCGCCGGCATCAGGCCCTCGACCCGGACCCCGACGAGACGAAGGCGAGCCCGCTGGAGCGCGAGCGCCTCGAAGAGGGTGCGGGCCGTGGCGTACACGTCCCGACCGACATCGGTGGCCTCCGGCAGGGTCCGTGCTCGCGTGATGGTGGTGAAGTCCGCGAAGCGCACCTTGATGCTCACCGTGCGGCCCACCAGACCCTGCGACCGCAACCGCGCGGCGGTCCGTTCCGCGAGGCGCAGCAGCTCGCGATGCACGACCTCGGGGTCGTCGACGTCGTGCGAGAACGTCTCCTCGGCACCGATGCTGCGCTCGGTCTGCTCCGGGACGACGGTGCGGCCGTCTCGTCCCCAGGCCAGCTCGAAGAGCTGCGTGCCGGTGGCCTCGCCGAGCGCTCGACGCAGCGTCTCCACCGGGGTGTGCGCGATGTCACCCACGCTGCGCAGCCCGTACCGGTGCAGGGTCTCCTCGGTGCGCTCCCCCACGCCCCAGAGCGCCCCGACGGGCAGAGGATGCAGCACGGTGAGCACCTCGTCGGCGGGGACCACGAGCAGACCGTCCGGCTTGGCCAGGCCGGACGCCAGCTTGGCCATGAACTTGCTGGTGGCGACCCCGACGGAGCAGGTGACGCCCTGCTCGTCCTCCACCCGTGCCCGGATGCCCTCTGCGATCTGCTGCGGCGAGCCGAGCCTGCGGACCGCTCCGGCCACGTCGAGGAACGCCTCGTCCAGCGAGAGTGGCTCGACCAGCGGCGTCACGTCGGCGAAGAGCGCCATGACGGACCGGGACACGGCGGCGTACCGCTCGTGCTCGGGCTCCAGCACCGTGGCCTGGGGGCAGAGCCGTCGGGCCCGCGCCATCGGCATGGCGGCGTGCACCCCGAACGCGCGCGCCTCGTACGTGGCCGACAGCACGACGCCGCGCGTGCCCCCACCGCCGACGATGACCGGCGTGCCGACGAGCTCGGGGTGGTCGAGCAGGGTGACCGACGCGTAGAAGGCGTCCATGTCGACGTGCAGCACCGTGCAGCCGTCGGACCGGTCGTCACGGCTGTCTCGGCCGTCCCCATCGTCGGTCGAACGGTCCAGGCGGTACTGTCGCCGGCTCATCGCGCGCCTGCGGGTCGGGCCGACTCAGGGCTGCCGCTCGGCGAGCACGTGCAGCTGGGTGGCCAGCGCCACGAGGCCGGAGTCGCCCGCTCCGGCGCGGCGCTCCAGCTCGAGCAGCGCGGTGCGGGAGTCGTCACCCTCGAGCAGCACCTCGGGCACGAGGTCGGAGAACAGGCGCACCCCGTGCAGGTGACGGACGACGAGCCCGGCGGAGGCGACCAGGTCGCCCAGCGCGGCGACGTCGAACCGGCGTGGCAACGGGTCGGCCGGCCCCCAGCGCCCGCTCGGGTCGTCGAGCGCCTGTGCCGCCTCGACGAACCGGCCCGCCAGCGCACGAGCGACCACGGTGGCGCTGCGCTGCGCCACGAGGAGGCTGACGATGCCTCCGGGACGCACGGCCCGCACGACCTCGGCGAGCGCGTCGGCCGGGTCGTCGACGTGCTCCAGGACCTCGTGGCAGCACACGAGGTCGGCGTCGGCCGCACCGACGACGTCGGCCAGCGTGGCGGCGTCGGCCTGCACCGAGCGCACTCGGTCGGCGACGCCGGACTCCTCGGCACGACGCTCCAGGGCTGCGAGCGCGTCGGGGCTGGGGTCGACGACGAGCACCTGGTGCCCCTGCGCCGCCAGGGCGACAGCCAGGCCGCCGGTACCACCACCGAGGTCGAGCACGTCGAGCCGGTCGCGACCGGTGCGGGACCGGAGCTGCTGCACCCCCTGCTGGACGGCGTCCCACACGCCCGCGGTACGCGGAGCCGTGGCCACGTCACCACGACGCGGCCGGCGCGAGCGCTCGGCGGGTGCGGCGTCCTGCGCCTGGGACACGGGCGGCCTCCGGGGGTGGTCGACGGGCGTGCCACCCAGCCTAGTGACCGGACGGTCCGGCTCACCCCGCGCTCCCGGGACTGGCGTGCCACAGCTTGCGCGGAGCCGACTTCGTGCTGTCGCCGGCCGGCCGCACGTCGGCGTACGGCGACTGCCTGAATCCGCTGGCGTGCACGAGCACCCGCCGGTGGCGCGTGCCACCGCCCATGCCGCCGGCGCGGCTCTCGTGCTGCGGCTCGGCGTCCTGCAGGTCGGGCGGCACCATGACCGGCCGGGTGGACCGGCTCGCCGCCGCGGCCGCCGTCGCCTGGCTCGAGTACTCCTGCGCGGCGGCGCGGGCCAGCACCTCGGCCTCGTCGAGCGCGGCGTGGACGGCGGGCAGACCCCCGGTCGTCCAGGCCTCCCACAGCGGCGGCAGCTCCCACGCACCGGTGGCCCGCAGCGAGACGCCACGGGGGCCGGTGCGGCGCAGCTCGCCACGGACGAGCAGGAGCCACGAGTGGAAGACCGTTGCGGCGTAAGGACCCTGGACGTCTTCGAAGAACGTCGCGTCCACCGGCCCGGTCGCGTCGTCGAGCGTGAGGAAGACGACCCGGCGCCCCGACCTGATCGGTGGCGTCTGCGTGGCCACCTTCACCCCGGCGACCAGCAGGTCCGCCTTGCTGCGCTGACGCAGCAGGTGCGTCGAGCGGGTGACCTGCAGCGCCTCGAGCAGCGGCGCGTACTGGTCGAGGACGTGACCGCTCGCGTCGAGGCCGAGCACCTCCAGCTCGGCGCGCACGCGTTCGGGTGCGGTCATCTCCGGCAGACCCGTGGACCGGGTCTCGTCGGGAGCGTCACCCAGGTCGAGGCACAGCTGGACCGGCTGCTCGGCCGCTGCCACGACCGGGCGCGCCGCCTGAGACTGCCGGGCGGCGAGCCGACGCACGTCCGGTCCTGCGCCGGCCGGTGTGGCGCTGTTCGCCGACACGGCTCGGTCCAGCGTGGTGTCCGCCCGCGCCGGCACCGACGTCCGCGTCCGTCCTCGTGGGCGCGTGCTGCGGCTCCACCGGTCGAGCTCGACGACCTGGAGCAGCAGGTCGCGCCGCGTGACCTGGCCACGCCGACGGACCGGCAGCCGCCCGGCGAGGCCGCCCAGGCCGTACAGGGAGTCGAACGCACCGGCGACGACGAGACGTTCGACGACCGGGCGGCTCACCTGCGCCCGGTGCCAGAAGTCCGACAGCGTTGCGTACGGACGGCCGGCGACGACCCGGGCGACCTCGGCGTCGGTGATCCCCTTCACGTCCGCCAGGGACAGTCGGATGCCGTAGGCGCGCCCGTCGGGCAGGTCGGCCGCGGGGGCCTGCCGCGGACCGTCGTCCGGTCGGGATGGTCCCGCGTCGAGCTGCTCCAGCACCGCGGGCGGCGGCTCGTCCCAGACGGCGACGCGTTCGACCCGGTAGGTGTCGTCGGACGCGTTCACGTCCAGGCCGAGGACCGCGATGCCGAGGTTGCGGGCGTCGTCGAGGATCAGCCGCTTCGGGTACATGCCCGGGTCGTGGGTGAGCACCCCGGCGAGGAACGCGGCCGGGTGGTGCGCCTTGAGCCAGGCCGACTGGAAGGTGGGAAGCGCGAAGGCCGCGGCGTGGGCCTTGCAGAACCCGAACGACGCGAAGGCCTTGAGCACGTCCCAGATGCGGTCGACGTCGTCAGGGGCGTACCCCCGGGACCGGGCCGCCTGCCGCCACCACGCCTCCACCTCCAGCTGACCCTGCGCCGACCCGAGCGCCCGGCGCACCTCGTCGGCCTCGGCGAGGCTGACCCCGGTCGTGACCGCCACGAGCCGCAGCACCTGCTCGTGGAAGACGACGACGCCGTACGTCTCGGCCAGCGCCTCGCGCAGGCTGGGGTGCAGGTACTCCGGCGAGCTCCACCCCTGCCGTGCCCGCAGGAACGGGGTCACCATGTCGGACTTCACCGGACCCGGCCGGAACAGCGAGATGTCGACCACCAGGTCGTCGAAGGTCTCCGGCGCGAACTTGCCCACGAGCTCGCGCTGGCCGGGCGACTCGATCTGGAAGCAGCCCAACGTGTGCGTGGAGCGGATGAGGCGGAAGGTGGCCTCGTCGTCCAGCGGCACCTGCTGCCGGTCGTCGAGGTCGACCTGCACGCCGTCTACCCGAGCGACCTCGTCGACGGCGTGCGCCATCGCGGACTGCATGCGGATGCCGAGGACGTCGAGCTTGAGCAGGCCGAGCGCCTCGACGTCGTCCTTGTCGAAGTGGCTCATCGGGAAACCCAGCCAGCTGGCCTCGACCGAGGTGCGGTCGAGCAGCGTGGCGTCGGACAGCACCACGCCGCACGGGTGCAGCGCGACGTGCCGGGGCAGCCCGTCGAGCCGCTCGACGAGCTCGAACAGCAGGTCCATGCGCTGGTGCCCCAGGCCACTGGCAGCCAGCTCGGGCAGCTCGGCGATCGCCGCTCGGGCGTCGCGGGCCCGGATGTGCGGGAACGCCTTGGCGACCGCGTCGACCTCGGCGGGCGGCAGGCCGAGGGCGGCGCCCACGTCGCGGACGGCGTGCCGCACCCGGTAGCTGTCCATCATCGACACGCACGTCACCCGTTCGGCACCGAAACGTTCCAGGACGTGCTCGTACACCTCCGTCCGCCGCGCCGACTCGACGTCGAGGTCGATGTCGGGCAGCTGGGCCCGCAGCGGCGAGCAGAACCGCTCCATGAGCAGCCCCTGCCCGAGCGGCTCCACGCCGGAGATGCCGAGCAGGTGGTTGACCAGGCTGCCGGCTCCCGACCCGCGGGCCGCGACGCGCACCCCCATGCCCCGCACCAGGTCGCACACCGCCGCCACCGTGAGGAAGTACGTCGGGTAGCCGAGCCGGTCGATGACGTCGAGCTCGTCGGTGAGCCGGGTCTCGACCTGGCGCAGCTGCTGCTCGCTCGCGCCGGGGTACCGAGTGGCGACGGATCCTCGGGCGCGGGCGGCCAGCACCGCGGACGGGTCCTCGTCGGGGGCCAGCCCGAGCGCCGCCGGCTCGGGGAGGTGCACCGAGCCGACGCCGAGGTCGGACCGGGCGTCGAGCAGGCAGCGGGCCGCGAGCGCTGCCGTGTCGTCGAGCAGCCGGCGCGCCTGCTCCCGGGCCAGCGCAGTGCCACCGCCGAGACCACCGCAGACCTCGTCGGCCACCCTCGCCATCGTCGCGCCGTCCTTGAGGTGGCCCTGGGTGCTCACTCGGTCCAGGTGGCGGGTGTCGAGAGCCACCAGGCGTCGGGCGGAGTCGAGGACGTCGGTGGTGACCGCTCCCTGCGGGTCGGCGTGGCGCACGGCGTTGGTCAGCACCGCCGGCACCCCGGCTTCTCGGGCGAGAGCCAGCAGACGAGCGGCGTGGTCGACGCTGAGCGGTCCGTCTGGAGGACCCTGGTGGCACACCACCTCGACCGCGAGGCTGCCGGCAGGCAGGACGGAGCGCCAGCGCTCCAGCACCGCCCGGGCGAGGTCGGGACGCCGCGCCAGCACGGCGCGGCCGACCTCCGACGCGGGACCGAGCAGCACCACGAGCGTCGGGGCGCCGTGCCGGCGGAGGCGTCCACTCGCAGCAGCAGGGGTCTCGACAGCGTCCTCAGCGCTGTCGACAGCGTGCTCGGCGACCATGGCGAGGTCGACGACCGGCGTCCCGCGACCGCCTCCCAGGTGCGCGCTGCCGAGGTGCGCCGCGGAGACGAGACGGCAGAGCCGGGCCCACCCTCGGCCGGGGCCCGCGTCGGGGGCACCCAGCGCGAGCACGGTGACCCGCGGCCGCTGCAGGTCGACCACGGCACCACCGCGGACCGGACCTCGACGTCCCGCAGCCGACCGCACGACCTGCGAGGGGTCGGCCCAGGCCGGCAGGCCATCGACGAGCCCAGAGGGGGCGGTAGCGAGGTCGACCCCCAGGATCGGCGCCAGCCCGGCCTGCTCGGCGGCGAGCACGAACTTCACCGCGCCGTAGAGCCCGTCTCGGTCGGTGAGGGCCACGGCGGACATGCCCTGCGCCGCAGCACGGTCGACCAGGGCAGCCGGCGTGGATGCGCCGTACCGCAGGGAGTACCCGGACGCGACGTGCAGGTGCACGAAGGGATCAGTGCTCATGCTCAGCGATCAGGACGACAGCGGCAGCACACCGCTGATGCCGCTGTGGTGACGGGGCAGCCCGAGCGTGGACTCGACGAGCACCAGGAAGGTCTCCGCCTCGCGAACGAGGTCGTCCGCCTCCCGGGAGGTCACCACCTCGTCGCGGCCGGCCTCCACCGCGGCCCGTCGGGCAGCACCCGCGTCGAAGAAGGCCGCCCACTCGGTCAGCTCAGGCGCTACCGGCGGCAGCACCTGCCACACGCTGCGCAGACCCGAGCGACGGCTGGGACGCCCGCGGACAGCGAGCACCGCTGCCGCACCTCGCAGAGCGGCCAGGTGGGCAGCCACGTACCGCTCGCCGGGCGTGCTCGCGCGCACCGCGGCGAGCAGGCTGTCGTGCGCCCGCTCCACCAGGTCGATACTGCTGGGGGACGTCCGCGGCCGCGGACCGTCGGGTGCCCTGGACGACCGTGCCGTCGTGGGCCGTGGCGCCGTGGACTGCGCCGTCGTGGACCGTGCCATCGCCCTCACCGCTCCTCTCAGTCCGCGATCCGGGTGAGCCGCCACCCGCCGGCGGCCGCCCCAGTGGACGACACCGGACGAGCCAGGTCGAAGACGCCGACCGGGAAGGACCGGCCGGCCGAGGCCTCCACCCGCCAGACCTCGGTCTCGCCGTCCAGGTAGCTCGCGGTGTCGAGCACGCCCGTGGACCTGCTCGACGCCGCTGCAGCCGTCCTACCGGTGTGCTCAGCGCCCGCCCGCGGCTCGTCGCCTCGCAGGCCGAGCAGTGCCGCCGCGGCGGCTTCGCGCCACCAGGCGCGCCGCTCGTACCACCGGGTCTGCACCGCCTGCACCACGTACAGCCGGTCGCGCCAGACGAAGGCCGCCGGCTGAGACGCTGCGGGTGCCGAGGAGGGGCTCCGGGCGTCCTGGCACTCCCCCGCGCTCGCCTCCTGCATCCGCACGTCGATCGTGTCGTCATACCGTCGCACCACCACGCACCTCCGCTGCCTCGCTGCCGCCCTCGGTTCCGTTCTCTGCCGAGGGGGAAGGCGGGGCAGAGGGACGACGGATCACGGCAGCGGCTTCCCCACCGCTGCCGAGACCCATCGGCGGAGGCTGGGACGGGCGGGGTCGAGGCGCCCGCCCCAGTCCTCCTTCGACACGCGCTCGATCTCAGGGTCGGAGCTGATGATCGAACGTGTGTTCGAATACGGGAACTGTACACCGGGCCTCCGACAGGACGTCAAGCCGAGCGCTCCTTCGCGCACGGGTCACGTCGCCCGGCGCCTGACCCCCCACGTCACGGGTACGTACCAGGCATGACCGAGCCGCCCACCGAGCCGACCACCGAGCCGACGACCGAGCCGACCAGGACCGAGTCCCCCACCACGGCCGGCGGGGTCGTCGACGTGCGCGAGGCGATGGCGGCCACACCTCGCCAGGACTTCCTGCCCGAGGCGCAGCGCGGCAGCGCGCACCTCGACCAGCCCCTGCCGATCGGTCACGAGCAGACCAGCTCACAGCCCACGACCGTGCGTCACATGCTCGAGGCGCTCGACGTGCACGCCGGCCAGCGGGTGCTCGACGTCGGCGCCGGCTCGGGCTGGACCACCGTCATCCTCGGCCGGCTCGTCGGCCCGGCCGGCGACGTGCTCGGGCTCGAGCTGCAGCCGGAGCTCGCCGCCTGGGGTGCCGACAACGTCGAGGCGGCCGGCCTGCCCTGGGTCCGGCTCGAACCAGCGCGGCCAGGCCACCTGGGCCGAGCCGAGAGCGGTCCCTACGACCGGATCCTCGTGTCCGCCGAGGCCGAGGAGCTGCCGGAGGCCCTCGTCGACCAGCTCGCCGAGGGCGGCACGATGGTGCTGCCCGTCACCGGGCGCCTGCTGCGCGTCCACCGCGAGCCCGGCGGACCGACATCCGTCGAGGCGCTCGGGCACTACCGTTTCGTGCCGCTCCGCTGAGCCTTCCGACCGGACACGGCGCCGGGCCGCCACGGCTGACGGCTACGCTCGCGCCCATGGCCGATCCCCTGACCCGACCGTCGGTGCTGCGCGTGCGCGCTGCCCTGGCCGAGCTGGGTGCGACCGGCGAACCTCGACTGCTCGCGGACTCCGCCCGCACCGCCGTCCAGGCCGCGGACTCCCTCGGCGTCGAGGTGGGACAGATCGCGAGCTCGCTGGTGTTCTGCCCCGTCGCCGCACCTGACCCGGACCACGGTCGGCACGAGCGGGACGGGCACGCACGGCCCCTGCTGGTCATCACGTCCGGCGCCCACCGCGTCGACGTCCACAAGGTCGCCAGCCTGCTGGGCGTCTCGGGTCTGGAGCGCGCCACCCCGGACCAGGTGCGCGAGAGCACCGGCTTCGCCATCGGTGGCGTCGCCCCCGTCGGGCACCCCAGCCCCGTGCCCACCCTGGTCGACGTCGACCTGGCCCGCTACCCGGTGGTCTGGGCTGCCGCGGGCCACCCGCACGTCGTGTTCCCGACGACCTACGAAGAGCTGGTACGCATCACCGGTGGTCAGGCGGCCGAGGTCGCCTGAGCGCGGCACGTCGAGCCGTCACACCTCAGCCTCGGACGGCGCCGACAGGTTGAGCATCGCCAGCCGCATCGCCACCGTGGCCGGCTCGCACTCGAACTGGTCGGCCAGGTCCTCCACGGTGCAGCCGACCTGCACACCCTCGCGCAGCTGCTCGTCCTCGGCGGGTGACCACGCCCGGCCCTGCGTGACCGCCGTCCTCGTCGAGACCGGAGCAGGGCTCGCCGCGCCGGTGCCGGACGAGGTGGCCGAGCCGGACGCGGCCGCGGGGCTGCGCTGGTCCGCGGGTTTCAGTCGCGGCACGGGATCGAGCACCGGGGCGAGCGGGCCCGCTGCCGCGTCGATCCGTCGCAGCGCCGCGAGCGCGACGGCGCGGTCGGTGGTCGGCCAGAACGGTGGCAGGGACGACCGCAGGAAGCCTCCATACCGCGCCGTGGCCAGCCGCGCGTCGAGCACGGCCACGACGCCCTTGTCCGAGGCGGTGCGGACGAGCCGGCCCGCGCCCTGCGCCAACCGGAGCGCCGCGTAGGTGGCCGACACCGCCATGAAGCCGTTGCCCCCGGCATCTGCCACCGCCTGGGCCCGGGCGGACATCAGAGGGTCGTCAGGCCGCGGGAACGGCAGCCGGTCGATGACGACGAGCTGGCAGGCGGGGCCCGGGACGTCGACTCCTTGCCACAGCGAGAGCGTGCCGAACAGGCACGTCGCAGCGTCCCGGGCGAACTGCCGCACGAGCGTCGACGTCTGGTCCTCGCCCTGGCACAGCACCGGCACCTCGAGGCGCTCTCGCATCGCCTCGGCCGCCGCCTGGGCCGCCCGCATCGACGAGAACAGACCGAGGGTGCGGCCGCCCGCGGCGGTGACGAGGTCGGCGAGCTCGTCGAGCGCCTGCGTCGAGGTGCCGTCACGACCCGGCGGCGGCAGGTGCCGCGCGACGTAGAGGATCGCCTGCTTCGGGTAGTCGAACGGGCTCCCGACGTCCAGGCCTTGCCAGGTGGGCGCGTCCGGCCCAGACAGCCCGACGCTGCGCGCCACCGCGTCGAAGGTGCCACCGAGCTCGAGGGTCGCGGAGGTCAGCACCACGGTGCGGCCCGGGAAGAGCCGCTCTCGCAGCAGCCCCGACACCACGACAGGGGCGACCCTCAGCACGTTGCCGCGGCGGAGGTCGTCCGACACCCACACCACGTCGTGCTCGCTCTCGTCGAGCAGCCGCTCCGCGACGTCGAAGACCTCGTCGACGACCGCTCGTGCCACCTGGCGCGTGCCGTCCACCGGCTGACCCTGCTCGGGACGCAGACCGCTCTGCGTGGCCCGGGCCGCGTCCCGCACTCCGGTGAGCGCCGCGACGAGCTCCTGCGGCAGCTGACGGACCCGGCCGGGCCGGGCGAGCTCGAGCGCCCCCCGCAGGGCGGTCCCGGCGGCGGCGAGGTCGCTGGTGTCGGTGAGGGACGAGGCCCGCCGTGCCGCCCTCTCGACCTGGGCACCGGTGAGCTCGTCGGTGATGGTGGACGTCACGCGGTCGACGAGCTCGTGCCCCTCGTCGACGACCACGAGGTCGTGCTCGGGGAGGATCTGCCGTCCCTCGAACGCGTCGATCGCCAGGAGCGAGTGGTTCGTGACGACGACGTCCGCCTCGCGCGCCTGAGCCCTCGCCTGCTCGACGAAGCAGTCGTCGACCATCGGGCACTTCGAGCCCAGGCACTCGTGCGCCGACACCGAGACCTGTCGCCAGGCGCGTTCGGACACCCCGGGCACCAGCTCGTCCCGGTCGCCTGACTGGGTCTGTTCGGCCCACGCCCGGAGTCGGACGACCTCGTCGCCCAGCTCGGTCGCGGCCTTCGCCTTCGTGTAGGCGTTGCCGCTGAAGAGGGCGTCCTCGTCGTCCTGCGGAAAGCCGCCGACGAGCTTGTGCTGGCACAGGTAGTTGCGCCGGCCCTTGACGAGACCGTACGTGACCCGCCTGCCCAGCAGCGGCTCCAGCGCGTCCGCGAGGGCGGGCAGGTCGCGGTCGACGACCTGGGCCTGCAGGGCGAGCGTGGCCGTGGCCACGACCACGGGCCGGCCGGTGGCGACGGCGTGGGCGGCGGCCGGCACCAGGTAGGCGACAGACTTGCCGGTGCCGGTGCCGGCCTGCACGAGCAGGTGCTCCCCGCTGCGCGTCGCCTGGTCGACGGCCTCGGCCATCCGCGTCTGGCCGGGTCGCTCCGTGCCGCCCAGGCCGGCCACCGCCGCCGCGAGCAGCTCGGCCACGCCGCGCTCGCCGGGCTGCTGGTCGGAGGGCACCGGCCGAGGCTACCCCGCTGGCGGTAGGCGGACGACGAGCGCCTCGCGGTGGGACGACCCTCACACAACGGGCACGGCGCCGACGCTTCAGTGCCGGTGACCGACGTCCGACACACCAGTGTGAACGTCGTGTGGTGGCGGTGGTACCTCGTCGGCGCGGGGCTGGTGTCGTTGACGAACATCGCCCTGCCCGGCGGGGTGCTGCGCGATGCGCTGTACTCGCTCGTGGGGCTGTCGTCCGTCGTCGCGATGTTCGTCGGCCTGCACCTCAACCGGCCGGTCCGACGGTCGCCCTGGCTCTGGATGATGGGCGGTCTCACCCTCTGGGTGGGCGGCGACACGCTGTGGAGCGTCTTCGAGTACCTGCTCCACATCGACCCCTTCCCCTCGGTGGCCGACGTGCTGTACCTCGCCGGCTACCCCATGATCGGGGTCGGCGTGACGCTGCTGATCCGGGCCCGCCGGTCCGGCGACGACTGGGGCGGCGTCATCGACAGCTCCATCGTGACGGTCGGCCTCGGGCTGGTCTCGTGGGTCTTCCTGATGCGTCCCACCGTGCTGGACTCCGGTGACCCGCTGCTGGCCCGGCTGATCGGGCTCGCCTACCCGCTGTTCGACGTCCTCCTGCTCGGCATGCTGGCGCGCCTCGTGTTCGCGCCCGGCGCCCGTACGGCCGCCTACCGGCTGCTGGCCACGGGGGTCGTGCTCACCCTCGTGGCCGACGGCACCTTCGACATCGTCACGCTGGTCTCCACCTCCGAGGCCAACGCGCTCGACGCGCTGTGGCTCCTGGGCTACGCCTTCTGGGGCGCTACCGCGCTGCATCCCTCCATGCGCCAGCTCTCCGAACCGGCCCCGCAGCGCGACCTGCCGTTCACCCGCCGACGTCTTCTGGCGCTCGCGGCAGCGAGCCTCACGTCACCCGGCACGCTGGCCGTCCAGCTGGTGCTCGGGGTGAGCCTCGACGGGTGGGCGGTCGTCATCAGCTCGGTCGTGCTGTTCCTGCTCGTCGTCGCCCGCATGGGCGGGCTGCTGTCGCGGCTGCAGCACCAGGCGACCCAGCTGGCCGCGCTCGCGCGGACGGACGGCCTGACCGGTCTGCCCAACCGTCGCACCGGGGACGCCGAGCTGTCCCGCTCGTGTCAGCGTGCGCTCGCTGACGGCCACGTCCTGTCGGTCGCGATGCTGGACCTCGACCACTTCAAGGTGTTCAACGACACCTACGGGCACCAGGCGGGCGACCGGCTGCTCGTCGAGGCGGCGCACGCCTGGGTGTCCGGGTTGTCGGACACCGACGTGCTGGCCCGCTACGGTGGCGAGGAGTTCATGGTGATCATGCCCGGCCGCGATGCACACGAGGCGCTGGCGCTCGTGGACGCGCTGCGCGCGCTCACGCCGGCCGGTCAGACGTTCTCGGGCGGCGTCGCCACCTGGGACGGCACCGAGCCGTCCGCCGAGGCCCTGCACCGGGCGGACGTCGCCATGTACGTCGCGAAGCGCGCCGGCCGGGACCGCGTGGTGAGCGCCGAGCACGACCGGCGCCTCGCCGAACCGGTGGGCGCAGGGGACTGACCCGTCGGCGCCGCCGAGCGAGCCGCCGGTGGCGTCAGACGGCGTACGGGGCCAGGTCGGCCGCGAGGCTGGGGACCACCTTGGCGTGCAGCCGCGTGCCGGTCTCGGTGTGCCGCTCGCTGAGCACGTCGCCGTCCGAGTGCGTGCGACTGACCAGGTCGCCGCGGTCGTACGGGACCAGCACGTGCACCTCGACGTCGGGCCGCGGCAGCAGCTCGGCGATGCGGTCGCGCAGCTCGTCAAGCCCCTCGCCGGTGCGAGCGCTCACCAGCACGGCGGACCGCTCTCTGCTGCGCAGCCGAGCGACGACCTCGGGGTCGGCGGCGTCCGCCTTGTTGATCACGACCACCTCGGGCAGGTGCTGTGCCTGGACGTCGGCCAGAACCTCACGCACGGCGGCGATCTGACCCTCCGGGTCGGGGTGCGAGCCGTCGACCACGTGCAGCAGCAGGTCGGCGTCACCCACCTCCTCGAGCGTCGACCGGAACGCCTCGACGAGCTGGTGTGGCAGCTGGCGCACGAAACCCACCGTGTCGGTGAGCGTGTAGTCGCGGCCGTCGTCGGTCTCGGCCCGACGGACCGTCGGGTCGAGCGTGGCGAACAGCGCGTTCTCGACGAGCACGCCCGCGCCGGTCAGTCGGTTCAGCAGGCTCGACTTGCCGGCGTTGGTGTAGCCCGCGATCGCGACGCTGGGCACCTCGTGCCGACGTCGGTCACGTCGTCCGACGTCCCGTGCGGTCTTCATGTGGGTGATCTCGCGACGCAGCTTCGCCATGCGTGTGCGGATGCGGCGGCGGTCCAGCTCGATCTTGGTCTCACCGGGACCACGGGAGCCGATGCCAGCGCCACCCGCGACCCGCCCACCGGCCTGGCGGGACATCGACTCACCCCAGCCGCGGAGCCGCGGCAGGAGGTACTCGAGCTGCGCCAGCTCGACCTGCGCCTTGCCCTCCCGGCTCTTCGCGTGCTGGGCGAAGATGTCGAGGATCAACGCCGTGCGGTCGATGACCTTGACCTTGACGACGTCCTCCAGGGCACGCCGCTGCGACGGTGACAGCTCTCCGTCGCAGATGACGGTGTCGGCGCCCGTCTGGACGACGATGTCGCGCAGCTCGCGGGCCTTGCCAGCCCCCAGGAACGTGCCCGGGTCGGGTTTGTCGCGCCGCTGCAGGATGCCCTCGAGCACCTGGGAGCCGGCCGTCTCGGCGAGCGCCGCGAGCTCCGCGAGGCTGACCTCGGCCTCCTCCTGCGACCCGTCGGTCCACACGGCCGCGAGCACGACGCGCTCCAGGCGCAGCGCGCGGTACTCGACCTCGGTGACGTCCTCGAGCTCGGTCGAGAGGCCGGCGACGCGACGCAGCGCGTGGCGGTCGGCCAGGTCGAGCTGGTCTCCGTCGTAGGAGGTGCCGTCGTAGGAGGCGCCGTCGTAGTGAGCGCCGGCGTGGTGAGCGCCGTCGTAGGAGGCGCCGTCGCCCTGGTCGTGAGCACCCTGGTCGTGAGCACCCTGGTCGTGAGCACCGTCGTCGATGCTGTCGTCCTCGACGAGGTCGACGTGCCGGAGCCGTGATCCGTGCAGCTCCTCGCCATCGCGCGGCATACCGGTCTGGCGCTCGGCGGTCGCGCTGGTGGTCTGGGCGGGATCCATGTGCCTCCGTACCGGGCGCCGTCTCGCACGTGCCCGTTGCTGTCGTCTCAGCGGTTCGCCGAACGTGCGCGATAAGCGTCGCCGGCTCCCCACCAACCTGACAGGTCAACGCGGCGAGGCGCCAGCGGATTCCGCTGCCACGCCTCGACTGGCCCCTTCCCGGCGGAAGGCCCGGCGGTTCCCTGCCGGTCAGGACGCCCATGCAGGCCCGCGGTGCCACCCCGCGCCGCTCTCGCTCTTCGCGTGGAAGGCCCGGCCGTTCCCTGCCGCTCAGGACGCCCATGCAGGGCTGCCTCCTGTCGCGCTCGCCGCACCCTCAGGCGTCGATGGCAGCATGGGCGCGTGAGCGAGCACTACTTCACGGCGGAGCCAGCGAGCGCCGGCGCGCTGCGTCCGCTGACCGTGCGCCTCGCGGGGCGCGAGCTGCAGCTCACCACGACGGGCGGCGTGTTCAGTCCTGACCGCGTCGACACGGGCACGCAGGTGCTGCTGCGTGAGGTGCCCGACCCTCCGGCGTCCGGCACCCTGCTCGACGTCGGCTGCGGCTGGGGACCGCTCGCTCTCACCATGGCGTTGCTGTCCCCCGCCGCCAGCGTGTGGGCCGTCGACGTCAACGAGCGCGCCTTGGACCTGTTGCGGCACAACGCCACGAGCGCTGGCCTGACGAACGTGTCCGCTGCGACGCCCGACCAGGTGGCCGACGACGTCCGCTTCGACGTCATCTGGAGCAACCCGCCGATCCGCATCGGCAAGCAGGCGCTCCACGCACTCCTGCTGCACTGGTTGCCACGCCTGGCGCCCGGGGGGGTGGCCTACCTCGTCGTCCAGCGCCACCTGGGCTCCGACTCGCTGCAGCGCTGGCTCGACGACCAGCTCGGCGCCGACGGCTACGTGGTCTCGCGGCACGCGAGCGCCAAGGGCTACCGGGTGCTGCAGGTCACCGCCCCAGCCTGACCGCCGCTGCGTCAGGGCGGCGGGCCCCTGCGCGGACGATCCGGTCACCCGCACGAGCGCAATCCCTCACCTCCGTGCTCCCCGCTCGCCGGCCCGCTGCCACCACCCCTCGCGTGGAGCACCCGGCCACTGCAGTGCGAGCGTGGAGACGATCACCCACCCCAGTGCACGCAACCTCCACGCGGCGGGCTCAGAGCGTGACCGTTCCGTCGGCGACGAGGACCGCTGGACCGGACAGCTCGACGTGATCGCCGAGAACACGCACCCGCACCGTGCCTCCCGGCACGTCCACGCGCCAGTCGTCGACCGGCTCCCCTCCGTCGGCCAGCACCCACGCCCGGGCAGCCAGCGCCGCGGCCGCGGCCCCGGTGCCGCACGAGCGGGTCTCCCCTACGCCGCGCTCATGCACCCGCATGGCGACGTGCCCAGGAGCCAGCGGGACGACGAGCTCGACGTTGGTGCCGTTGGTGGGCACGGGCTCGACCACTGGCGCGCGGGTGAGGTCGGCCTGCGCCAGCTCGTCCTCGCCGGGAAGCAGCACCACGGTGTGCGGGTTGCCGAGGTCGAACGTGAGCCCCGGCAACGCCTCGCCGACGCCGGTGATGCGCACCGTCGCGTCCCCGCCGGCCCGCAGGGCCGGCTCACCGCCGACGAGGTGCCACTCCCCCAGGTCGACGGCCGACTGACCGTCGTCCAGCCGCACGGCCTTGGTGCCACCGCGCGTCGCAACGGCTAGCTCCGTGGCGTCGTCCGGCACGAGCCCCTCGCGGAGGAGGTAGCGCACGAACACGCGCACGCCGTTGCCGCACATCTCGGCCAGGGACCCGTCGGCGTTGCGGTAGTCCATGAACCACTCGGCGGCGTCGGCCTGGTCGCTCACCTCCGCCGCGGCCGCAGTGCGCACCACCCGAATCACGCCGTCTGCCCCGATGCCGGCGTGCCGGTCGGCGAGCTGCCGCACCTGCTGCGGTGTGAGGTCGAGCGCGCCGTCGGGGTCGCGCACGAGCACGAAGTCGTTCTGCGTGCCGTGGCCCTTGGTGAACGTGAGCTCCACGACACCATCATGTCGCACGGCTCTCCCGACGCCGACGACGTCGAGCGCGACGGACATCAGCTGCCCGTCAGGCCTCGCCCTCACGAGCGCGAGCTACGACGTCCAACGCAGCGGGCAGCAGCTCATGGCTCGGTCCGTCCGTGGGCGCGTCGAGCCAGTGCACACGCGGGTCGCGCCCGAACCACGACTGCTGACGCCTCGCGAGCTTGCGCGTCAGTCGCGCCGTGTCGGCCTTCGCGGTCGGCGCGTCGACCTCGCCGTCGAGGTGGGCGAGCGCCTGGGCGTAGCCGACCGCCCGCGACGCCGTGCGTCCGTCGCGCAGACCCCTCTCGGCCAGGCGGCGCACCTCGGCCAGCAGTCCGGCGTCCCACATGGTCTCTACCCGTCGGTCGATGCGGTCGTCGAGCACCTCCCGCGGCAGCCGCAGGGCCATCTGGACGGCGGGGACGACGTAGTGCGGGTCCGGCAGGGTCGCCGAGAAGGGACGTCCGGTCAGCTCGATGACCTCGAGCGCCCGCACCACGCGTCGTACGTTGCCCGGCAGAATACGTTCCGCCGCACCAGGATCGAGCTGCCGCAGGCGCGCGTAGATCGTCGCCGGCCCGACGCGCTCCGCCTCCTGCTCGAGAGTCGCCCGAACGAGGGCGTCGGTCGGGGGGATCTCGAGCTCGTCGAGCGCTGCCCGCACGTACAGCCCCGAACCGCCCACGAGAACCGGCACCCGACCACGAGACCGGACGTCGGCGAGGCAGGCCCGCACGTCGCGCTGGTACGCAGCGACGCTGGCCTCGGCCGTGACGTCGAGCACGTCGAGCAGGTGGTGCGGCACACCCTGACGCTCCTCGACGCTCAGCTTGGCGGTGCCGATGTCCATGCCGCGGTACAGCTGCATGGCGTCCGCGTTGACGACCTCCCCACCGAGCGACTGCGCGAGCGCGACGCCGAGGTCGGACTTGCCGGTGGCCGTCGGTCCGACGACCGCCACGACTGTCGCCATTCGCTGCTCACCCACGGCGTCATTCAACCGTGGCGTCGTTCTGAGGCCGACCTTCGGGCCGGGCCCCGGGGAGCCCTGCCCGAGATCAGCGGCAGCTGGTGGTGGCCGGCACCGAGACCGGCGGCGCACCGACCGTCGGCAGCCCGAGCCCGACGGCGCGCGACGACGGCGACTGCTGCTGACGTGCCTGCCACGCCTCGCCGGCGCGGGTGCGCCGCACCCGGTAGGCGCCGCCGCGGAGCGCTCCGTCAGCGACGAGGTGGTGCGGCGCCCCGTAGGTGACCTCCACGGTGGCGACGTCGCCCGGCCGCGGCATGTCGGCGCCGTCCGGAACGGCGAAGTGCACGAGCCGGTTGTCCGGTGCGCGACCCGACAGCCGGTGCGTCGTGTCGTCCTTGCGCCCCTCGCCCTCGGCGACGAGCACGTCGAGCACCCTGCCCTCCTGGGTGCGGTTCTCCTGCCAGGAGATCTCGTCCTGCAGGGCGACCAGCCGCTCGTACCGCTCTTGCACGACCGCCTTGGGCAGCTGGTCCGGCAGGTCGGCCGCGGGTGTGCCGGGACGGCGTGAGTACTGGAAGGTGAACGCGCTGGAGAAGCGCGCGGCACGGACGACGTCCAGCGTCGCGGCGAAGTCCTCGTCCGTCTCGCCGGGAAATCCCACGATGATGTCCGTGGTGACAGCGGCGTCTGGGATGGCAGCGCGCACCCGGTCGATGATGCCGAGGAACCGCTCCGAGCGGTACGAGCGGCGCATGGCCTTCAGCACCCGGTCGGAGCCGGACTGCAGCGGCATGTGCAGGCTGGGCATCACGTTCGGCGTCTGCGCCATGGCGTCGATCACGTCGTCGGTGAACGCCGCCGGGTGGGGGCTGGTGAAGCGGACGCGCTCGAGCCCCTCGATGTCACCGCACGCACGCAGGAGCCTGCCGAACGCGAACCGGTCGCCGAACTCGACGCCGTAACTGTTGACGTTCTGCCCCAGCAGCGTCACCTCCAGCGCGCCGTCGTCGACGAGGGCCTGCACCTCGGCCAGGACGTCACCGGGCCGCCGGTCCTTCTCCTTGCCGCGCAGGCTGGGCACGATGCAGAAGGTGCACGTGTTGTTGCAGCCGACGCTCACCGACACCCAGCCGGCGTAGGCCGACTCGCGCTTCGTGGGCAGCGTCGACGGAAAGACCTCGAGGGACTCGAGGATCTCGACCTGCGCCTCGGAGTTGTGACGGGCGCGCTCGAGCAGCACGGGCAACGAGCCGATGTTGTGCGTGCCGAAGACGACGTCCACCCACGGCGCCCGGCGCACGATCTCGCCGCGGTCCTTCTGGGCCAGGCACCCACCCACGGCGATCTGCATGCCGGGGCGGCGCTTCTTGACCGGCGCGAGGTGGCCGAGGTTGCCGTAGAGCTTGTTGTCGGCGTTCTCCCGCACCGCGCACGTGTTGAAGACGACGACGTCGGCGCTGTCCGGGTCGGCCTCCGGGCTGAGCGCCACGAAGCCGGCGTCCTCCAGCAGGCCCGACAGCCGCTCCGAGTCGTGCACGTTCATCTGGCACCCGAAGGTGCGCACGTCATAGGTCCTCATCGCCCCACCAGGGTACGGCGCCACCGTCTCCCCTCTCGTGCCGGACCCTCGCTGCATGTCACAGACCGGTCACACTCTGACAACGCCGCGGGGCCGACCTAGCGACGGCGGGGCAGCGGCAAGTACGGTCGCACTCCATGACGAGGGGCAAGGCATGATGACGACGGGCAAGGCATGACGACGGGAACCGGCGCCACGCCAGGCACGGGCGCTACCACGCGGCGGCCGCTCGTGGTGCTCGAGCACGTCAACAAGCACTTCGGCGACCTGCACGTGCTCAAGGACATCAACCTCACCGTCGGCACCGGCGAGGTGGTCGTGGTCATCGGGCCGTCCGGCTCCGGCAAGTCGACGCTGTGCCGGACCATCAACCGGCTCGAGACGATCGAGTCGGGAACGATCACGCTCGACGGCGAGCCGCTGCCCGCGGAGGGCAAGGCGCTGGCCCGGCTGCGCGCGGACGTGGGCATGGTCTTCCAGTCGTTCAACCTCTTCGCGCACAAGACCATCCAGCAGAACGTCACCCTCGGCCCGATCAAGGTGCGGGGCATGAGCAAGACCGATGCCGACAAGCAGGCCGCCGCCCTGCTCGACCGCGTCGGGGTCAAGGCGCAGGCCGAGAAGTACCCGGCCCAGCTGTCGGGCGGCCAGCAGCAGCGCGTGGCCATCGCCCGCGCGCTCGCCATGGAGCCCAAGGTCATGCTCTTCGACGAGCCCACCTCGGCTCTCGACCCCGAGATGATCAACGAGGTGCTCGACGTCATGACGACCCTGGCGAAGTCGGGCATGACGATGGTCGTCGTCACGCACGAGATGGGCTTCGCCCGGCGCGCCGCGGACCGAGTCGTCTTCATGGCAGACGGCGAGATCGTCGAGGAGGGCACACCGGAGGAGTTCTTCACGAACCCCCGTTCCGGGCGTGCGAAGGACTTCCTGTCGAAGATCCTCACCCACTGACCCGCGCCGCCCGGTACGCCCGGGCATCACAACCGGCCTCAGAACTGCACGACCGGCACCGCTGCTCGCGGAGCCTGGCACGACACAACGGAGGAACACATGAGGATCCGACGCATCGCCGCCACGGCAGCGATCGCCCTGGCCGCCGTCTCCCTCGCCGCCTGCGGCGGTGATGACGGCGCGGACAGCGGCGACGTGAAGGTCAACGCCGACGCAAAGTTCGAGGCCGGCACGACGATGGCCAAGATCCACGACGCGGGCACGATGAAGGTCGGCACCAAGTTCGACCAGCCCGGGTTCGGCCTGAAGGGCCTGTCGGGCAAGCCCGAGGGCTTCGACGTCGAGGTCGCCAAGATCATCGCCGGTGCTCTGGGCGTCGCCCCCGACAAGATCGAGTGGGTCGAGACGCCCTCGAAGGTGCGCGAGGAGGTCATCGAGCAGGGCAAGGTCGACATGGTGGCCGCGACCTACACCATCAACGACAAGCGCAAGGAGCGCATCTCCTTCGCCGGTCCGTACTACGTGGCCGGTCAGCAGCTCATGGTGAAGTCCGACAACTCGGCGATCACCGGCCCGGACAGCCTCAAGTCGAACCCCAACGCGAAGGTGTGCTCGGTCACCGGCTCCACGCCGTCCGAGCAGATCAAGCCGTACCTGGCCAGCGAGAGCCAGCTCGTGCTCTTCGACGTGTACGACAAGTGCGCCGACGCGCTGAAGAACGGTCAGGTCGACGTCGTCACGACCGACAACGTCATCCTGCTGGGCTTCGTCTCGAAGTCCGACGGTGCGTTCAAGCTGGTCGGTGACCAGTTCACCGAGGAGCCCTACGGCCTCGGCATCAAGAAGGGCGACGTGAAGTTCTGCGAGTTCATCAACACGACGCTCAAGGAGAACGAGGACGCCTACAACAAGGCGTGGGCGAGCACGGCCGGCAAGGTCGAGGGTGCCGCGGCACCGAAGCTGCCCGAGGCTGCGGCCTGCAGCTGACCTGAGCGGGCACTGGTCGGTGCCGACGTCCAGCCGGACGTCGGTACCGACCACTCGCAGGCTGGTGGCCTGGCAGCCACGGCACAACGCAAGTCCGACCGTCACGGGAGGTGAGGCGTGGACGGGGTCTTGGACAACCTCGACCTGTTCTGGAGCGGGTTCGTGCGTTCCCTCGGCATCTGCCTGTGGGGGATGGTGGGATCGCTCCTGTTCGGTACGGTGCTCGCGGCGTTCCGGGTCTCACCGGTCGGCCCGCTCAAGGCTCTCGGCACCGCTTGGGTGACGCTGGTACGCAACTGTCCGTTGACGGTCGTCCTGTTCTTCTTCGCCTTCGGCTTCCCCGAGATCGGCATCAACGCCAGCTACTACGTCTTCGGCGTCAGCGCACTGATCGTCTACACCTCGGCCTTCGTCTGCGAGGCACTGCGCGGAGGCATCAACTCCGTGCCCGCCGGCCAGGCGGAGGCGGCCCGGGCCATCGGCCTGCCGTTCAGCAAGACCCTCACGCAGATCGTGCTCCCCCAGGCGTTCCGGACCTCGATCCCACCCGTGGGCAGCGTCATCATCGCGATGTTCAAGAACTCTGCCGTCGTCGGCGCCTTCGGGGTGGGCCGGGACCTGTTCAGCGTGGGCGAGTCGCTGACCAGCGCGCAGGGCTACGCCGCACTCCCGGTGCTGACCGGGGTGGCCGTCGCGTACCTGCTCATCACCTTGCCGGCCGGCGCCGTGCTCGGGCTGCTCGAGCGGAAGGTGGCGATCGTGCGATGAGCGACTACACCGTTCTCTACGACGCGCCCGGACCGCAGGCGCGGCGGCGCAGTCTGGTCGGTGGGATCGTGGCCACCGTCGTCATCGGCGTCGGCGTCGGCGTCGTCGCGAAGCGTCTCAACGACAAGGGCCAGTTCTCTGGTGAGCTCTGGGGTCCCCTCTTCGACCCGGGCAACGAGGTGTTCCGCGACGTCTGGCGGCTGATCGGCGAAGGCCTGGTGGCGACGCTGAAGGCAGCGGCGCTCGCGATCGCCTTCTCGCTCGTTCTGGGAGCGCTCATCGGTGTCGGTCGGTTGATGCTCGGACGGTGGACCCGCCTCCCGCTGATCGGTGTCATGGAGGTGCTCCGTGGCCTGCCGGTGGTCATCACGATCTACTTCGCCAGCCGGGTGCTGCCGGAGCTCGGCGCCGACCTGTCGTTCATGCCGGGCGGCGAGGGCCTCTGGTACCTCGTCATCGGGCTGACCGCGTACAACATGGTGATCATCGCGGAGATCCTGCGCGCCGGCGTGCTGTCCCTGCCGTCCGGTCAGCGCGAGGCGGCGCTGGCGATCGGCCTCACGCCAGGCGCCACCATGCGCCTCGTGCTGCTGCCCCAGGCGGTGCGAACCATGCTGCCGGCGCTGATCAGCCAGGTCGTCGTCATCCTCAAGGACACGTCGCTGGCTGCCGTGCTCGGCATCTACATCGAGCTGCTGCGGCAGGGGAACCTCATCGCGCTCAACCTCGACAACCCCATCCAGATCCTGTCGGTCGTCGCGGTCATCTTCATCATCGTCAACTACGGACTGAGTCGCCTTGCTCGCTGGCTCGAGGGTCGCATGCGGCGCAAGGGCCACACCGCCGGTGAGCCCGTGCCCGTCGACGAGGGCACGATGTCGGCGGGTGGCGCCGCGGCCTGAGCCTCGGGCCGCACGCAGCCGGAGGGCGTCACCTGTCGAGCCGCTCGTCCAGTGCGACGTCGGTCAGCTCTTCTCCTGAGCCGGTCAGCCCGTCGCTGACCAGCGACTCCCGCACGACGCGGAACGCCAGCCCGCTGCTGTATCCCTTGCGGGCCAGCATGCCGACCAGCCGGTTGACCTGCTTCTCCGGAGGCAGGCCACGCACGGACGGCAGCCGGCGGATCACCAGGCCCCGGGCAAGCTCGACCTCGGTGTCGTCGTCCACCTGGTCGAGCGTCGCGCGGGCGAGCTCGTCGTCGATGCCCTTCGACCTCAGCTCGTGCGCGAGCGCTCGACGCGACAGCCCGCGCGTCGCCTGCCGCGACCGAACCCAACCCTCGGCGAACGCCTCGTCGTCCACCAGCCCCACGGCCTCCATGCGGTCGAGCACGTAGTCTGCGACATCAGCCGGGGTGCCGCGGTCAGCCAGCTTCTGCGCCAGCTGGGCGCGGCTGCGCGGCGCCATCGTCAGCTGGCGCAGCACGATCGCTCGGGCGACCGACTCGGGGTCGGCGTCGGGCGTCTCGTCCGCCGCACCACCGGGCGTCGGACCTGCGGGGCCGCGGTAGCGCGGCCGGGTGCCACGGCGGGTAGTTCTGCCGTTCATGTGATCAGCGCCTCCCCACAGCGGCAGGAACGCGGTGTGCCACCCACCAGCGGGGCCAGAGGGCGGCACACGGACGACTCATCGCGGGTCAGAAGTCGACCGGGACCTCGGGGACCTCAGCCGGTGCATCCAGCTTGGGGCCGATGCCGAGCTTCTCCTTGATCTTCTTCTCCAGCTCGTTGCCCAGGTCGGGGTTGTCGCGCAGGAACGACCGCGCGTTCTCCTTGCCCTGCCCCAGCTGGTCGCCCTCGTAGGTGTACCAGGCGCCGGACTTGCGCACGAAGCCGTGCTCCACGCCCATGTCGATGAGCCCACCCTCACGCGAGATGCCCTGGCCGTAGAGGATGTCGAACTCTGCCTGCTTGAACGGCGGGGCCATCTTGTTCTTGACGATCTTGCAACGGGTGCGGTTGCCGACCGGCTCGGTGCCGTCCTTGAGGGTCTCGATCCGACGGACGTCGAGGCGGACCGAGGCGTAGAACTTCAGCGCCTTGCCACCGGTGGTGGTCTCCGGCGAACCGAACATGACGCCGATCTTCTCTCGCAGCTGGTTGATGAAGATCGCGGTGGTGTTGGAGTTACTGAGCGCACCGGTCATCTTGCG
>DASSTJ010000008.1:0-2038 GCA_035707965.1 Actinomycetales bacterium
GTTGGCGCCGCACCAGATCCAGAACTGCCCGGACACGCGGCGCGTGCGGGACTCCTCGGGGATCGGCTGCAGCTGTTGCTCGATGTCGGTGATCGCCGACGGAGCATGGTTCGAACCGGACACGGAACCCTCCTGGGACAAAGGCACGATGCGAGCAACATCGCGGGCTTCATCCTGAGTGCTCCACGTCACAGGCAACAAGATGCATACTGTCAGGCGTGAGCGGGCTTTCACTGGACATTCCGTCGTGCGACTGACCCTGGTCGACGCGCTCGAGCACCCGAGCCTGGCGGCGGCCGAGCCCATCGTGCGCGCCGGTCGCGAGGGCCTCGAGCGCCGGGTCCGGTGGATCCACTCCAGCGAGGTGCTCGAGATCGCGACCCTGCTCCGCGGCGGGGAGCTGCTGCTCACCGGCGGTGACATGCTCGCCGAGGCATCGCCCACCGAGCAGCGTCGCTACGTCCGGGACCTCGCAGAGCGCCAGGTCGCCGGAGTCGCCATCGAGACCGGGGTCCGGCTGCCGGACATCCCCGAGCCGCTGCTGGCCGAGGCCGACGAGACCGGGTTCCCGGTCGTCCAGCTGAGGCGGGTGGTGCCGTTCGTCGGGGTCGCCGAGGCGATCAACGCCGAGCTGGTCAACGACTCGGTGATGCGGCTGCGGTACGGCGGCGACATCGCGCGGGCCCTGTCCACCATCCTCGGGGACGGTGGCGGCGTCCAGGCCCTGCTCGACGAGCTCACCCGCCGCACCGGGACGCCCACGGCGCTCTTCGATCGCACCGGCGGACTGGTCACCCGGTCCGCCGACACCGGCGCCGATGAGGAGCCCAGCCTGCTCGGCGCCGTCACCTCCAGGATCACCGTCCGCGGCGCGCACGCCGCCACGCTGGCCTTCTACCCCACCCCCGAGGCCGACCTCGACCTGGTCGCCCTGGCCGGCGAGCGCGCCGGCGAGGCGATCGGCCTGGCCCTGCTCCGGGCGAACGCACCGTCGGCACGGGACTTCGCGGCCAGCGAGCTGGCCCGCCTCGCCACGCGGGCGGAGGAGCACCGCGGCCGGATCGACCAGCTCGCCGAGCTGATCGGGCTGGACCGCACCGCCCCCGTCGTCAGCATCGCGATCGCGGGTGCCACCACGGCGGGACTGCACGGCCTCGACGGGCTGCTGTGGCGACACGGCACGACGGCCATCGACACCACGGAGACCGAGGCACGCGTCGTGCTGTCGGTCGCCGACCGGCAGCACGCCGGCCGGGCCCGGGCCGCTCTGATTGCCGACCTCGTCGGCTGGGCTCGGGACCACGCCGACCTGGTCCTGGCGGTCGGACCGGTGGTCCCGACGCTGCGTGCGGTGGGAGCGTCGATGGGCCCGGCCGAGGCCTGTCTGGAGCGTCGCTCGCCCCACGGCGCCAGCGCGGTCGTCGACGCGGCGGCCACGATGGCTGTCGACTGGTTGTCCGCCGACGCGCTGCGCCCGCACGCGCAGCGCTACGTGCAAGGGCAGCTCGCCATGCTGCTGGCCGTGCGTCGCTCCGAGCGCGACCTGCTGCTGGAGACCCTGGAGGCCTACCTCGACCACGGCTGCCACAAGACCCGCACCGCCGAGGCTCTGCACCTGCAGCGCCAGTCGCTCTACGGCCGGCTCGAGCGGGTCTTCGCCCTGCTCGGCGGAGACCCGACAGGCACCGAGCGGGCGCTTGCCCTGCACCTGGCGCTCAAGCTGCGCCACGCGCTGCGCCTGGGCAGCGAACCGGTCTGAGTCGCCGGTTCAACCGGCGTCCGGCTGGCCGCCCAGCCTGCGGGTGATGTCGCGGGCAGCTTCCCGCACGGCGTCTCCGATGGCCGAGGCCTGCTCGCGGGAGACGCGGAACCGGGGCGCCGAGACCAGGACGGCGGCCACCGGGTCGTCGCGGTGGTCGAAGACCGGCGCGGCGATGCCGACCTCCTCCAGCGACGTCTCCCCGTAGTTGAGGGCGTATCCGCGCTCCGTCACCTCATGCAACCGCCGGGCGTAGTCGTCCAGCATCGCCTCGTCGGC
>DASSTJ010000009.1:0-26908 GCA_035707965.1 Actinomycetales bacterium
CACGGCACGCGACGAGTCCGCGCTGATGAGCACCCAGCAGAAGCCGGACCAGATCGTCAACGTCGTGGGCAAGCAGTGGGCATGGGACTTCAACTACGTCACGCAGAACGTCTACGAGACGTCCGTGCCCGTCGTCCTCACCGGGGACGCCAAGGACGCCGAGAAGCTGCCGACGCTCTACCTGCCCGTGGGCGAGCGCGTCGAGTTCGTGCTGACCGCCCGCGACGTCATCCACTCCTTCTGGGTGCCGGCGTTCCTTCGCAAGCTCGACATGCTTCCGGGCCGGGTCAACAAGTTCCAGGTGACGCCGACGACCGAGGGCACGTTCGCCGGCAAGTGCGCCGAGCTGTGCGGCACCTACCACTCGCAGATGCTGTTCCAGGTGAAGGTGGTCTCCAAGGCGGAGTACGAGCAGCACATCGCCGACCTCAAGGCGCAGGGCAACGTCGGTCAGCTGCCGAACACGCTCGACCGCCAGCCGCTCGATCCTGCTGACCAGGACAAGGTCCCGACGCCAGGGAGCAACGCATGACCACCGGGGAGCTGACCACCGTCTACCGTGAGGCCGACTGGGCGGAGCGTCGCCGGTCGTCCATCGGTCGCACGGTGGTCAAGTGGGTCACGTCCACCGACCACAAGGTGATCGGCAACCTCTACTTCATCACCTCGTTCGCGTGGTTCCTGCTCGCCGGCATCATGGCGATGTTGATCCGGGCCGAGCTGTTCGAGCCCGGGCTGCAGGTGGTCAGCGACCCTGAGCAGTACAACCAGCTCTTCACCATGCACGGCACGATCATGCTGCTGCTGTTCGCGACGCCGCTGTTCGCCGGCTTCGCCAACGCGCTCATGCCGCTGCAGATCGGTGCGCCGGACGTCGCCTTCCCGCGGCTCAACATGTTCGCGTACTGGCTGTACCTCTTCGGCGGGCTCATCGCAGCCGCCGGGTTCCTGACCCCGCAGGGCGCGGCCGGGTTCGGCTGGTTCGCCTACTCGCCGCTGTCCAGCACGGTGTACTCGCCGAACCTGGGTGCCGACCTGTGGGTGTTCGGCCTGGCGCTGGCCGGTTTCGGCACCATCCTCGGCGCCGTCAACTTCATCACGACCATCATCTGCATGCGCGCTCCCGGCATGACGATGTTCCGCATGTCGCTGTTCACCTGGACGGTCCTGATCACGAGCGTGCTCGTCATCATGGTGTTCCCGGTGCTGGCCGCGGCGATGCTCGCCCTCGGAGCCGACCGCCAGCTGGGTGCCCACGTCTACGACGCCGCCAACGGCGGCGCCATGCTGTGGCAGCACCTCTTCTGGTTCTTCGGTCACCCGGAGGTCTACATCATCGCGTTGCCGTTCTTCGGCATCATCAGCGAGGTCATCCCGGTCTTCAGCCGCAAGCCGCTGTTCGGCTACAAGGGCATGGCGTTCGCGACCATCGCGATCGCGGCCCTGTCGATGACCGTCTGGGCGCACCACATGTACGCCACGGGCCAAGTGCTCTTGCCGTTCTTCGCCTTCATGACGATGACGATCTCGGTGCCGACGGGCATCAAGTTCTTCAACTGGATCGGCACGATGTGGCGTGGCCAGCTGACCTTCGAGACACCGATGCTCTGGGCACTGGGCTTCTTGGTCACCTTCCTGTTCGGTGGCCTGACGGGCATCATCCTGTCCAGCCCGGTCCTGGACTTCCACGTGACCGACAGCTACTTCGTCGTGGCCCACTTCCACTACGTGGTGTTCGGCACGGTCGTGTTCGCGATGTTCGCCGGGTTCTACTTCTGGTGGCCGAAGCTGACGGGACGGATGCTCGACGAGACGCTCGGCAAGATCCACTTCTGGATGCTGTTCGTCGGCTTCCACACGACCTTCCTGATCCAGCACTGGCTCGGCGTCGAGGGCATGCCACGCCGGTACGCCGACTACCTGGCCAGCGACGGCTTCACCTGGGAGAACCAGGTCTCGACGATCGGCGCTTTCCTGCTGGGCGCCTCCACGATCCCGTTCATCTGGAACGTCTGGAAGACGTGGCGGACTGCGCCGCTCATCCAGGTCGACGACCCGTGGGGCTACGGCGGCTCCCTCGAGTGGGCCACGTCCTGCCCGCCACCGCGGCACAACTTCGTGGCGATCCCGAGGATCCGCTCCGAGCGGCCCGCGTTCGACCTTCACCACCCCGAGATCGCTCTGCTCGACAACCCGCCCGCCGACGCCGGGGTGCTCGAGCAGATCTACGGCGCTCCCGACCGGGACGAGGCCGGAGCCAGTGGCAGCGCCCCCGACGCCGGACCCGCCGAGGAGAAGTGACGTGAAGGTCGAGAGCTGGCTCTTCAGCGCCGGGACGTTCTTCTTCTTCCCGCTGGCGGCGGTCTACACGATCGTCACCGAGTGGAAGGAGCCGGTGGGCAGCGTGGCGCTGTTCCTCACCGGTGGTCTGTGCATCATGATCGGCTGGTACCTGTGGTTCACCAGCCGGCACATCGACGACCGGCCGGAGGACGATCCCGCCGCTCGTGTTGAGGACGCCGCGGGGGAGTACGGCTTCTTCAGCCCGCACAGCTGGTGGCCCCTGCCGCTGGCCGGCTCCGCCGCGATCGCGTTCCTGGGTCTGGCCATCGGGTGGTGGCTCGTGCTCCTCGGCGGTGCTCTGGGTGCCCTTGCGCTGGTCGGCTGGGTCTTCGAGTACTGGCGCGGCGCGCACGCCCACTGACGACTACCCGCGCTGACGAGCCAGCGGTCCCGACTCGACACGCTGAGACGGTCCACCGGAGCAGTCCTGGCCGTGGCCTACCCTTGTCTTGTCGGCTGTACCCACCACGTCGGCCTGTCAGCACGCTGACGGGCCGACGCACTCACCTCGAAGGACGGCATGCCCAGCCTCACCGCCACTCGGCGTCGCGACCTGCTGGCGGGTTCCGCGCTCGTCGTCCTGCTCCTCGCCTCGTGCCAGGCCGGCTCCCCAAGCGCGAGCGGCCCGATCGCCGTGGGGGAGAGCAGCCCCACCACGTCTGCCCCCGCTGCGAAGGCGGCCATCACCATCACGCCTGCCGACGCGGCGACCAAGGTGCGTCCCGACCAGCCGGTGACGGTCAGCGTCACCGACGGCACCCTGGACGAGGTTCTCCTGAAGTCAGGCGACAGCGACCCTGTCGAGGGCGAGTTCTCGACTGACCGCACGAGCTGGACGTCGACGCAGAACCTGCGGGCCAAGAAGCGGTACACGCTCGCGGCGACGGCGAAGAACCCGGAGGGCGTCAGCACGACCCAGACGTCCTCGTTCAGCACGCTGACCCCGAAGGACTCGGCCGACTACTTCCTCGTGCCGTCCGGCTCCGGCCCCGTGGGCGTCGGGATGCCTGTGGTCGTGCAGTTCGCTGGGCTCGTCGACAAGGACAAGCAGGCCGACATCGAGAAGAAGGTGTCGGTGACGTCCGTCCCCCAGATGGACGGCGCGTGGGGGTGGCTCGACGCGCGCCAGCTGATCTGGCGTCCCGCGACGTACTGGAAGCCCGGCACGAAGGTGACCGTCAAGGCCGACATCGGGGGAATCGAGACGCGCGCGGGTGTGTGGACGTCCCGCAGCGCCACCAACACGTTCACGATCGGTGACGCGATGGTGAGCACGGTCGACACAAAGACGCACCGCATGACAGTCACGAGGAACGGCAAGGTGCTGCGCACGCTGAAGGTCAGCACCGGGCGTCCGGGCAGCGAGACCGAGACGCGGAACGGCGTCAAGGTCATCCTCTCCCGCGAGAGCCAGCACACCATGGACTCCGCCACGGTCGGCATCAAGAAGGGCGACCCAGGCTACTACCGCATCGACACCAAGTGGGCGATGCGCCTGACGTGGAGCGGCGAGTTCCTGCACTCGGCTCCGTGGTCCGTCGGCTCCCAGGGCAACGCGAACGTCAGCCACGGCTGCACGAACCTGTCGCCGTCCGACGCCAAGTGGCTGTTCGACAACTCCCACGTCGGCGACATCGTCAAGTTCACCGGCTCGAGCCGCAAGCTCGAGGAGTACAACGGGTACACGATGTGGAACATGTCGCTGGCTCAGTGGGCTAAGCACTCGGCGCTTTCGTAAGCCGGGCCCGGGCGGACGCGGCCACTCCGCTGGCGCCTGTCGCTGGTACCGCGAACGCAGAAGCCGCGGCCTCGGCCGCCTCTCGCAAGCTCGCTTTACGGCGGCTGCCGGCCGCGCCTTCCGCGTTCGCTACGCGTCTGCGGCCGCTGCCGGCGCCCGCCCCTCGGGCCCGACGAGTTGGCTCGCGCAGCGAGAGCTTCGCCACTGGCAGCGGGGGAGGGGCTGGGACGCCGGCGGTTGGTGAGGTCCCTGTTCCGCGCTTCCTTGCAGTCGGGTCCTGTGACCTGACGTAGAAGACCGGTGGCAATGGCGAAGGCCCGGCGGACGTTCGTCCGCCGGGCCTTCGGGTGGTGTTGGGTGCTAGTGGCGGTTCGTTGCGGAGCTCGTGGTGTTCGTGTCGTCCACGGCCGGGCCGACCGCGCTCTCGATCGACGGCTGCCCGCTGCCGTCCTCCGGCAGGACATCGTGCTCGCCGTGGGCGTGCGCTGCCGCCAGCTCCGACGGGGTGACGGGCTCGATGCGGTCCTCGAACCAGAAGTGACTGAGCTTGGCTCGCATCCGCGCCGCACGCAGACCCGGGCGACGCACGCCGGACTCGTCCTCGGCGACCGGTTCCGGCAGCGGCCGGTGCAGGTCGTGCTGGACGAGCTCCCACCGCTCGTACGCGTCGAGCGGCTCGTGCACCTCGATGTACTCACCGCTGGGCATGCGGACGACCCGCCCGCTCTCGATGCCGTGGAGCACCAGCTCGCGGTCACGTCGCTGGAGGCCCAGGCACACGCGCTTGGTGATGACGAACGCGATCGGCGGCAGCACGATCACGGCGACCCGCAAGATGTTCGTGATGTCGTTGATGGACATGTGGAAGTGCGTCGCGATGATGTCGTTGCCGCCACCGGCCCAGCACAGGCAGTAGAACGTGATCGCCATGACGCCGAGCCCCGTGCGGGTCGGGGCGTTGCGCGGGCGGTCCAGCAGGTGGTGCTCCCGCTTGTCGCCGGTGACCCAGGCCTCGAGGAACGGGTAGGCGTAGAGCAGCATCGTGACCACGCCGGGCAGGATCAGGCCGCCGATGGCGATGTTGAAGCTGAAGGTCCACCCGAAGACGTGGAACTCCAACCACCCGGGCAGGAGCCGGACCGCCCCCTCGAGCCAGCCCATGTACCAGTCAGGCTGCGAGCCGGCCGTCACGGGCGAGGGGTCGTACGGGCCGTACGCCCAGATGGGGTTGATCTGCGCCACCGCGGCCAGCAGCGTCGTGACGCCGAAGACGATGAAGAAGAAGCCGCCGGCCTTCGCCGTGTACACGGGGAGGAACGGGAAGCCGACGACGTTCTTGTTCGTGCGGCCCGGGCCCGGGTACTGCGTGTGCTTCTGCAGGAACACCAGCATGATGTGCAGCGTGAACAGGCCGACGAGGATGGCCGGGATGAGCAGCACGTGGGCGACGTACAGACGCGGGATGAGCGCGTCGCCGGGGTAGTCGCCACCGAAGACGAAGTAGAAGATGTACGACCCGACGATCGGGATCGAGAGGATCATCCCCCGCGCGAACGACAGGCCCGTGCCGGAGAGCAGGTCGTCCGGCAGCGAGTAGCCGGCGAAGCCCTCCACCAGCGCGAGCAGGGCGAGGGTGGCACCGATCACCCAGTTGATCTCCCGCGGCTTGCGGAACGCGCCGGTGAAGAACACGCGGAACATGTGCACGGTGATGGAGGCCACGAACAGCAGGGCCGACCAGTGGTGGATCTGCCGGATGATCAGGCCGCCGCGGACGTCGAACGAGATGTCGAGCGTCGAGGCGTAGGCCTGCGACATCTCGATGCCCTTGAGCGGCACGTAGGAGCCGTCGTACACGACGTGCCCGGTCGAGGGGATGAACCAGAAGGTGAGGAAGGTGCCCGTCAGCAGCAGGATGATCAGGCTGTACATGGCGATCTCGCCGAGCATGAACGACCAGTGGTCCGGGAAGACCTTGGTCAGCATGAAGCGGGCGCCCTTGGCGATCCCGGTGCGCTCGTCGACGTAACCGGCGGCACCGCCGGCGGCCCTCTCCGAGGCGCCGGGGCGTGCGGTCGTGGACGTCGTGCTAGCCGTAGACATGGCGCTCAACCTCGCTCGGGGAAGCTCGGGCCGACGGCCTCGTGGAAGTCGCTCTCAGCGACGAGGTAGCCCTCGGTGTCGACGGTGATGGGAAGCTGCGGCAGGGGGCGCTTGGCCGGCCCGAAGATGACCTTGCAGTCCTCTGTCACGTCGAACGTCGACTGGTGGCAGGGGCACAGCAGGTGGTGCGTCTGCTGCTCGTACAGGCCGACGGGGCAGCCGACGTGGGTGCAGATCTTCGAGTAGGCGACGATGCCCTCGTAGCCCCAGTCGCGCTCCTTGCCGTTCTTGATGTCGCCGGGTGCCAGCCGCATGAGCAGGACGGCGGCCTTGGCGCGCTGCTCGAGGACGTCCTCCACCTTGTCGATGCCCTCGGGCATGACGTGGAAGACCGAGCCGATGGTGATCTCGGACGCCTTGATGGGAGCGAGCTCCGGGTCGGTGACCAGCCGATCGCCCTTCTTCCACATCGTGTGGGACAACCTGTCGCCCGGAAGCGGGCCCAGGTCACGGAGGGCGACGATGAACGGCAGGCCGAACAGGCCCAGCGCGCCACCCAGCGTCAGCTTGATGAGCGGACGGCGACCGAGGCCCGCACCCGCGGCACCCGCCTTCATGACCTCGACGGCGTCCGCGCGGACCTCGTCCGTGCTGCGCAGCTGATGGCGCTCCTCGACGACCTCCTCGTCGGGCATGAGCGTCTTGGCCCAGTGGACCGCGCCGATGCCGATGAAGAAGAGGCCGAAGCCGAGACCGAGCCCGAGCAGCAGGTTCTGCAGCAGCGTGTCGCCGATGCCGGGCAGCCACACGGTGTCCGTGCGGCCGACGGCGAAGTAGGACACGCAGAAGACGACGGTGCCGATGATCGACAGCGTGAACATCGCGGCGACCTGGCGCTCCGCGCGCCTGGCCGCGCGCGGATCCGTGTCGGACAGCCGGTGGATGTGCGGCGGCAGGCCGGGGTTCTCGAACGGGGACTCCAGCACGGTGGTGCCCGGGATCCGCTGCAGCTCGCCGTGGAGGTCGTCGGGCGTGTCGCCGGCGGCCACGGGGGCGACGTCGCCGGTGCCGTCACTGGGCGGGTTCTGCGTCATCTCGGTCCGTCCTGCGTCGTCGACGTTCGGGTCATCAGTCGTGGGGTCGGGTCAGCGCTCACGTCGGCTCAGGCCGCCTTGGCGCCGAGCCAGACGGCGCAGCCGATCAGGGCGCCGATGCCGACGATCCACACGAACAGCCCCTCGCTCACCGGACCCATGTGGCCGAGCGAGGCGCCGCTCTGGTTCGGCTCGCTGTTCACCGTGTCGAGGAAGGCGATCACGTCGCGCTTGCTCTCCGGGGTGATGTTGCTGTCGTTGAAGACCGGCATGGACTGCGGCCCGGTGACCATGGCCTCGTAGATGTGGGTGCCGCTGATGCCGGTGATGGCGGGAGCCCACTTGCCGCGGGTCAGGGCCCCGCCAGCCCCGGTGAAGTTGTGGCACATCGCGCAGTTGATGCGGAAGATCTCCCCGCCACGCGCCGGGTCGCCCTTGCTGCCGTCGGTGTACTCGGCGTCCGGGATGCCGGGGCCGGGAGCGAGCGACGCCACGTACGCGGCCATCTGCGAGACCTGCTTCTCGCTGAACTTGTTCTGCTTCTTCATGGCCTGGGGCCCGGGGAAGGTCAGGGGCATGCGCCCGGTGCCCACCTGGAAGTCGACGGCCGCGGCGCCGACACCGATCAGACTGGGGCCGGCGACCTCGCCCTTCGCGTTCTTCTCGGTGCCCTCGGCGTTGAGGCCGTGGCAGCTGGCGCAGTTCGCGATGAACAGCTTGTGACCTTGCGCGATGTCGTCGGCGCTCGCCGTCGACGCTGCCGCCGGCTTCGGCGCCAAGGTGGCGTACAGGGCTCCCGTGGCGAGCAGGCCCAGCGCGATGAGCAGCACCAGCGCGAACGGGTGGCGCCGTCGAGCGGCGAGTGCGGTCACGTCCAGGTCCTCGTCTCGAGCGGTTGGGAGTGCGGGGAAGGTGGGGTGGAGGCGGTCACTTGAGCAGGTAGATGGTGGCGAACAGGCCGATCCAGACGACGTCCACGAAGTGCCAGTAGTACGAGGTGACGATCGCGCTGGTGGCCTCGGCGTGGCCGAAGCGTCGGGTGGCGAACGAGCGCCCGATGATGAGCAGGAACGCGATGAGGCCGCCGGTGACGTGGAGCCCGTGGAAGCCCGTCGTCAGGTAGAACGCGGAGCCGTAGGCGTCGCTGTTGATCTTCACGCCGTCGTGCACGAGGTGCACGTACTCGAAGATCTGCCCGGCGATGAACACGGCACCGAACACGTAGGTCAGCGTGTACCACTCCCGCATGCCCCACAGCCGCAGCTGCAGGAGCGAGCCGGTGCGGCCGGGCTGGAACTGCTCGGCCTTCCAGACGCCGAGCTGGCACCAGACCGAGCTGATCACCAGCACGAGGGTGTTGCCGGCGGCGAACGGCACGTTGAGGTCCTGCGTGCTCTCCGTCCACTGCTCGGGCACCACCGAGCGCAGGGTGAAGTAGATGGCGAACAGTCCCGCGAAGAACATGAGCTCGCTGGACAACCAGACGATCGTCCCTACGGCGGCCATGTTCGGCCGGGTCACGGCCCCGTGCGCGGGGAGACTCTCTACTGCTGATGCCGTTGCCACGGCGCCCATTATGGCCTTAAGGCCCTACCGCGCGCAGGGGACCCCTGGTTCGTGTCGCGGCCCGGTCTTTCGAGGGCTCGCAGGGCGGCCCGCGGACGGCTCCCCGTGCCGCTGCCACCGGCACGGCGCGGGTGCCCACCGAGGCCGACCGGTAGCATCACGAGCGTCGTGCCGACGTGCGCGGCACCACTGGATCGGCACCACTGAACGAGTGCGGCTCGTCCCGCCGTCACGACCCCCCGGAGCAACCATGAGCGCGACGCCCGCCACGCCGGACACCAGGACCCTCAGCGTCCTGGTCTACAGCGACGACGCCGCGACCCGCACCCAGGTGCGACTCGCCGTCGGGCGGCGACCTGCGCCGGACCTGCCGCGCGTGGAGTGGCTGGAGTGCGCCACCCAGCCGGCCGTGGTCGCGGCCGTGGACGCCGGCGGCATCGACGTCCTGGTGCTGGACGGCGAGGCGGCGCCCGCAGGCGGCCTGGGGCTGTGCCGCAAGCTCAAGAACGAGATCTACCGCTGCCCCCCGGTGCTCGTCCTCACCGGCCGGGTCCAGGACAACTGGCTCGCCGCCTGGTCCCTGGCGGACAACGCGCTGCCGCACCCGATCGACCCGGCCGCCGTCGCGGCCGCCGTGGCGGAGCTGGCCCGCGCGCGTCTCGATGCCTGACGCCGTGTCCGGTCACTCCTTCGCCGAGCTGCTGCACCGGCTCGTCGCCCGCGAGGACCTGACCGCAGAACAGACGAGCTGGGCGATGGACCGGGTGATGAGCGGCGACGCCACGCCGGTGCAGGTCGCTGGGTTCTTCGTCGCCCTGCGCTCCAAGGGCGAGAGCGTCGAGGAGCTCGGTGGGCTCGTCGAGAGCATGCTGGCCCACGCCGTGTCGATCGACGTCCCGGGCCCGACGGTCGACATCGTGGGCACGGGCGGCGATCGTGCCCGCACGGTGAACATCTCGACCATGGCCGCGCTCGTCGCGGCGGGCACCGGGGAACGCGTCGTGAAGCACGGCAACCGTGCTGCCTCGAGCGCCTGCGGCTCGGCCGACGTGCTCGAGGCGCTCGGCGTGCGGCTGGACCTCGCTCCGGCGCGGGTCGCCGAGGTCGCCCGGTCGGTCGGTATCACGTTCTGCTTCGCGCAGGCCTTCCACCCCGCCATGCGTCACGCCGCCGTGGCGCGTCGCGAGCTCGCCGTCCCGACGGCCTTCAACTTCCTCGGTCCGCTCACGAACCCGGGGCGGCCTGCCGCCTCCGCCATCGGGGTGGCCGACCGGCGCATGGCACCGCTGATGGCAGGCGTCCTCGCTGCACGAGGGTCGAGCGCTGTCGTGTTCCGTGGCGAGGACGGCCTCGACGAGCTGACGACGAGTGGGCCGTCACGCGTCTGGCTCGTCGGTGCCGGACAGGTCCAGGAGACGATGCTGGACCCTGGTGACCTGGGGGTGCCCCAGGCGCCGGTATCGGCGCTGCGCGGCGACGACGCCACCTACAACGCCCAGGTCGTGCACGACCTGCTCGACGGCGCGCAGGGGCCGGTCCGCGACGCCGTGCTGCTGAACGCCGCTGCCGCCCTCGTGGCCTCGGACGGTGTCGCGCCGGGGGAGCCCGCCAGTCCGCAGACCCTGGTGCCGCGCATGGGGGACGCGCTCGGCAGGGCCGCCGCGTCGATCGACAGCGGTGCCGCCCGTGAGGTGCTGCAGCGGTGGATCGACGCGACCCGCCTGACCGCCTGAGCGACGCGACGGCTCAGCTGTCCTCGAAGCCGAGGGCGAACGCCGCCTCGAGGTCGTGCTGCGAGTAGGCGCGGAAGGCGATGTGGGTCTGGGTGCCGCGCACCCCGTCCACCTTGTTGAGGCGGTCGGCGATCACGTCTGCCAGGTCGTCGTGCTGGCGGACCCGGACCATCGCGATGAGGTCCACCTCACCGGTGACCGAGTAGACCTCGCTGACGCCGTCGAGGTTCGCGATCGCCGCCGCGACCTCGGGGATGCGGTCGACCTCTGCCTGGACCAGCACGATGGCGGTGATCACACCGGCGCTCCCATCCCTGTGTCGACGCCCTGCTGCGTCCCGGACTCCTGGTGACGCCAAGGACCCTAGCCGCTGGGCGCCGGGACCGTCAGGGTCACCCTGCGGCCGCCGTCGAGCGGACCGGGTGCCACGGCGCGTCGAACGGGTCGACGGGACCGATCGCCGCCGCGACCGGGTCGAGCCGGAGCCGCTCGGCGCCTGCCCCGTGGACCGGGCACGACCAGCTCCCGGTGAGCTGGACCAGCCTCGTGCCGTCCTGCTCGAGCCAGGCCAGCACCTTCTCGGCCTCTTCCGGCAGGGCGGCCGGCAACGGCAGGACCGGGGGCGGAACGACCTCGCCCGTGACGCGCAGCGCGTCGACGTAGGGCCACGGGTCCGCGCCGCGCGGGCTGGTCGTGGTGCCAGCCAGACGACCGTGGCGCACCAGCGCGATCTCCCAGCCCCCGACCGTGCCGCGCCGGGCCGCGACGATCTCCGGGCAGCGCGCCAGCGCGATGACCCGCTGGGCGCGTGCCGTCGTCCGCACGAGGACGAGCATGCGGTCGCGCACGAGCGCGGCCTGCTCGAACCTCTCGGTCTGCGCGAGCTCTCGGATGCGGGCACGCAGCGCGTCCGTCACCTGACGGCAGTCGCCGCTCAGCGCCGTGCGCACGTCGTCGACGACCCGGGCGTACTCGGCGACGACCTCGTCGCGCTGCTGCTCGTCGGCGGCCCGGGTGCAGGGTGCGCCGCAGCGGCCCATCTCGGCCAGCGCACAGGCGGAGCCACCGCCTCGGTGCCCGAGCCGGCGACGGCACTGGCGCAGCGGGAACACGTCGTGCAGCGCGTCGATCGCCTGCTCGGCCGCACGGCTGCCGCTGAACGGGCCGACGTACGTCGACCCGTCGTCGCGCACCTCACGCACCACCGACAGCCGGGGGAACGGTTCGGCGGTGAGCTTGACCCACGGTGCTCTCTCCGGCCGGCGGGAGCGGCGGTTGTAGCGGGGTGCGTGCTCGGCGATGAGCCGCAGCTCACGGACCTGAGCCTCCAGCCTGGTCGCGCAGACGACCGGATCGACGCGCTCGGCCAGGGCCACCATCTCCGCCATGCGCGTGCGGTGCTCGGAGGCCGTGAAGTAGGTGCGCACCCGGGCGCGGATGTCGACGGAGGTGCCGACGTAGAGAACCTCACCCTGTCCGTCGCGGAACAGGTACACGCCCGGGGCGGACGGCAGGCCCTCGGCCAGGTACCGCTTGCGCCGCTGCGCCGGGGAGACCCTCGACGAGAACGTGCAGAGCTCTTCCAAGGAGTGCACGCCCAGCGAGCCGACGCGCTCGAGAAGGCCGTGCAGCACGTGCACCGTGGCGCGCGCGTCGTGCAGGGCGCGGTGGTCGGGTGTGTCGGGCGACCCGAAGAGCCGCGCCAGCGTGGACAGCTTGCGGTTCGGCACCTCGCCCCGGCTCAGCACCTGCCGGGCCAGGTGGACCGTGTCGACGACGGTGAAACCGGGCCAGTCCCGGCCGGATGCGGCGGTGGCTGCCTTGAGGAACGAGATGTCGAAGGGGGCGTTGTGCGCGACCAGCACGCTGCCCCGGGCGAACTCCAGGAACGTGGTGAGCGCGGCGTCGACCCGGGGGGCGTCCACGACCATGGCATCCGTGATGCCGGTGAGCAGCGAGATGAACGGCGGGATCGGGGTGCCGGGGTTCACCAGCGTGGAGAGCTCACCGACGACCTCGCCGCCGCGGACCTTGACGGCGCCGATCTCGGTGATCGCGCACGAGAGCGGGGAGCCGCCGGTGGTCTCGAGGTCGACGACGACGAACGTCACGTCATGCAGCGGCGTACCGAGCTCGTCGAGCGTGCCCTGGACCATCCTCACGTGCCGAACGGTAGGGCGCAGCACCGACATCGCCACGCTGGCACGCCGAGGGGACGCTGGTCGGGGCGGCTCCGGAGCGCTCGACGCCGCCGTCGTCAGACGCCGCCGTTGTCAGACCCGGCCCCTAGCGTCGTCCAGGAGGTCGGCGCCTGGCCGGCCACGTGCGTGAGAAGGAGGCGAGTCGTGCACATCGACTGCGACAGCTGTGAGGTCCGGGGGCTCGCGTGCGGCGACTGCGTCGTCACAGTCCTGCTGGGGGCCCCGCCGGACGGCGTCGAGCTCGACGCCGCTGAGCGGGCTGCCATCGGGGTGCTGGCCGACACGGGGTTGGTGCCGCCGCTGCGACTGCGCCGTGCCGTCGGCTGACGGCCGGTCGTCCGACCGGTGACGATGCCCCGGTGACGGTGCCAGAGGTGGGCCATCTGCCTGAAGGCACCTACGATGAGGAGGTGAGCCTGCAGGTGGAGGAGCCGGGGCCTCCGGCTCCGGGGCCGAGGCGTCGCCGCATCGTCCTCGGCCTCCTCACGACCGTGGCCGTGCTCGCGTCGGGAGCGACGGTGGCTGTCGTCACGACGCGCGGTCACGACGTGGCGCCATCGAAGCCCTCGACCCAGCGCACTCCGGCGCCCGCCGCCGCCGACACCACGCCCGATGCCGCCGGGCTCCGCGTCCAGGCCCTGCAGGCACTGCTCCAGACGCGCAGCCGAGCGGTCCTGGCTCACGACCAGGCCACGTGGATGTCGACGGTCGACCCCGACTCCCGAGACTTCCGTCAGCAGCAGGCGACGGTGTTCGCCAACCTGCGCGCCGTCCCGTTCAGCGACTGGAGCTACACCTACGCCGGGGTCGCGGCGGCGCCTTCGGCCAGCCGGCAGGCGCGGCTGGCGGGGCCGTCCTGGGTGGCTCGGGTGCAGGCGGGCTATCGCCTCGCCGGCTACGACCGGGCGTCGTCCCTCACGGAGCAGTTCCTCACGCTCGTGGAGCGGCACGGGCAGTGGTACGTCGGCTCGACGTCCGACGGCCAGACGGTCCCTCAGCCGTGGGACCTCGGACGGGTCAGGGTGGTCAAGGGCAGCCGCGTCCTCGTGCTCGGCACGACGAGCACCGCGACGTTGAAGGAGTACGCCTCTGCGGGCGATCGAGCCGTGCAGCAGGTGTCGCAGGTCTGGGGCGACGCCTGGCCGCGCAAGGCGGTCCTGGTGGTGCCGCGCACGGAGAAGGAGATGGGACGGCTGCTGCAGCGCCCGCCCGACGGGCTGTCGCAGATCGCCGCTGTCACGACCGGCGAGCTCTCCGAAGGCGACCACGGAGTCGCGCGCAGCGACCGGGTGGTGATCAACCCGGCCGCCTTCCAGCGGCTGGGCCCCAGCGGCCGCCGCGTGGTGCTGGCGCACGAGATGACGCACGTCGCGGTCCGGTCGTCGACCACGGCGCCCGTCCCCATCTGGCTCTCCGAGGGTTTCGCCGACGAGGTCGGCTACCGCGACGTCGGGCTGTCGCCGCGGACGATCGCGGCTGACGTGCTGGCCCTCGTCCGGCGCGGCAAAGGCCCTCGGGAGCTGCCGGGCACCGACGACTTCGACCCCACCAAGACGACCATCGCCCCCGCGTACTCCGGCGCCTGGCTGGCGTGCCGTCTCATCGTCGACACGTACGGCGAGCGCGACCTGGTGCGGCTCTACCGGGCGGTCGCCACGACGCCGGTCGGCAAGGACGGGCCCGACCCGGACGCCGCGACGAAGGCCGCCTTCGAGAAGGTGCTCGGCACCTCGGTCGCGTCGTTCACCGCCGCCTGGCGCGACAACCTGCGTGCTCTGGCCGGCTCGTGAGTCGGTCGCCGCACGCATGAGCCGGTCGTCCGACGCGCCGACGGGCTCGGACCTCGCGCGGACCGTGACGTTGGTGGCGGTCGTGGTCGCCCTGGCGGCCGTGGCGGCCGTGCTCGTGCCCTGGAACGTGCTGGGCGCGGGTGCCCCGACGGTGAACCCCGCGCCGCGAGCCGACTTCACGGCGCAGCAGCTGGCGAACGAGGCGGCGTTCCACCGCCAGCTTCGTCCGTGGACGTACGCCCGGCTCCTGGTGGCCGTCGTCGTCCCGCTGGTCCTCGGGCTCACGCCGCTCGGCGCGCGTCTGGTGCGCGCGACCACGCGATGGTTGCCGGGTCGCCTGCGGGACCGTGCCTGGGCCGTGCAGGTCGTGCTCGGCACGGCAGCTCTCACGCTCCTGACGCTGCTGCTCACGCTGCCGGAGTCGGTCGCCGCCGAACGCGTGCTGCGGCGGTACGGGTTGTCGACGCAGGACTGGTCCAGCTGGTCCGTCGACGCCTTGCGGGGCTGGGGGGTGTCGACCGTGGTGACGGCGGTCCTCCTGCTGGTGCTCGTCGGCCTCGCCCGGCGGTGGCGCCGCTGGTGGGTCGCCGGGGGGGCGCTGGCTGCCGTAGCCGTGGTGGCGGGTTCGTTCGTCTACCCGGTGGTCGTCGAGCCGCTCAGCAACACCTTCACGCCGATGCAGGCGGGTCCGCAGCGGCAGGACCTTCTCGACCTCGCAGCGCGTGACGGGGTGCGCGTCGACCAGGTGCTCGTCGCCGACGCGTCGCGACGCACCACCGCCGAGAACGCCTACGTCTCCGGGCTGGGTGACACCCGTCGCGTCGTCGTCTACGACACCCTGCTGCGGGGGGCGTCACCACGAGAGGTGCAGCTCGTCGTCGCGCACGAGCTGGGGCACGTCAAGGCGCACGACGTGCGGCTCGGCACCACGCTCGGAGCGCTCGCTGCCGTTGCGGCCGTGCTCGCCCTGTCGTGGCTGCTCGACGAGCGCGGCAGAGGTCGTCGCGCGCTGCTCCGCCGGGCCGGCTCGAGCGGTGCTCGCGACCCGGGAGTGGTCGCGCTCGTGCTGGCGGTGGTCGCCGTGGGCTCGCTGGTCACCGCGCCCGCCTCCACCCTGGTCAGCCGCAGGATCGAGGCCAGGGCCGACGTCCACTCGCTCGACCTCACTCGCGACGTGGAGGGCTTCGCCCAGATGCAGCGCCGCCTCGCGGTCACGAACCTCAGCGACCTGCAGCCCGGGTGGTGGCGGACCGCTCTCTTCGCCACCCACCCGGCACCGCCCTGGCGCATCGCGATGGCCCGCGCGTGGGCGCAGCAGCACGGCCTGCCGGGTCCGCAGCCGGTGGCGGTCATGCCGTCACCGTCGCCCTAGGCTCGGGTCATGGGCCGAACCCTGATCGTCACGAACGACTTCCCGCCGCGCACCGGTGGCATCGAGTCGTTCGTGCTGGCGATGGCGCAGCGTCTGCCCGACGACGTGGTGGTGCACACCGCCCGGCAGCAGGGCGACGCCGCTCACGACCGCACGTTGGGGTTCGAGGTCGTGCGTGATCCCTCCCGTCTCATGGTGCCCACTCCCGAGGTCAGCCGACGCAGTGCGGCGCTGGCACGGGCGCGCGGCTGCGACCAGGTCTGGTTCGGTGCGGCCGCCCCGCTGGGGCTCATGGCGAACCGGCTTCGCGGCGCGGGGGTCGAGCGCACGGTCGCGACAACGCACGGGCACGAGATCTGGTGGTCCAGCGTGCCGGGAGCCAGGCGCGCGCTGCGCGCGATCGGCGAGCGCAACGACGTCCTCACGTACCTGGGGGAGTACTGCCGCTCGCGCATCGAGCGCCCGCTGACGGCGGCGGCGCGGGCCCGCATGGTGCAGCTCACCCCCGGCGTCGACGACACGGTCTTCCGTCCGGGAAGCGGCGGTGACGAGGTGCGTCGGCAGTACGGGCTCGCCGACCGGCCGGTCGTCGTCTGCGTGTCGCGCATGGTGGCGCGCAAGGGTCAGGACGTGCTGGTGAAGGCGCTCCCGCAGATCCAGCGGTCCGTGCCGGGAGCGGCGCTGCTGCTCGTCGGAGACGGTCCCCACCGAGGCGAGGTCGAGAAGCTCGTGCGCTCCCACAGGCTCGAGAAAGACGTCGTCATCGCCGGGCGCGTGCCGTGGCAGGAGACGCCGGCCTACTACGACGCCGGTGACGTGTTCGCGATGCCTACGCGCACTCGGCTGCTGGGACTGGAGCCGGAGGCGCTCGGCATCTGCTACCTCGAAGCAGCGGCGACCGGGCTGCCCGTGGTGGCTGGGCGCTCGGGTGGCGCTCCGGACGCCGTGCTGGAGGGCGAGAACGGCTACGTCGTCGACGGCCGTTCCGTCGAGCAGGTGGCGGAGCGCTGCGCGGAGCTGCTGCTCGACCGCGGCCTGGCGGAGCGATTCGGCGCCCGGGGCCGGGCGTGGGTCGCAGAGCGCTGGCGCTGGGACGACCTGGCGCTACGCCTGCGCCGGATTCTCGCGGGGGAGCCGGTCGAGGACCTCGCCGCCTGAGGCGGCGAGGCTCAGGGCCACGAGTCCGCCCACCAGCCAGTACTGGTTGTAGAAGCCCTGCTTGTTCACGAGCGTGGCGACGAGCAGGACCAGCGCGAGCCACCCGAGCAGCTCGGTGAGGTCCGGCTGGCGGCGACGCACCGCGACGCACGCGGTGACGAGCACCGCCAGGACGACAAGCCCGGTCAGCCAGAACGGGGGTGTCCAGCCCAGCTCGTGGCGGGCAGCGAGGTAGAGCGTGTTCGCGAACCGGATCGGGTGGAAGCCGACGAGCAGCGAGACGGTGTCGTGCCACATCGCTGCCGGGTCCGCGACGAACCAGGGCAGCACGAGGACGCCGCTGAGGCCGGCGGTCGCCACCACGCGGCGCCAGCCGAAGGCCTGCCAGCAGGCGAGGACCGGCAGGAGGACGGCGAGGTGCTGCTTGCTCGCGCAGCCGACGGCCAGTGGGACGACGGCCCACCAGGCGTGGCCGCGCCGCACGAGCAGCGCCCACCCCGCGATCGCGGCGAGAAGCATGGGCTCGGTCCAGGCCTGCTCGGACTGCGTGATGGTCCCCGGGGCCACCGCGAGCAGGGTGACCGCGGTGAGGGCTCCACGTCGTCCGCGCCCGAGGGCTGCCATGCAGGCCAGCGCCACCACGGCCAGTAGCAGGAGCGCCCACCGGACGTCGCCGACGAGCCAGCGAGCGGGGGCCACGAGGACCGCTGTCCACGGCAGGTAGGTGAACGCGTCCTGGATGCCGGGGGAGTCGTGCCAGGTCATCGTGTACATGTTCTGGCCGCGGGCGAGTCCGTCCGAGGCCTGCTGCAACGTCACCCAGACGTCGATCCGGGGAGCGCGGTCGAGCAGGATCGCGGCTGCCGACCCGGCGATGAACGTGAGGACGGCGATCGCTGCCGCGACGGCCCGTGGCTGGGGCCGCGCGCGTCGTCCGTCCGGGAGGGCGAGAGCCGCCGCCGCGAGGACGCAGCCGACCGCCGTGACGTGCGCGAGTGCACGCCGCTCTCCGGGGGTGGTGTAGCTGAAGAACGGCACGGCCTCGGTGACGAGCGCGCACGAGAGCAGCCCGGCGGCCAGCAGGCCGCGAGGGACGGCCGGTGGGCGCCACCCGCGCACGAGCGCCGTACCCAGCAGCACGGCGGCTGCCGTGACGACGACGACGATGCCCAGGCGGTAGCGGACGACGCTCCACTGCAGGGCAGTGAAGTACCCGACCCAGACCGTCAGAAGGAGCGCAGAGGCAGCGGACACCGTCAGCGGTAGAGCTCTTCGACCTGCTCGCCGAAGTCCTTCATGACGACGTTGCGCTTCAGCTTGAGCGACGGCGTCAGGTGCCCGGACTCCTCCGTGAAGTCGACGAGCAGGATGCGGAACTTGCGGATGGACTCCGCCTTGCTCACGGCGGCGTTCGCGTCGTCGACCGCCTGCTGCAGCTCGGCCTGGACCTCGGGGTCGTCGACGGCCTGCTCGACCGTCAGGCCCGCCTTGCCACGGTTGGCAGCCCAGGTGGGCAGCATCTCGGCGTCGAGCGTGATGAGGGCCCCGATGAACGGCTTGCCGTCGCCGACGACGAGCGCCTGGGAGACCAGGGCGTGGGCGCGGATGCGGTCCTCCAGGACGCTGGGGGCGACGTTCTTGCCGCCCGCGGTCACGATGATCTCCTTCTTGCGTCCGGTGATGCGGAGGAAGCCGTCGTCGTCGAGCTCGCCGAGGTCACCGGTGCGGAACCAGCCGTCCTGCACGGCGTCCGCGGTCGCCTGGGCGTTGTTCCAGTAGCCGAGCAGCACGTTGTGGCCCTTGATGAGCACCTCGCCGTCCTCGGCGACGCGTACGGAGACCCCTGGCAGCGGCTGGCCGACGGTGCCGACCTTGATCGCGTCCGGCCGGTTCACCGTGGCCGGTGCCGTCGTCTCCGTCAGCCCGTAGCCCTCGAGGACCGTGATGCCGGCCCCGCGGAAGAAGTGGCCGAGCCGGGCGCCGAGCGGTGCCCCGCCGGACACGGCGTACTGGACCTTGCCCCCGAGCCGCACCCGCAGCTTGCTGTAGACGAGCTTGTCGAAGAGGGCGTGGCGCGCCTTCAGCCACAGACCGGCGCCGCCGGCGTCCTGCGCCTCGCTCCAGGCGATCGCCGTGTCGGCCGCGATGCGGAAGATGCGACCCTTGCCGTCGGCCTCGGCGGTCTGCTCCGCGGAGTTGTAGATCTTCTCGAACACTCGGGGGACGGAGAGCACGAAGGTCGGCTGGAACGCGGCCAGGTCGGGCAGGAGGTTCTTCACGTTGGCGGTGTGCCCCATGCGGGCACCGGCGGTGATGGCCAGCACCTGGATGAACCTGGCGAACACGTGGGCGAGCGGCAGGAACAGCAGCGTCGACGCGCCCTCCGCGCTCACCACCTCGCCCAGCCGCGCCACCGTGTTGTCGGCGAGCGCCATGAAGTTGGCGTGGGTCAGCTCGCAGCCCTTCGGGCGCCCTGTCGTGCCCGACGTGTAGATCAGCGTCGCCACGTCACCCGGCTGCGCGACGGCGCGCCGGGTGTCCAGGTCGGCGTCGCTGACCTCCGCACCGGCCTTGGCCAGGTCGCCGAGGCCGCCGGCGTCGAGCTGCCAGACGTCGGTGAGCAGCGGCAGCTGGTCGCGCACGGAGCTCACAGCGGCGGCGTGAGCGGGGGTCTCGACCACGCACGCGACCGACCCGGAGTCGCTGAGGATCCACGCGATCTGCTCGGCCGACGAGGTCTCGTAGATCGGCACGGTGACGGCACCGGCCGTCCAGATCGCGAAGTCGACGACCGTCCACTCGTAGCGCGTGCGGGACATGAGACCGACGCGGTCGCCGGGCTCGACGCCCGCCGCCATCAGGCCACGGGCCACCTCGTCGACGTCCTTCTTGAACTGGGCCGCGGTCACGTCGTGCCAGCCATCGCCGACCGGACGGCTGAAGAGCACCTGGTCCGGCTGGGCAGCCTTGGTCACGACGAGGGACGCCAGGTTGCCCTGCGTCGGTTCCGGGACCAGCACGGGGACGGAGAACTCGAGCACGGTGGGGCCTCCTCGGGCGACGACCCTTCCAGCCTACCGAGCGGTAGCCGCTGCCGGAGGCTTCGCGCGCGGTACGGCATGCTCGTGGTGTGGGCGTTCAGCTGCGGACCGTGGACCTGGTCGACGACACGTTCGTGGCGTGCGACCCGGCCGTGGTCGCCCGCCTCGTGGCCGAGCCCGGCCGGTGGCAGCGGTGGTGGCCGGGCCTGCGGCTGACGACGACGCGCGACCGTGGGCTCAAGGGTCGCCAGTGGGCCGTGCAGGGCGCCCTGGTGGGCACCGCCGAGATCTGGCTGGAGCCGTGGTGGGACGGCGTGCTGGTGCACTTCTACCTCCGGGGGGAGTCCCGCGAGCACGATCGGGCGCGTCAGGCCTGGGCGCAGGAGTGGAAGCGGCACGTGCACGCGCTGAAGGACGAGCTGGAGAGCGGTCGAGCCCCGGGTGGGCTCTCCGTCGCCGACCCGGGAAGGAGCCCTGATGAGTGAGCAGCGCACGGAGGACCTGCCGCCGGACTGCCCGTCGTGCGGAGCCACGGTGCGGTCCGACGTGCCCTGGTGCACCCAGTGCTACGCGCCGCTGCGCCCTCGCGAGTCGTCCCCCCAAGGCGGGTCGGACGGCGTCGACGACGACGCTACGGCTCGGCGCGCCCAGGACCCCGTCGAGGTCGAGCGCGTGGCCGAGCAGATGCTGGCCGAGCTCACGGCGTCCCGCAGCGAGGTGCAGGGCTGGGCGGCCCGGCTGCCGAGCTCCCCGGGGACGCGGATGGTCCTCCTTGCCGTCGTCATCGTCGTCGTCACGGCGCTGATCGTGCTGCTGATGTTCCTCGTCGGCTCGGCGCTGTAGAGCGGACGGGCAAGCGTTCTCGCCGCCGTCCGGTATACCCTGCGGGCAGTCCGCCCCGACCGGCTGTCCGACCCGTTCGACCCACTGACTGACCGACCAGGCTGCGCCGCCTCATGTCTCTCGGTGCTGCTCCGACCACCGTGTGAGAGGTGTCCGCATGGCCGACCGCACCGAGTCCCGGATCGTCGTCGACGCGACCCCGAGCGGCGTGCTCGACGTGATCGCGGACTTCGAGGCGTACCCCGACTGGGCGGGCGCGGTGAAGCAGGCCGAGGTCGAGAAGGAGTACGACGACGGCTGGCCGCAGCAGGTCCGGTTCGTGCTCGACGCCGGTGTCATCAAGGACACCTACAGCCTGGCCTACGAGTGGGACGTCGACGAGGACGGCACCGGCACGGTGACCTGGAGCCTCGTGCAGGCCGAGCAGCTGCTGCGTGGGCTCGACGGCAGCTATGCCCTGCGCGCGGTCGAGGGCGGCACCGAGGTGATCTACCAGCTCGCGGTCGACCTGCGCATCCCGATGCTGGGGCTTCTCAAGCGCAAGGCCGAGAAGGGGATCATCGAGACCGCGCTGGGTGAGCTCAAGAAGCGCGCCGAGGGGTGACGTGCGAGTCCTCCTGCTCGCCGGCAAGGGCGGTGCCGGCACCACGACCCTCGCCGCCGCTACGGCGGTCGCCACCGCGCGGTGCGGCGTCAAGAGCCTCCTGGTGTCCACGGGTGACGACTCGGCGTTCGCGGACGTCCTGAGCGGTCCTGCCCGTGGCCACGGCCCGCACGAGGTCGAGCCGGGGCTGTCCGTGCTGCCGGGTGCCGCGGCCGAGCAGCTCTCGCGCAGCTGGCCGACCCTCCGGAAGCACCTGAGCGGCCTGTTCGGTGGGCTGGACCTGCCCACGAGCGAGGCGCTCTCGCTGCTCGCGCTGCCCGGCGCCCGGGACGTGCTCTCGCTGCTCACGCTTCGCCAGCAGGTCGACGAAGGGCAGTGGGACCTGGTCATCGTGGACGGCGGGACGCACCTTCCGCGCCTGCTGAGCACGCCCGCGGCGCTGACCCGGCTCGTCGACCGGGTGTGGACGCCCGAGCGCCGGGCGGGGCTCGACGGTGGGTGCCCCGACCCCGCGCTCTCCGAGGCGACCGCTCGGCTCCGCGACGAGCTCGGCCAGGCGGTGGCCGTGCTCCGCGCGCGCACGACGTCCGTGCGCCTGGTGCTGACGCCGGACTCCGCCGGGCTGGCGTGGACGCGTCGCTCGCTCACGGCTCTGGGCCTCCAGGGGTACGGCGTCGACGGTGTGCTGGCCAACCGCGTGCTGCCGGGCGGAGGTGACGACCCCTGGCGCACCGGCCAGGTGGACGCGCAGAGCCGCGTGCTCGCCGAGGCCGAGGCGCTCGCCGCACCCCAGCTCGTGCGACGCCTGCCCTACCTCACGAGGGAGCCGGCGGACGTCGACGAGCTGGCCGAGCTCGGGCGTCGTGTCGTGGCCGGCCCAGAGCGGGGTGCTGCCGTCGCCGCGGCTGTGGAGCAGCTGATGCGCCCGCTGCCCGAGAGCGCCCAGGCGGACGTGCGCCGCGACGGTGACGCCTACGACCTCGTGCTGACGGCGCCGCTGGTGCGCGCGTCGGACCTCGACCTGCGGCGAGACGGCGACGAGCTGCGCGTGCGGGTGCACGGCGAGCAGCTCGTCGTGGTGCTGCTGCCATCGGTGCTGCGGCGCTGCCTGACGACGGGCGCCACCGTCGCGGGTGGTCGCCTCGTCGTCCACTTCGTGCGCGACCCCCAGCAGTGGCCGGCGCCGCCCGCCGGCTCGACGTCGTCAGCGACCGAGGAGCAGCCGTGAGCACGGACGACGCGACGGCGGATCGTCCGCGGCTCGACGTGGGCCAGGAGGCGTCCCGCCTGGCCGAGGCGCTGCAGGGATGGTGGGCGCAGACGTCCAGCACGCCGTCCAGCGACAGCGGCAGCCCGTTCAGGACGGCGTCCCCGGGAGCTGACGACCACGACCCGGCGACCTGCCGGATGTGCCCGCTCTGCCGGGCGCTCGATGTCGTCCGCGGCATCAGTCCCGAGCTGCTCGAGCAGGTGGCCTCGGCGGCCGAGACCGTCGCGGTGCTGCTGCGGGAGGCCGCCGGCGACCGGCAGCCGGGCCCCTCGGACGCGCCACCGCCCGCACCGGGTGACGAGAAGGCAGAGGAGGGCCAGGACGGCGACGACCCGCTGGCGGTCGGCACACCGGTCGTGGTCATCGACGGCGAGCAGGGAGGAGAGCGCGCATGAGCCTGACCATCGGTGTCGACATCGGGGGCACGAAGATCGCAGCCGGCGTCGTCGACGAGGACGGCACCATCCTGACGCGAGCGCGCCGGGAGACTCCCGCGACCGACCCGGACCAGATCGAGGACCAGGTGGCCGAGGTCGTGGCCGAGCTGCGCGCGCGCCACGACGTCGACGCGGTCGGGGTGGCAGCCGCGGGCTTCGTCGACAGTGCTCGGGGCGTCGTGCTCTTCGCCCCCAACCTGGCGTGGCGCGACGAGCCCATGATGGGCGACCTGCAGCGGCGCATCGGGCTGCCGGTGCGGCTCGAGAACGACGCCAACGCGGCCACCTGGGGTGAGTTCCGGTTCGGCGCGGCCCGCGACGTCGACGACATGGTCATGCTCACCGTCGGCACCGGCCTCGGCGGCGGCATCGTCGCCGACGGACGCTTGCTGCGCGGCGCCCACGGCATCGGGGGCGAGCTCGGCCACATGCGCATCGTCCCCGAGGGCATCCGGTGCGGGTGCGGCAACCGTGGCTGCTGGGAGCAGTACGCCTCCGGCTCGGTGCTGACGCGGGAGGCGCGTGAGCTGGTCGCCTCCGGCAGCCTGCACGCCGAGCGGCTGAGCGAGCTCTGCGGAGGCCGGGCCGAGAACCTCCGGGGCGCCATGGTGACGCAGGCGGCCCGCGAGGGCGACCCGGCTGCCACCGAGCTGCTCGCCGACCTCGGCCGGTGGCTGGGCGAGGGCATGGCATCCGTCGCGGCGGTGCTGGACCCCGCGGTGTTCGTGCTGGGCGGCGGCGTCGTCGAGGCCGGCGACCTCCTCGTCGCACCGGCCCGAGCGACGTTGGCGCGCAACCTGCCCGCCCGAGGTCACCGGCCGGCGGTCGGGGTGGAGGCGGCGACGCTCGGCAACGCGGCCGGCGTGATCGGGGCGGCCGACCTGGCCAGGGCCACGCGGTGACGCCCCGCCCGCGGACCGCCTGGACGACGTCCTCGACCGGCCGTGGGCTGCGGACCCCGGCACGGCTCGCCATCGGCGTCGACATCGGCGGCACGAAGGTCGCGGCCGGCCTGGTCGACTCCACCGGCCGGGTCGTCCAGCGCGCTCGGCGGGACACCCCGCACCGCAGCACGAGCGCGCAGGTCGTGGAGGACACGATCGCCGACGTCGTCGACGAGCTCCGGGGGCACCGCGAGGCGGTGGCGGTCGGGATCGGCGCGGCCGGGTTCGTCGACGCCGACCGCTCGTCGGTGCTCTTCGCGCCGCACCTGTCGTGGCGGCACGAGCCGCTGCGGGACGCGCTGCGTCGCCGCTTCGGCCTCACGGTCGTCGTCGAGAACGACGCCAACTCCGCGCTCTGGGCGGAGCACCGGTTCGGCGCGGCGCGAGGCTGGGACGACGTCGTCATGGTGAACCTCGGCACGGGCATCGGTGGCGGACTGCTGATGCGCGGTGAGCTGTTCCGTGGCGCCTTCGGCATCGCCGGCGAGTTCGGGCACATGCAGGTGGAGCCGGGCGGCCGACGCTGCGAGTGCGGCAACCGTGGCTGCTGGGAGCAGTACGCGAGCGGCAATGCCCTGGTGCGCGAGGCACGCGAGCTGTGCGCCGCCGGTTCGCCGGTCGCGCACGGGCTGCTCGATCGGGTCGACGGTCACGTGTCGGCGATCACCGGTCCGGTCGTGACGGAGGCGGCAACGCAGGGCGACGCGGCCGCGGTCGAGCTGTTCGAGGAGATCGGCCGGTGGCTGGGGATCGGCCTCGCCAACCTGGTGGCGGCCTTCGACCCGGCGCTGCTCGTCATCGGCGGCGGCGTCAGCGAGGCGGACGAGCTGCTGCTGTCGCCGGCGCGCGAGGCGTTCCGTCGGCAGCTGACGGGTCGAGGGTTCCGGCCGGAGGCGAGCATCGTCCGTGCGCAGCTGGGCAACGAGGCGGGGCTGGTAGGTGCCGCCGACCTGGCGCGGGACCAGGTGCGGCTGTTCCGACGGCACAGCCGCCGTCGGCGTGCGGGCTGAGCGTGGGCGGCGGCGGGGTGCGGCTGCGGGTGGCGACGTACAACGTGCGCGACCTCAGGGACGACCGCGACGCCGTGACCGCCGTCCTGCGGTCGCTGCGGTGCGACGTCCTGTGCCTGCAGGAGGTGCCACGCCGCTGGTTCGAGCGGTCCTCGGTGAGCAGGCTCGCCCGTGAGGCGGCGCTGCGATGGGTGTGCGGTGGCCGCCCTAGCGGAGGCACGGCCGTCTTCGTCAGCCGGCGGGTCGACGTCCTGGACCACGTGGCGTTCCGGCTGCCGGTTCCCGGCCCGTTCACCCGCACGCGTGGGGCCGCGGCCGTCACGGTCGCGCTCGACGGCGCGAGCCTGACCGCCGTGAGCGTGCACCTGCCGCTCGACAGCGAGCTCCGCGAGACTCACGCTCGCATCGTCCGTGCGCGGGTGGCCGCGCAACCGACGCCCGCGGCGGACGCGGGGTGCCTCGTCCTCGCCGGTGACCTCAACGAGCCCCCGGGTGGGCCGGCCTGGGCCGTGCTGGGCGCCGGCCTGAGGGACGTCGGAGCCGGACCGGGTGCCGCGCCGACGTTCCCAGCCCTCCGGCCGCGCCGCCGCATCGACGCCCTCTTCGTCGGCGACGGCCCCCGGGTGACGGACGTGCGGGTGCCGGGCAGCGCCGGAGCCGCCACGGCCGCGGACGAGCCGTCGCTGGAGGACCTGCGGTCGGCCAGCGACCACCTTCCGGTCGTGATCGACTTGGTGCTGCCGGTTCCCGGCCGAGGCTGAGCGCTCAGCCCGGACGGCGCCAGCTCGGGTTGAGCTCGGTGGCGAGCTGCTCGAGGAACAGGCCGACGTCCGTGACGACTCCTCGGGCCTGCGACGAGCCGCGGTCGGCGAGCTTGGTGACCGTCGCGGGGTTGATGTCGACGCAGACCAGGGGGATGGACGCCGGTAGCAGGTTGCCGGTGCCGACCGAGTGGAGCATGGTCGCGACCATGATGGCGAAGCCGACGCCGTCCAGCTGCGCGCGCATCGCGCGCTGACCCTCGATCACGTCGGTGTAGACGTCGGGCAGGGGACCGTCGTCCCGCACGGACCCCACCAGCACGAACCTCTTGCCGTGCGTCACGAGCGCGTGCATGACGCCGCTGGTGAGCACCCCCTGCTCGACGGCGTCGGCGATCGACCCCGCCGCGCGGACGCGGTTGATGGCGCGGATGTGGTGCTCGTGGCCATGCTCCACGCCGCGGCCCTGCGACATGTCCACCCCGAGGGACGTGCCGTAGAGCGACGCCTCGATGTCGTGGGTGGCGATCGCGTTGCCGCCGAACAGCACGTCGACGTAGCCGGCCTCGACGAGCGCCACCATCGCGGGCGCCGCGCCGGTGTGGACGACGGCTGGACCGCCGACCCACAGCACCTTCTTGCCGGCGGCCTTGACGTCGCGCATCTCCTGCGCGATCTGCCGCACGAGCAGCGCCTGCGGCTTCTCGCTGGAGACCTCCGAGTTCATGAACTCGAAGACGCCTGCACCCTCGACGATCTCGGGCTCGGCCCGCTCGACGCGCACACCGCCGGCGCCGCAGACGATCTGGTCGCCTGCCGTGACCTCGCTCACCGGGATCGTCCGCACGGTGCGGGAGCCCGGCTCACCAGCGACGAGCAGACCGCAGTCCATCTCGGGCT
>DASSTJ010000010.1:0-4523 GCA_035707965.1 Actinomycetales bacterium
CGGGACCTGACCGAGAACGTCGAGCAGCTGCAGGTGCTGTCCTCGCTGCGGGTGGTGCGTCGGCGGATGGTGGCCACGCTGGCCCGGCTGGGCCGGCTCGCGGCCGAGCACGCGACGACGGTGATGGCCGGTCGCTCGCACAACGTGGCGGCGCAGGCGACCACGCTGGGCAAGCGGTTCGCCACGGTCGCCGACGAGATGCTGGTGGCGCTGGAGCGGGTCGACGAGCTGATCGGGCGCTACCCGCTGCGCGGCATCAAGGGGCCGATGGGCACGGCGCAGGACATGCTGGACCTGCTCGACGGCGACGCCGGCAAGCTCGAGGAGCTCGAGCGGCGGGTGGCCGGGCACCTCGGGTTCGAGCGGGTGCTCACCAGCGTGGGCCAGGTCTATCCCCGGTCGCTGGACTTCGACGTGGTCGCCGCGCTGGTGCAGGTGGTCGCCGGTCCGGGCAACCTGGCCACGACGATCCGGCTGATGGCCGGGCACGAGCTGGTCACCGAGGGTTTCAAGGAGGGCCAGGTCGGCTCCTCGGCGATGCCGCACAAGATGAACACGCGCTCCTGCGAGCGGGTCAACGGCCTCGCCGTGGTGCTGCGCGGGCACCTGTCGATGGTCAGCGAGCTCGCCGGTGACCAGTGGAACGAGGGCGACGTGTCCTGCAGCGTGGTGCGCCGGGTCGCGCTGCCGGACGCGTTCTTCGCCACCGACGGCCTCTTCCAGACCTTCCTGACCGTGCTCGACGAGTTCGGTGCCTTCCCCGCGGTGATCCAGCGCGAGCTCGACCGCTACCTGCCCTTCCTCACCACCACCAAGGTGCTGATGGCCGCGGTGCGCAACGGGGTCGGCCGCGAGGAGGCCCACGAGGCGATCAAGGAGCACGCGGTGGCGGTGGCGCTCGAGATGCGGCAGGGCCTGGAGCGCAACGACCTCTACGACCGCCTCGCGGCCGACCCGCGGCTTGGCCTGACCCGGGAGCAGATCGACGCGCTGGTGGCGGAGCCGATCGCCTTCACCGGGGCGGCGGTCGACCAGGTGCGCGGCGTCGTACGCCGGATCGAGGAGGTCGCCCGCACCGACCGGGACGCGGCGGCCTACACGCCCGGCGCCATCCTGTAGGCGCGACCTAGGCAGGCTTCTCGGGAGCCGGCTTGACGTCGAGGACGACCTCGAACTCGAGCAGGTTCGCGCCAGCCGTCACGGTCGCCCCGTGCTCCCCCTTGTGGGCCGCGCGGGCGTCACCGTCGCGCCAGGCCTCGTAGGATGCGTCGTCCTGCCAGTGCGTCACCACGAAGTAGCGCTCCTCGCCGGCCACCGGGCGGAGCAGCTGGAAGCCGAGGAAGCCCGGAGCCTGGTCCACCACGCCGGCGCGTGCTGCGAAGCGGCGCTCGAGCTCGGGACCGGCCGGGGCGGGGACGTTGATGGCGTTGATCTTCACGACGGACATGTCGCCAGCGTAGGTGCGGCTTGGGCGCCGGACCGGCCGCCCGGCACGATGTGACCGTGCAGACACGAGCAGTCGAGGTCAAGGTCAGCGGGCGCGTCCAGGGCGTCTTCTTCCGGGCCACGTGCGCGGACGAGGCGGAGCGGCTCGGGGTCCGCGGCTGGGTCGGCAACGAGCCGGACGGCACCGTGGCGGGCCACTTCGAGGGACCGACGGACGCCGTCGAGGCGCTGATCGCCTGGTGTCGCAGTGGCCCACCGCGGGCTCGGGTGGAGGCTGTCGAGATGAGCGAGGCTCAGGCCACCGGAAGCACCGGCTTCGCGGCCCGCTGACGGACCCGGGGCGTCTGGGCGACGAGCCAGCCGCCGAGGACCAGCAGCCACAGCAGGTAGACCGGCATCGGGAAGTAGAACGCGGCCAGCATCCCGCACGCCCCGGCCGCCCTGCTGAACACCCGCAGCCAGCGCGGCAGACCGGCCTCGGCCGCCAGCTGCCAGGCCATCACCCCGAGGCAGAAGGCCGGAGCGCAGACGGCGACGAGGTTGGCGATCTCGCTGAGCGTGTAGACGAGGGGACCGGAGACGCCGTGCTGCACCGCGGGGCCACCCTCCGCGAAGGCGACGGTGATGCCGCGCGAGAGCACCCACCCGACCACGGCGCAGGCCGTGGCGATGACACCGAGTGCCCAGAAGGTGTCGCCGTGCCGCGGCAGGCGGGGACGCAGCCCGGCGGCGAAGACCAGCAGCCCGAGGGCGCTGAACCAGCCCACGTAGGCGGTCGCGAACTCGGTCACGCGGCTGCCGGCGGAGACGAACGACGCCACGTCGGCGGGCTTGTAGTCGCCGCCGGGGCCCGCCAGGGCCGCCTCGACGACGAGCCCGACGGCGTAGACGAGCAGGCCGGTGCCGGCGCTGCGGCGGATGGGTTCCATGATTACCTCCTGGGTCGTGCCCCGCTCTCGGGGTCGTCGCCGACGCTAGGGATCCGGGTGGGTCGCCGTCGTCGTGCGCGGTCACGAGATCCGCCTCCCCAGCAGGTCGTGGGCCGGCATCCTCCGGAAGGAGGACGCACCGGCGACGTCGGCGCCGTACCGTCCTGCCATGAGCCGCCGCAGCTGGGCGCTGGACGTCACGATCGCCCTGGTCGTCGCGGTCCTCGGCGTGCTCGAGGCGTTCTGGGGGATCGACGCGACGCACCGGCAGGGACAGCACTGGGCCGAGGCCATGGTGTACGTCGTGACGGCCGGTCTGCTCGTCCTGCGGCGGGTCGAGCCGCTCGGCTGCATGGCGGCCATCGTCGCGGCCAGCACGGTGGAGTTCGCGCTCGTGGGCTCTCCGGAGGGCATGGGCGTGGCGCTGCCGGGCGTCATCGCGGGCTACACGATCGGCCGCCGCGTGGAGGGACGGCGGGCCTGGTGGGGTCCGGTGCTCGCGGTGGTCCTCTGGGCCGCGTGGGTCGGCTTCGACCCGATGAACGCGAAGCTCGCGAACCGCTGGATGTCGCTGGTCTGGCTGAGCCCCTGGGTCATCGCCTGGCTGTTCGGCGCGCTCGTCCGGGCGACGAGCCAGGCCACCGAGCAGCGCCGGCTGGTGCGCGAGCAGCGCGCCTCGCGTGCGGTCGCCGAGGAGCGGAACCGGATCGCCCGGGAGCTGCACGACGTGATCGGCCACAGCGTCAGCGTGATGACCGTGCAGGCCTCGGCGGTGCGGCGCCGGCTGCGCGAGGACCAGGCGGTGGAGCGTCAGGCGCTGGAGACGGTGGAGGCGGTCGGCCGCGAGGCTCTCGCGGAGATGCGGCGCATGGTCGGGGTGCTGCGCCAGGACGGCGACGGCACTGCCGACCGCGAGCCGCCACCGGGACTGGCGCAGCTGGACCGGTTGCTCGCGAAGTTCCGCGCCGCCGGCCTGCCGGTCGACCTCGAGGCGTCGGGTGAGCCGGTGGGTCTCGCCCCGGGGCTGGACCTGACCGCCTACCGGCTGGTGCAGGAAGGGCTCACCAACGCGCTTCGCCACGCTGTCGGGCCCACCCGGGTGACGGTGTCGGTCCGGCGCGCGGCGGGCAACCTCGAGCTCGCGGTCCGCGACGACGGCCATCCCCAGGGCGCCGGCGCCGAGCCGGGGCACGGCCTGCTCGGCATGCAGGAGCGGGTCGCGGTCTACGGCGGCCGGCTGGTCGCTCGTGCCCGGCCGGCCGGCGGCTTCGAGCTGCTGGCCACGCTGCCGCTGGACGGCGTACCTGCCCCTGCCGTGCCGCAGGAGGCGCCATGAGCGAGGAGCCCGCGCTCGACGAGCGTCGGATCAGCGTGCTCGTCGCCGACGACCAGGTGCTCGTGCGGCGCGGCTTCCGGATGGTGCTCGAGATCGAGCCGGACCTCGCGGTGGTCGGCGAGGCGGGCAATGGCGACGAGGCGGTCGCCGAGGCGCGGCGGCTGCGGCCCGACGTCGTGCTGATGGACGTGCGGATGCCCGGCACGGACGGCATCGAGGCGACCCGCGCGCTCACCGCCGACCCGGACTGCGCGTCGCGGGTCGTGATGCTGACGACCTTCGACATGGACGAGTACGTCTACGAGGCGCTGCAGGCCGGCGCGAGCGGCTTCCTGCTCAAGGACGTGCAGCCCGAGCTGCTGGTGGCCGGCATCCGCGCGGTGCACGCGGGGGAGTCGCTGCTCGCACCCACGGTGACCCGCCGAATGATCGAGTCGTTCCTGCGCACGCCGCCGACGGTCGGACGTACGACGCTGCAGCGGCTCGAGACGCTCACCGCCCGGGAGCGCGAGACCCTGACCCTGCTCGCCCGCGGGCTCACGAATGCCGAGATCGCCGACGAGCTGGTCGTCTCGGAGACGACCGTGAAGACCCACGTCGGCCGCGTGCTGATGAAGCTCGGCCTCCGTGACCGCGTGCAGGCGGTGATCTTCGCCTACGAGACCGGCGTCGCCGGCCAGCCGCCGCGTGCGTTGAGGGGCTAGTCTCCCGCTCCATGGCGAAGACCCCTGCTGTCCGGCTGGCCGCGGACCTGTGGCGCATCCCCACCGCGCCGGCCGCGCTCGTGAACTCCTACGCGTTCGTCGAGGACG
>DASSTJ010000011.1:0-5384 GCA_035707965.1 Actinomycetales bacterium
GGCCACCCCCGACACGAGCGTCGCCGACCTGATCGGCGACGTCGACCCGATGAAGGTCGCGGAGGGCCGCTCGCTCGGCGACCCGGAGACCATCCACTTCGGGCTCGTGCCACGGACGAACCGCGGCATCTTCGCCGTGAACGAGCTGCCCGACCTGGCGGAGCGGATCCAGGTCTCGTTGCTCAACGTGCTGGAGGAGCGGGACATCCAGGTGCGGGGCTACCAGCTGCGGCTGCCGCTCGACCTGCTGCTCGTCGCCAGCGCGAACCCCGAGGACTACACGAACCGCGGTCGGATCATCACGCCGCTGAAGGACCGCTTCGGGGCGGAGATCCGCACGCACTACCCCTTGGAGCTGGACGACGAGGTCGCCCTCGTGCGGCAGGAGGCCGTCCTCGTGGCCCAGGTGCCGGACCACGTCCTGGAGGTCGTGGCGCGGTTCGCCCGCGGGGTGCGCGAGTCGCCGGCGGTCGACGCCCGGTCGGGGGTCTCCGCGCGATTCGCGGTGGCGGCGGCCGAGACGGTGGCGGCGGCTGCGCTGCGTCGGACCGCGTTACGGGGCAGCGGGGCGGTGTCCGACGCGGTGGCGCGGGTCGGGGACACCGAGTCCGTCGTCAGCACGCTGCGGGGCAAGGTCGAGTTCGAGAGCGGCCAGGAGGGACGGGAGACCGAGGTGCTGGCCCACCTCCTGCGGATGGCCGTGGCCGACACGTTCCGGGCGCACCTGGCAGGGCTCGACCTGTCGGGCTTCGTCGACCTCGTGGCCGAGGGACGCACCGTGGAGACCGGAGAGCTCGTGACGGCTGCCGAGGTCCTGCAGCAGGTCGGAGCCGTCCCCGGGCTCGCGAAGGTGCTGGACCGCCTCGGACTCGGAGACGCTCCCGGACCGGGTGAGGCCGCCGCGGCTGTCGAGATGGTGCTCGAGGGGCTGCACCTCACGCGGCGTCTCGCCAAGGACGTCACCAGTGACGGCCGGGCCGTCTACGGAGGCTGACCGGGCATGCATCGAGGTCTCCACGCCGTCGACCACCGACCACGACCGTGGAACGGGGGCTGACATGTCGGTCCGCAACCGCTACGGGGCCTGGCACGGCGGCGACGACCCGCTCGCGCCGCCGTACGACGTCCGGCGCGCCGTGGACGAGGTCGGTCAGGAGGTGCTTGCCGGAGGCAGCATGCGGGAGGCACTCCGCGAGCTGCTCCGACGTGGGACCACGGACGACGGGAGGCGGCGAGCCGGGCTGGACGACCTCGCCGACCGGGCTCGTCGCCTGCGTCGTGAGGCGCTGCGGCGCGGACGGCTCGACGGGACGGTGACGCGTGCGCAGGCGCTCCTCGACCAGGCCCTCGCGGCCGAGCGGGAGCAGCTGGCGGGAGAGGAGGGCGTTCAGGCGCGGTTCGACGAGACGCGGCTGGACGCCTTGCCACGGTCGACCGCGCGAGCCGTGGAGGAGCTGGCGGACTACGACTGGCACAGCGACGAGGCCCGGGCCGACTACGAGCGGATCCTCGACGAGCTGCGGAACGACGTCTTGCAGCAACGGTTCGGCGATCTCAAGCAGGCCCTGCAGGGCGCAGACCCGACGAAGGACCCAGCGGCCGCGGAACGGCTGCGACAGCTGCTCGCCGACCTCAACGACCTGCTGGACCGGCACGCGCGCGGCGAGGACACCCGCGACGCGTTCGCCCGCTTCATGGAGCAGCACCCGGATGCCTTCGGAGAGCACCCGGAGGACGTCGACGAGCTCGTCGACCTGCTAGGGCGCCGGGCGGCGTCTGCGGAGCGGCTGATGCGCTCGCTGTCGCCGGGGCAGCGCGACGAGCTCGGGTCGCTGATGGCGCAGGCCATGGCCGGCTGGGGTGAGCCCGGTCCCGGCGGCCAGCCCGGCGTGGCGGACGAGATGGCGCGTCTGGGTGAGAACCTCCGGTCGCTGCGGCCCGACCTGCCGTGGACCCGCGGAGAGCGGGCGACGGGCACCGAGCCCCTCGGGTACGGGGAGGCGACCGGGGTGCTGGAGGAGGTGGCGGACCTCGACGGCCTCGTCGAGCAGCTGGGGCAGCAGCACCCTGGGGCGACGCTGGACGACGTCGACGTGGAAGCGGTCGAGCGCCGGCTCGGGCGCGGGGCTGCTGACGACGTGCGACGGCTGCGTCAGCTGGAACGCGCGCTGCTCGACCAGGGCTGGGTGGTTCGTGGGACGGACGGGCTCGAGCTGAGCCCGAAGGCGCTGAGGCGGCTCGGGCAGACGGCCCTGCGGCACGTCTTCGAGCAGCTGGAGGGCTCACGGGCGGGCCAGCACGACGTCCGCTCCGCCGGGGCGGCGGGGGAGGCGACCGGGGCGTCGCGTGCGTGGAGGTTCGGGGACGAGCAGCCGCTGGACGTGGTGCGGACGGTCGAGAACGCCGTCCGTCGGGCAGCCGGGGTTCGGGGCTCGCCCATGGTCAAGCTCGACGTGGCGGACTTCGAGGTGGTTGAGACCGAGCGACGGTCCAGCGCGGCGGTCGCGCTCTGCGTGGACCTGTCGTTCTCGATGGTGTCCGAAGGGCGGTGGGGCCCGATGAAGCAGACGGCGCTGGCGCTGGCCCACCTGGTGGCGACCCGGTTCCCGCAGGACGCGTTGCAGATCGTCGGGTTCGGGCGGTACGCGGCACCGCTCACCCAGGTGCAGCTGGCGGCGATCGAGCCGGACTTCGTGCAAGGCACGAACCTGCAGCACGCGCTGGCACTGGCGGGGCGGCACCTGCGGCGGCACGCGTCGAGCGAGCCCGTCGTCCTCGTCGTGACCGACGGAGAGCCGACCGCGCACCTCACGGCGGACGGGGAGGCGCTGTTCTGCTGGCCACCGCACCCGGACACGATCCGAGCGACGATCGGTGAGGTGGACCGGCTCACGCGGTCCGGGGCGGTGCTCAACGTGTTCATGCTCGGGGAGGAGCCGGGGCTGCGGCGGTTCGTCGACGCGGTGGCTCGCCGCAGCGGTGGTCGGGTGCTGACACCGAGCGCGCACGACCTCACGAGCTACGTCGTCACCGACTACCTCGACATCCGGCGGAGCATGCGTCGACGAGCTGGCTGAGGCCGGCCGGCCCGTCAGCCGGCCGCTCGACCCCCCGGACGTCAGGTGAGCGCGCGACGCAGCGCCTGGAGGACGGGAGTGACGCCGGCGTCGACCTTCACGGTGACGAGGGGGTCGCCCCGGGTGGCGCCCCGGTTCACGAGAACGATGGGCAGGCCGTGCTCGTGGGCGCGGCGGACGAAGCGAAGGCCGGACTGCACCGTCAGGGACGACCCGACGACGAGGAGGGCCCCAGCTGCGTCGACCGCGTCGTAGCAGACCCGCACGCGTCCAGCGGGCACGTTCTCGCCGAAGAACACGACGTCCGGCTTCAGGGGTCCGCCGCAGATCAGGCAGGGGGCGATCACGAAGTCGGAGACGGAGGTGACGTCGGCGTCGCCGTCCGGTGCCATCACCGCGTCGACGCGGACGTCGTCGTCGGCAAAGCCGGGGTTCAGCGCCGCGAGTCGCTGGTCGAGCACCTCACGGCTGGAGAGGTCACCGCAGCGGAGGCAGATGACGCGGGACAGCCGTCCGTGGAGGTCGACGACCTCGAGGCTCCCGGCGGCCTGGTGGAGCCCGTCGACGTTCTGGGTGATGACGCTGCGGACGACACCCGCGTCTTCCAGGTGGGCAACGGCGCGGTGGCCGTCGTTCGGTCGGGCGTGGGCCATGCGACGCCAGCCGACGTGGCTGCGAGCCCAGTACCGCTGCTGAGCCGCGGGGCCGGAGACGAACTCGTCGTACGTCATCGGCCGACGCGCGGGAGCGTCCGGCCCGCGGTAGTCCGGGATTCCGGAGTCGGTGGAGAGGCCGGCGCCCGAGAGGACGACGACCGCACGCTCGGCGAGCAGCGTGACGGCGCGGTGGACGTCGGCCACCTGACCCGGCTCGAGCTCGTCGACCGTCACGACGTCAGCCTACGAAGGACCGCTGGTCCCGCCCGGGCCGGCTTCCGCACCTCCTCGTAGGTCAGCGGGGCGACTGCCCGTGACCGGGCATGCTGGGGGCTCCGTCGTGCGGCGTGGAACCGTCGGTCCAGCGCAGCAGCGCCCCGATGCCGCCGGTGAGGCGGACCTGGCCCTCGGCGACCAGGGTGATGCCGCCACCGGAGCCGAGGAGGGCCCAGACGAGGGCGGCGGCGGCCGGGACCTCCGTGGCCTCGCTGACGCCGAGCGCGGTGATGTCGTCCCGGCTCAGACCGAGGTCGAGGGGCTTCTCGCCGACCCACAAGGTCTGGTCGGAGGTCGGGTCGTCCTGCAAGAGGAGCTGGGCGACCTGCGCGCGACGAAGGGCGTCCACGACGTCGGCCAGGCCCTGGACCGCCTCACGCTGACGACCTCGCGCCCCGGCGAAGGCGTCCACCAGAGCGGCGTCGCGGTCGGCGATGTGGCGGGCTAGAGCAGTCTCGACCGCCTCCGAGAGGGCGTCGTGGGACGTCCCGGCTGCCCGGCCGCCGCTCTCGATCCGGACGAGCTTGTCCAGGACGGGTTTCACGAGGGCGCTGGTGAGGTTGGACACGACGTGCTCGTCCCCGGCCACGAGCACCAGCTCGGGGGCGTAACGCCGGAAGAGCCGGTCGACCTCGGCGGCAACCTCCTCGGCGTTGCGCTCCACGGAGTCCTCGACGCGCTTCTGGAAGCGGCGGTGCGACCAGCCGCCGCCGGGCACCTTGTGGAGGACGTCGTGGTCGCCGTCCACCTGCTCGTGGGCGGACTGCTGCCCGAGGATGCCGACGACGTCGATGTCCGCGCCGGTGCGGTTGACCTGCACCAGCAGGTGCGGGGCGCAGGTGGCGAAGGCGCGGACGGCCGGCATGAGCTGGGGAACCGGCCCGAGGGTGGTGATCTCCCGGGCCGGAGGCTGGGGCAGGACCAGGTCGAGCACCAGCGCGTCGTCCGCGGCTACGAGAAGACGTCCGGTACGTCCGGCGCGTCCGGTGGGGGCCACGGCGGCGTCCTCCAGCGCGTCGATGGTTGCCTTCGACGCACCGAGCGAGGTGAGCCGCCGCGCATGGCCCGCCCACCTCAGCTCGATCTCGTGGGCGCTCTCGGGAGCCTCGCGCGTGGTGTCCACGGCGACGGTCGCGAACGGACCGCTCCTGCCCACGAGCGGGTTCAGCCAGTCGAGCCTCACGGGTGGTCCTCCCTCGTCGTCAGCGGATGAGCTGCTGGGGTTGTGCCGGCGCGTCGTCGTCGGCGCCGCGGGTGCGGCTGCCCTTAGGTGCGGTGCTCCTCGACGCCGATGCCCAGCGCCTGGGCGACGTCCTGGACGTTCTCGAAGTGCTGGTCCGGCGACAGCGAGGCGAGGAGCCGCATCACCGGGTCC
>DASSTJ010000012.1:0-3042 GCA_035707965.1 Actinomycetales bacterium
CTGCGACACGGTGATCAGGGCAGCGCCGGCAATGTCCTGGCTCTCGTCGTGGCCGTCATCACGGTGAGCCTGGTCAACCAGCTCGCCATGGCCGGCGTGATGCAGCTGGTGACGGGCCACGCGCTCGGGACATCGAGCCGCGATGCGGTGCGCGCGATGCTTACCGGCCGCCTGGTGAGCATCGGCACGGCCCTGACCTACGGCGTGGTGCTGACCGCGGCGTTCACGTGGTCGCCGTGGATCCTGGTCGCCGCGGTGATCCCGCAGGCACTGCTGCACTGGGCGAGCCGCGGCTACGCGGCCGCACGGATAGACCAGATCCGCCTGGCCGGCTTGCAGCAGGCCACGCACGTGCTGGCGGCGACGCTCAACCCGGCCGCGGCCTACCCGGAGCTGCTGCGCACGGTGCGGACGGCGTTCGAGGTGCGGGCGGCGGACCTCGCGCTCTTCCGCGACCTGGGGAGCTACGAGCTGCACCGGCTGACCGCTGAGGGCTACCAGCATCTCGACGAGGCCCCGGACGAGTTCCTCGCGCTGCTGCACGACGTCGCCGTACCTACCCGCGTCGGCCCCCAGCACGGTGACGAGCTGCTGCGGGAGGCGCTCCAGAGCGCCGGCCGGCAGGACGCGATCGTGCTGCCGCTGCACAGCGAGGGGCGCCTGGTCGGTCAGCTGTGCCTCTACGACCGCACCGGCATGGTCGCCTTCGAGGACGGCGAGCTCGCGGTCGCGTCTGCGATCGCGGCGGAGGTGGTGGGTTTCCTCGACCGCACGGCACTGGTCGAGTCGCTGCGCGACGAGCGCCGCAAGCTCGCCGACATCATCGGCTCCACCTCCGACGGCATCCTGACGCTGGCGGCCGACGGGACCATCGACAGCTGGAACACCGGCATGGCGGCGATCACCGGCTACCCGGCCGGCGACATGGTCGGCACCGCGCACTTCGGCCAGCTGCGCCCGCGTGACGCGGCCGGCAACGACCTCTACCTCGAGCACTGGGCCAGCCGCGACAGCACGCTGCCGACCGAGATGCAGGTCATCACGGCTGCCGGTGAGACCGTGTGGCTGTCCTGCTCCTACACCGCCGTTCCGACGTCCGACGGGCGTCCGGGCACCTGCATCATCGTCGCCCGCAACGTCACCCAGCTGCGCGACCTGGAACGGCTCAAGGACGACTTCGTCGCGGTGGTCTCCCACGAGCTGCGGACGCCGTTGTCGTCGATCAAGGGCTGGACCAACACGCTGATCACCCGCCGCGAGCGGATGACCGCCGAGCAGCAGGCCGACGGGCTTCAGGCGATCTCGCGCCAGGCGCACCGGCTCGAGCAGCTGGTGCTCAACATCCTCGAGGCTTCGCGCATCGAGGCCGGGATGCGCGGCGTCGACGAGACCGTCGACATCTCCCACGTCGTCCGCAAGGTCGTCGAGGACGTGACCGCCCTCTACCCGAGCCGCATCATCCGGGCCGCCGGGATCGACGCGCCGACCCTCGCGCTGGGCCAGCACGTGTGGGTCGAACGCTCGGTGGCCAACCTTTTGTTCAACGCGGTGAAGTACTCGCCCGAGGACCAGCCGGTCGAGGTGCAGGTCGACTGGGTCGGCACCGAGGTGTCGATCGTCGTCACGGACCGCGGCACAGGCATCCCGCAGGAGGCCACCGAGCGCATCTTCCAGCGCTTCGAGAGGTTGCCGGGGGCGCAGACCCAGACCGGCACCGGCCTCGGCCTCTACATCACCCGCCAGCTCGTCGGCGCCATGAACGGCACGGTCGACGTGCACCCCAACCCGGCCGGCGGGAGCGTGTTCACGCTGCGACTTCAGGCGGCCGCCCTGCGCGTCCCGGAGCAGATGCGCGCGGACACCTGGACCAGCAGGCTACGGCTCGTCGACTGACGTCGAGGGCGTCATGGTGAGATCGACCCCATGACCGAACAGCTCCGTGGCCTCGACCTCGACCGGGTCACGCCCTGGATCGTCGACCACGTCCCCGGCGTCAAGGGGCCGATCACCGCGCGCCTGATCGCCGGCGGCCGCTCGAACCTCACGTTCCAGCTGACGGACGCCGGTGGTCGCGACCTCGTCCTGCGCCGCCCGCCGACCGGCAACGTGCTGGCGACCGCGCACGACATGGGGCGGGAGTTCCGGCTCATCTCGGCGCTGCACCCGACGCCCGTCCCCGTCCCCGCGCCACTGGGGCTGTGCACCGACGAGTCGGTCAACGACGCCGACTTCTATCTCATGGACTTCGTCGAGGGTGTCGTCGTCGACGGGCCGATCGCCGCCGAGAAACTCGACGAACCCGCGCGCCGTGAGGCGGGCCTCGACCTGGCCCGGGTGGCCGCCGCGCTGCACGCCGTCGACGTCGACGAGGTCGGCCTCGGCGACCTGGCCAAGCGCGAGGACTACCTCGGCCGCCAGCTGCGGCGCTGGTCGAAGCAGTACAAGAGCGTCGAGAGCCGCTCCATCCCCGCGGTCGACGAGGCCTTCGAGCGGCTGTCGGCGCAGGCGCCCCCGCAGCGCTACACCGGGATCGTGCACGGCGACTACCGGCTCGGCAACGTGCTCGTCGGGGCTGCCGACGGCCGGGTGAAGGCCGTCCTCGACTGGGAGCTGTGCACGCTCGGTGACGTGCTGGCCGACGTCGGCTGGATGCTCGCCTACTGGGCGACCTCGACCGACGACGCGGCTGGTCTGGTGGCGCCGTATCCCTCAGGTTTCGTCTCGCGGGCCGAGATGCTCGACCGCTACGCCGCCGACACCGGCCGCGACCTCTCGGACATGCCCTACTACGTCGCGTTCGCGCAGTGGCGGATGGCCTGCATCATGGAGGGGGTATACGCCCGCTTCAAGGCGGGCGTCATGGGTGACCAGTCCGACGTCGACGTCGAAGCGCTGGGCTCGCTCACGGTCGAGCGCGCCGAGGCTGCGGTGGCCACCTTGCGCGATCGGTGAACCTGGCCGCGATGTCGGCCGATGATGAACGAGTGACCACTCAGGGCGAGGAGTTCGCGCGCGCGCTCGACGCTGCTCGCGACGGCTCCG
>DASSTJ010000013.1:0-3663 GCA_035707965.1 Actinomycetales bacterium
TGTGGACCCACGTGGACGACTTCCTCCGGAACGTCGAGCGGGCGGCGAGGTCAGCGCGGTCAGCCGCTGTCAGCGAGTGACGCCTGACCACGCCGCGATGAGCGCGTCTTTTCGACACAGCGGTCAGCTCAGCGGATGGAACAAGGAACGCCGTGGGTCTGCACAGCATGCTGAACGCGGTCCGCAGCCTCGCGGGACCCCCGCGACCAGATCAGCATCTCGCCGAAGCCTCCGAGCAACGCGCGCGGCGGCCTGACAGCCCATTCGGGCCGGGGCTCGATATGGAACCACTGGACCCGATGACGGGACCATATCTCCGACGTATCGTTGCGCGACGCCGCGCTCGCCCATGCCGCGAGGGTGAAGCTCTCCGCTGAGCGGAGGTCAGACCGGTCCTGACGGCACCGGTTTGCCCCTGAGCGCCCGGGCAACCCACGTAACCTGACCGAGTGCGATCGAGGGAAGGGAAGGGCTTCGCTGCTGTCGACGGCGGCGTCGTCGGCTGGGTCAGTGGCGGTGAGCCGGTGGACGGCTGCGAGCTCGTCTCCCTCATGATCTTCGCGCCGACGAAGTCGGATGTGAAGGTGCGGGCTCGTGAGATTGGCCTGTGGAGCCCCCATGTGATGGACCGCTTCGGCGACCTCGATCCGAACGCGGTGGCCGCCGCAGTGGCCGATCCGGAAGGCTTCGTCTGGAACGATGCTGACGACGATGACTGGCGGCCGTCAGCCCAGCTGATGCGTCCGCGCCGGTAGGCGACGTATCGCACACATCTGCCGCGATAGGGATGTGCGTCGAACCGCCACCAGTCGACCTCGTGGCAGACGCCGGCTTCTGATGCCTGTGCCTGCGAGACTCGTGCCATGCGCCGGGTCCCTCCACCGATGGTTGTGATGCTGGCTGCTGTGGCGCTGGCGGCGGTTGCGCTTCTCATCGTTCTGCCCGCTTCTGGCGTCGACACTGAGCCGCCTGTTTGCTGGTCCGTCGCCGGGTACCAGGTGACGTGCAGCAAGGCGCCTGCCTGGGGCAGTGCCGCGGTCATACTCGTTCTCGGCGGTCTCACTGCCTGGCGACATCGACGGCAGGGACGTGGTGCTCGCGGAAGTGGTTGAGGCCGGGGTGCTGGGTGTTCGCGTTGCCAGGCGAGCCCCAGTGGTGGGTTGCCGGTAGACGCTGCCAGACGGAGCTCTCTCGCCCGGCCCGAGTCCTAGGGTGATGACGTGCTCATGAACCGGTCAGCGCCGCATGCGCGGGTGGTCCCCGTGCTCACCGTGGCCGACGTGCGGACGGCGGTGGCCTGGTACATCGACGTCTTCGGGTTCGTCGAGCACGTGCGGATCGGTGAAGGACATCGGTCGCAGCTCGGTCTGCCGGACGGTCCCGCGGCCGAGCTCGTGGTGGCTGAGGTCCGACCAGGACGGCGGACGCCGATGCAGCTGACGTCTCATCAGGTCATGTTCAAGGTCGGGGACGTCACGGCGGTCGTCGAGCACGCGGTGGCGAAGGGGGCCACGGTGGTCGACCCGATCCACGACTGGGAGTACGGGGAGCGTCAGGCAGCCCTCGTCGATCCGTTCGGGCACCAGTGGGTGCTCAACCAGACGCTCGACGACGTCGCGCCCGAGCGGTGGGGCGGCCAGAGCGTGACCCCGCGTCCGACGTCCTAGAGGCCCGCACGGTTGCCAGGCGCACGGCTCTGCGTCAGGGTCGACCTTGGAGGCGCCATGACCGCACCAGCGAGCACCACCGACACCACGTTGATGCCTGCCGCGTTCTTCGGGCACGGCAACCCGATGAACGCCCTGTCGGAGAACAGGTACACGTCCGCGTGGCGTGCCTTCGGTGAGTCGGTGCCCCGCCCGCGTGCCATCCTCGTCGTCAGCGCGCACTGGTACATCAACGCGACCGCGGTCACCGCCATGCCGCGGCCACGCACGATCCACGACTTCTACGGTTTCCCGGACGAGCTGTTCGAGGTGCAGTACCCGGCGCCCGGGATGCCCGAGCTGGCAGCCGAGATCAGCGACGCCGTCCACCCGACCTGGGTCGGCGCGGACGCCGACAGCTGGGGCATCGACCACGGCACCTGGTCCGTGCTCGTGCACGCGTTCCCCGACGCCTCCATCCCCGTCGTCCAGCTGAGCATCAACGCCAGCAAGCCGCTGGAGTACCACCTCGAGCTCGGTGCCAAGCTGCACTCGTTGCGGTCGCGGGGAGTCCTGGTCATCACCAGCGGCAACGTGGTCCACAACCTGCGGGGCATGGACTGGAGCCTCACGGACGACGGTTACGACTGGGCGCAGCGCTTCGACGAGGCCGCCAAGGAGCGCATGCTCAACGACCCGACCAACTTCGCCGCCCTCGACTCCCACAGCGACTACGACCACGCCGTCCCGACGCCTGACCACTTCATTCCCGCGCTCTACCTCGCCGGGCTCGCGGACGCTGCCGGCCAGACCAGCGACACCCGCGTGCTCGTCGACGGGTACACCTACGGCTCGCTCTCGATGACCGCGTACACGCTGGGGCTGAGCTGTCCCGAGATGCCTGGCGGCGGCGACGTGCCGGAGCCGCCCGCCGACGTCCCGCCCGACGACTCGAACATCTAGCCCGTCACCTCCCCCCTGGCGAGAACCGGGCATCCAGCGGCACGGGTGGAGTCGCCGACATCCCCAGCGCAACGCGTACGCCTCGGCGGCGGTGACTTCTCCGGCGACGTGGAGTCTCTACGCCGTACGATCCATCGCACCGATCGGAGGCACCGTGAAGCTTCTCCTCACCTCTGGTGGCGTCACCAACGCGAGCATCCGCGAGGCGCTCGTCGACCTGCTGGGCAAGCCGATCGCCGACTGCACGGCACTCTCCATCCCGACCGCGCAGTGGGGACATCCGATGTGCGGGCCGGCGTCGGTGCGCCGCTTCGTCGTCGACGAGCCTCCGTTCACGATGACCGGCCTGGGCTGGGCGTCGGTCGGCGTGCTCGAGCTCACGGCACTACCCAGCATCGGCCGCGAGCGGTGGCTGCCGTGGGTCCACGACGCCGACGTCCTGCTGGTGGACGGCGGTGAGGCGACGTACCTCCGCCACTGGATGCACGAGTCCGGCCTGGCCGACCAGCTGCCGTCGCTGACCGACACCGTGTGGGTCGGCGTGAGCGCCGGCAGCATGGTGATGACCCCGCGGATCGGCGACGACTTCGTCGAGTGGACGTCGGCGCCTGACGACCGCACTCTCGGCGTCGTCGACTTCTCGATCTTCCCGCACGTGGGTCACGAGATGATGCCCGACAACACGATGGAGAACGCCGAACGGTGGGCCGCGACGATCGGTGGCCCCGCGTACGCGATCGACGACCAGACCGCGATCCGGGTCGTGGACGGCGCCGTCGACGTCGTGTCCGAGGGCACGTGGATGCAGCTGGCCTGACGTGGTGCGCGTCGAGCGGTGGCTCCCCGGTTTCGCGCGAAACCGGCCACTCGCCGATGCGCGGGTGCCCACATTCGCGCGAAACGTGACCCCGCCGGCCTCGGGGCCGACGATGCCTAGAGCTTGCGCAGGCGGATGCGGCGCACGGCGTGGTCGGCGGACTTCGTGAGCACCAGCGTGGCTCGGCCCCGGGTGGGCTTGATGTTCTCGACGAGGTTCGGCTCGTTGATCTCGTGC
>DASSTJ010000014.1:0-4226 GCA_035707965.1 Actinomycetales bacterium
TCTTCGGGCTCGCCACCGTGCGGTACTCGGCGATGGTCTGCCGCATCCCGGTGCGCTACGTCGTCCCCGGCGTGCTCGGTCTGACCATGGTCGGTGCCTTCGGCCTGCGGAACAACCCGTTCGACGTCGTCGTGACGGCCGTCGTCGGAGCCGTCGCCTTCCTGCTGCAGAAGATGGGCATCAGCTGGATCCCGCTCGCGCTGGGACTGGTGCTCGGCAAGGTCATGGAGCAGCGGTTCCAGCAGTCGGTGCTCATCGCTCCCACCCGTGGGGGGCTCGGCCAGTACTGGTTCACCCGTCCGGTCACCCTGGTCCTCATCCTCATCGTCGTGCTGCTGCTCGTCGCCGGCGCTCGTCAGCTGCTGAGGTCCAGCAAGACCCCGGTGGAGGCCATGGACGAGGACGAGGTGTGGGCGGCGCGGCTCGGGTTCGACGAGCCCACGACGAACGACGACGACAGCGGGGTGTCGGGCAGCGGCTCGACGGTCAAGGTGGCCCTCCACGAGGACGTCGAGGAGCCCGCCGAGGCGCAGCAGCGCTGGGTCAGCTTGAGGACGTCGAACATCATCGTCAGCATCGGCGTGATCGCGCTCGCCGTCTTCGTCATGGTCCAGGCGTCCGGATGGCTCGAGCGCGCCAGGCAGCTCCCGGTCGTCGTCAGCATCATGCTGATCCTGCTGTCGGTGCTCCTGCTGGTGATGAACGTCATCCCTCGGCTGGGAGCCTCGAGGACGACGGTGTTCCCCTTCGAGGGCGTGCCGTGGCTGAAGTGGTCGATCCTCGTCGGCGGCCTGCTGCTCGTCGCCTTCGTCCAGAAGCAGGTCGGACTGCTCGAGTCGCTGCTGGTCTACATGGCGGTCGTGACCTACGTCCTCTGCGACCCGCGCAAGTCGCTGGCTCTGAAGCTCCGGCAGGCGGTCGTCTGCTCGGTCGTGCTGGCGGTGGCCATGCACCTGGCCTTCGAGCGGCTGCTCGACGTGCCGCTGCCCAGCGGTCTGATCTTCTGATGGTCGACCACGGCGGGACCGACTCCCCGAGGAGCGGGTGGTGACGTGGACCTCGGGCTGACCGGTCGGCGGTTCATGGTGGTCGGGGCAGGCGGGATCGCGTCAGCGGTCTGCGCGTCCCTCGCCGGCGAGGCCGTTGGGGGTCTCGCTCTCGGCGTGCGGGACCTGGCGCGGGGGCAGGACCTGCTCGCGCGTCTCCCGAGGCCGGTGGGCACGACCGTCGTGCTGCCGTGCGAGCTCGACGCCAGGTTCGACGCCGGTGCGTGCCTGGACGCCGCCGAGGACGCCGTCGGCCCCCTGGACGGACTGGTGATGTGCGCGGGCGACCCAGCGTGGGGAGACCTGTGGGAGGTGAGCGACCGCGACTGGGACGCGGCGCTCGGCTCGATGCTCTTGGGTTCGGTGCGGATGGTCCGTGCGCTCCTGCCGCGGCTGTGCGAGCGCGGGTGGGGACGGGTGGTCCTGGTCGGCGGCCTCAACGGACGCAAGCCCGCCGGAGGCAGCGTCATCGCCGGGGTGGTCTGCGCGGGGCTCGCCTCCGTGGCCACGGCGGTCGCCAAGCAGGCGATCGTGCACGACGTCACCGTCAACGTCGTGGACCCTCACCTGACGCAGACGCCGCGCTGGCACCGGCAGGTCCGACGTCTGGAGGACCGCGCCGGGATCTCGACCGAGGACGCGGAGGGCCGGCTGCTGGCCGAGATCCCGCGAGGCCGCCCGGTGCGGCCCGACGAGGTCGCCGACACCATCACGTTCCTCTTGTCCGATCGCGCCTCGAGCATCGCGGGCAGTGCCGTCGCCGTCGACGGGGCCGTGGCTCCAGGACTGTACTGAACCCAACGAAGGAGACAACCAGATGACCGTCACCGTGACCCTCGAGGTCCAGACCGACGACGGAACGGAGCCGCTGAAGCTCGACATCGGCCGCACGTACTGCCTCGGCTTCACCATCAAGGACACCGCCAAGATGGACCGGCACATGGACGAGGTGGAGAAGATCGGTGTCCGACGTCCGCACACCGACCAGCCGCCCATGATCTTCCCGATGGCGTCCTGGTCAACGGTGTTCGGCTCCGAGGCCGAGGTGCAGTACCGCCGCACCAACGGCGAGGTCGAGATCGTCACCATCGACGACGGCGGCGAGCTCTACGTGACCGTGGGGAGTGACCACACGGACCGCAAGCTCGAGATGGTGTCCATCCCGTGGAGCAAGCAGGTGGCCCCCAACGTCGTGGCGCCGGTGGTCTGGCGCTGGGACGACGTCAAGGACCACTGGGACCAGGTCACGATGGAGTGCTGGATCAGCGACGGCGAGGGTGGCGAGCGCCGGCTCTACCAGCGCGCCGGCGTCGACGAGTTCTGGTCGCCCCTCGAGATGCGAGAGGGCATCCGCGGCCGGGTCGCCGAGGACAAGGGCGCGCTGCTGTTCCTCAGCGGCACGGTCGTCACCGTGGACCAGAAGTTCCACTACGACAAGGAGTGGACGCTCATCATGCACGACCCGGTGCTCGACCGGACCATCGAGCACACCTACCAGGTGGTCGTGCTGGCGGACGAGATCTCGGGCACGCCGGGAGTGGACGACATGAGCGGACTTGACGACCTCACGGGACGTCACCACGTCTAGCACCCGTGGCAGGGGCAACGGCGGCGAAGAGAGGTCAGGGATGCGCGTCGCGGTGGTGCAGAGCGACATCGTCTGGGAGGACCCGCAGAGCAACTACGTCGCCCTGCGGCCCTGGCTGTCGGCCGCCGCGGCGGCCGACGCTCGGCTCGTCGTGCTCCCGGAGATGTTCGCGACGGGCTTCTCCATGCGCACGGAGCGGACGGCGGAGCGCGCAGGAGGGCCGACCACGGCCTTCCTGCGCGACTCCGCGCGGCAGCACGGGTTCTGGCTGGCAGGCTCCGTGGCGCTTCGGTCCGACGAGGACGGTCGTCCGCGCAACAGCCTGCTGCTCGCCGGGCCCGAGGGCGAGCTGCACCGGTACGACAAGATCCACGCGTCGGCCTTCGGTGGCGAGCAGGACCACTTCGGGTGCGGGCGCACGTTCACCACCGTGGACGTCGAAGGCGTACGAGTCACCCTCTTCGTCTGCTACGACCTGCGGTTCGCCGACGAGTTCTGGGCGACTGCCGAGTCGACGGACTGCTACCTCGTGGTCGCCAGCTGGCCGACGACCAGGCTGGCCCACTGGACGACGCTGCTGACGGCCAGGGCTATCGAGAACCAGGCCTACGTCGTCGGGTCCAACCGCGTGGGAGTCGGTGGTGGCGACGACTTCTCCGGCGGCAGCATGGTCGTCGGGCCTTGGGGGGAAATCCTCGCCACGGCGCACGGCGGCCCGACCATGCTCCTCGCCGACGTGGACCCGCAGCAGGTGCGCGAGCTGCGGCAGCGGCTCCCCGTGCTCGCCGAACGCCGCTACCCGGCACCTCAGGTGGCGCCATGACGTCGCAGCAGGTGCCGGCCTCGGCGCTGGAGGCGTTCTGTCGCGAGGTGCTGCTGCGGGTGGGCGCGCCGTCGCCGGCGGCGGAGGTCGTGGCCGAGTCGCTCGTCGACGCCGACCTGCGCGGTCTCGACTCCCACGGCGTGGTGGCTCGCCTCCCGGCGTACGTGCAGCGCGTCCAGAAGGGCGGCATCGTCGCCGACGCGGTGGTCACCCGCGTGGACGCCGGTGACGGACCGGTCGGGGTGCTCGATGGCGCCGACGGCTTCGGGCAGGTTGCCGCCGACGCCGCCTCGGCGCTCGCCGAGCGGTTCGCCCGCGACCACGGCGTGGGCGTCGTCTCGGTCCGCCGCAGCAACCACCTCGGGGCGCTGGGGTACTACGCGCGCCGCACGGCCGAGCGGGGACTGGTGGCCTACGCGGCGAGCGGCGGGGGGCCGCGCATCGCGCCGTGGGGCGGGGCCGAGCCCCTGCTCGCGACCAACCCGTGGTCGTACGGGTTCCCGGTGACAGGGCGTTCACCTATGGTCGTGGACGTCTCCAACGGCGTCGTGCTCACCGGCGCGGTCGACGGTCCAGCGGCCCGCGGGGAGTCCATCCCCCTGGGCTGGGCGCTGGATGCGGCTGGGCGCCCGACCGAGGACGCGTCCGCCGGGGCGGCCGGCTCGCTGCTGGCCTTCGGCGGCGTGAAGGGGACGTCCCTCACGTTGGCGCTGGAGGCTCTGGTCTCCTGCTTCACCGGTGCCGCCTCCGGTCCGGAGGTGCCGTCGAT
>DASSTJ010000015.1:0-15499 GCA_035707965.1 Actinomycetales bacterium
CTGGCGGTGGGCACCCGTGAGCAGGCGCTCGAGGTGGTGCAGCTCGCGATGCCGCTGCTCGGCGCCGCGACGGCCGACGAGCCGCCCGAGTGGCGGCGCTCGCTGGAGGCCGGCATGACCGGCACGGGCGGCGACGGGGGCTTCACGGCGAGCCCGGCGTCGTCCCGGTGGCTCGACCCGATCGGGTGGCGGCGGCATGGCGTGCTCGTCGGACCGCAGGTGCTGCTGGCGCGTCGCGGAGTGCTGGTGCGGGAGCTGGACGTCGTCCCCCACGCCCGCACGCAGAGTCTCGGCCTGCAGCAGGGCCCGTTGCAGCGGCGGCTCGGCCTCGCTACCTTCGCGCTTCACTCGACTCAGGGTCCGGTGCAGCCCTCGGTGCGGCACCTGGCCGGGCCGGCTGCGGCCGCGTTGCTGCACGAGCAGGCCGACCGGGCGCGCACCGCCAGGGCGGACCGGTCCGTGGAGGGCGACGGCCGCTGGATGGTGCGCTGACGCTCAGCAGCGCGGGTCGGTGTCCATGCGGACGACGCGGCCTGCGGAGTCGTACGTCAGCAGCAGCACGGCCTTGCTGTTGGGGTCGTCGAGCCAGCCGGCGGCGTCCTGCGGTGTCGACGTCAGGCCGAGCTGGTCGCCGTTCTTGACGCACCGGTTGACCACGACGGTCGCCCCGGGCGCCACCGGCACCGTGCGCAGCTTGTCGTCGTTCTGGTTCTCGAAGCGGTCGCCGGTGTGCGGCGTGACGGTGATGCCGTCCTTCGCGAGCTGGGCGTCGGGCAGACCCTTCACCGTCCACCGGTCCAGCTGCAGGACGAGCTCGCCGTCGACCTCCTTGACGCCGCTCACGGTGCCGACGTCGAAGCGGCGTCCCTTGACGTCGCTGCTCGGTGTCGTAGCGCTGGCGGTCGGGGTGACCGACTCCGTCACCGTGACGCGCTCGGCGTCGGTGGTCGGGTTGCCACCGGAGGCGCAGCCGGCGAGGGCGACCCCCACCGCGCAGCACAGAGCAGCCGCAGCCGCCCGTCGGCGCTGCAGCCGCGGACCACGGTCGACGGTGCACACAACGGCCCTAGCCTGGCGAACCGTGCCGTCTCCTGTCTAATCCGTGCCACCCGGTGCGCCTCGCGGCGAGCCCGGGCCGGCCGCCGACCGGCGCGACTGCACGAGCCACGTGAACGACCCGAGTCCCCCTCGGTCGAGCAGCTCGGCTGCCTCACCCGCGCGCCGCAGGGAGGCCAGGTAGCCGGGCGGGTCGGTGCGGGCGGACGACGAGCCCGGCAGCTCCGCCGTCACGCCGAGGGAGCGCAGCGCGGCGTGCTGGGACGTGAGCACCGTCTGGGTCGCGCCAGCCGCCTCTCCGGCCTGCGCGACGGAGTCGATCGCGACGTGGGCGGTCACGTCGCAGGAGCCGTCGGGCACGGGTGGCACGACGCGTCCGTCGCGGTGGCCGACGAGGCTGCCCCGGGGCGGCCGGTCCTCGCGCTGGTGCGCGTAGTCCACCGCCAGCAGCACCCCGCCGTCCGCCGCGGCGACGAGCCGCGCCCAGGCGTTGTCGCGGGGGAGCCCGACCTCGGCGCGGTACCTCGGCTCGGCGGCCGGCCACCACGTCGTCAACCAGGCCTCGTGGTCGCGGTCCACCGGTGGGCCCAGGCGCTCCTCGCCCGTCGCGGGGTCGACGTGCACCGCCCGCCAGCGGCGCTGGTCGTCGACCTGCGCGACCGGGCAGGGCACGTCGTCCAGCCACTCGTGCGCGACGACGAGCGAGCGGTGGACGTCGAGCTCGTCGGGCAGCAGCGCGCCGCCGGGGGAGCGCAGCCACCGCACGCCCGGCGCCACGCCCGCGGGCCGGCCCACGACGTCGACACCCACGAGATCCAGGTCGGGGTGGGCGTCCGCCATCGCCGAGAGCAGCTCGCCCCGCCCGCTGCCCACGTCAACGACGCGGGACAGGCCGCAGCCGCGTGCCAGACCGACGAGCGCGCTGGCGAGCAGCGGTGACGCGTGCACGCTCGTGCGGAAGTGCGCTGACGCAGCCGCGGCCCGGTAGAAGCCGTGCTCGCCGTACAGCGCGTCGTGCCACGCGACGTCCCAGGGCACGAACCGCTGGTCGGCCGCCGCGCTGGTCACCGCCGCAGGACGACGGCGACGTCCGTGACCGTGAACAGGAAGCGCCCCTCGTGCGCCAGCCGGCCCACCGACTCCAGCCACTGCGCGGCCCGAGCCGCCAGGTCCTCGTCGTCCCGGACGGCGGCGACCATGCCCATGGCGATCTTCCACGCCAGCGAGCCCTCGTCGAACCGGCGGTGCGGGTCGGCCCACGACTGCACGTCGGTCACCTCGAACGGCGACTCGACGGCAAGGCGCAGCAGCTTGCGTCCCATGAAACCGTCGGTGTGCGCGTCCCAGGTGGGGACGTCGGCCACGAACCGGTCGACCAGCAGCCGCGTGAGCGCGTCGTCGTCGCTCGTGAACAGGGCGGTGTCGAAGTCGGTGTGCCCGATGACCGCGAGCCCGCCGGGTGCGAGCACCCGGTGGCACTCGCGCAGGAACGCCTGGGCGTCCGCCACCCCCTCCATCACGTTGACCGAGACGACTCGGTCCAGCGAGGCGGCCTCGAACGGCAGGGGTTCGTCGAGATCGGCGAGGCGCGACACCACCCGCGCATCGCCCAGCAGGTCGTCGTCGAGCGCGGAGCCGCGGTCGAGCGCCTCCACGCGCGCCGGGGTGACGGGCCCCGAGAGCAGCGCCCGGACGGTGCGCCCGGTGCCGCAGCCCAGGTCGGCGACGACGAGACCTGGCCGGTCCACCGCCGCGAGCGCTGCGATCCGCTCGTGCCGTCCCATGACCACGAGCGTAGTGGCGCCACGCTAGCGTCGTGGGAGTGAAGGAGCAGGAGCGGCCGGCGCGCCTCGAGGTCGGTGTGGTGAGCGCCGGCCGCGTCGGCGCCGTGCTGGGCGCTGCCCTGTCGCGCGCCGGCCACCACGTCGTCGCGGCGAGCGGGGTGAGCGCAGCGACGGTCGAGCGGGCCGCCGCCCTCCTGCCCGGTGTGCCGCTGCTGCCGGTGCCGGACGTCGTGGCGCGGGCCGAGCTGGTGCTGCTGGCTGTGCCGGACGACGACCTGCCGGCGCTCGTGACCGGTCTGGCCGAGACGGGGGCCTGGCAGGCCGGGCAGCTGGTCGCCCACACCAGCGGGCGGTACGGCATCGGCGTCCTGGACGCCGTGGCCCAGGCCCACGCGATCGGGTTGGCTCTGCACCCCGCGATGACGTTCACCGGCACCTCGCTCGACCTCGACCGCCTCCAGGACTGCTGCTTCGGCGTCACCACGGCGCCGGCCATGCGGCCCGTGGGCGAGGCTCTCGTGGTCGAGATGACCGCCGAGCCGGTCTGGGTGGCCGAGGAGGCTCGTGCCCGCTACCACGCCGCGCTCACGCACGGGGCGAACCACCTCGTCACGCTGGTGGCGCAGTCCCTGCAGGTGCTGGGTGACTCCGGGGTGGCGGCGCCGGACCGGGTGCTGGCGCCGCTGCTGTCGGCCGCCCTCGACGGGGCGCTCCGCCAGGGTGACGCTGCTCTCACCGGTCCGGTGGCCCGGGGGGACGCCGGTACCGTGGCCGCGCACGTGCGCGAGCTCGCTGGCGAGACGCCGGACGTGCTGCCCACCTACGTCGAGCTGGCCCGGGCGACCGCTCTGCGTGCGCTCGCCGACGGCAGGCTGTCGGCGCAGGCCGCTGAGACCCTGCTCGACGCCCTGGCCCGTTCGAAGGAGCCTTGAGTGACCGGCACCACCCCCGTCGTCTGCCGCACCCGTGCCGAGCTCGCGCCGGCGCGTGCCGCCCTGGACGACGGCCCGGTCGCGGTCGTGATGACGATGGGTGCCCTGCACTCCGGGCACGCGGCGCTGATCCGGCAGGCCCGTCAGCGGGCAGCTCACGTCATCGTCACGATCTTCCTCAACCCGTTGCAGTTCGGGCCGAAGGAGGACCTCTCGCGCTACCCGCGCACGTTCGACGACGACCTCGTCATCTGCGAGCGGGAGGGGGTGGACGTCGTCTTCGCCCCCAGTCCGGACGTCGTCTACCCCGACGGTGACCCCGGCGTGCGCATCAGCGCCGGGCCGTTGGGCGACGTGCTCGAGGGCGCGGCTCGTCCGGGCCACTTCGACGGGGTGCTGACCGTGGTCGGCAAGCTGCTGCACCTGACCCGGGCCGACCTCGCCTACTTCGGCCAGAAGGACGCGCAACAGCTCCTGCTCATCCGCCGCATGGTGCGCGACCTCGACTTCGGGGTCGACGTGATCGCCGTACCGACGGTGCGCGAGGACGACGGACTGGCGCTCAGCAGCCGCAACACCTACCTGACGCCCAGCGACCGGGAGGCGGCCCTCGCGCTGTCGGCCTCCCTCCGCGCCGGAGCCGCGGCTGCGGCCGAGGGACCGAGCGCGGTGCGCCGCGCCGCCCGCGCCGTGCTGGTGGCCGAGCCGCTGGTGCTCGTCGACTACCTGGTGCTGGTGCACCCGACGACACTGGCCGACGTGCCCGAGTGGTACCACGGTGAGGCGCTGCTGGCCGTGGCGGCGCGCGTCGGCACGACTCGGCTCATCGACAACGTGCCGCTGCTGATCGGGCCGGGCGGCGGGCAGGTCGACGCCTGGGGCTCGACGGCCCGGGTGACGGCGTGAGCGCCCCGACGCTGGCTCGGCGGCTGCTCGCTCCGGCTCCGGGCTGGACGACGAGCGCCGAGGTCGTCGTGGTCGGTTCGGGGATCGCCGGCCTCACCGCTGCTCTGCGGCTGCGGCAGCGCGTGGACCGGGTGCTGCTCGTCACCAAGACCGTGCTCGACGAGGGCTCGACGCGCTGGGCGCAGGGCGGCATCGCGGCCGCTCTCGACCCCGCCGACTCGCCCGCCGAGCACCTGCAGGACACGCTGGTGGCCGGCGCCGGGGTCTGCGACGTCGATGCCGTCCGCGTCCTGGTGACCGAAGGACCCGAGCGGGTGCGCGAGCTCGTGCGGCTGGGCACGCAGTTCGACCGGACGCCGGACGGCGAGATCGCGCTGACCCGCGAGGGCGGGCACCACCGCGACCGGATCGCGCACGCCGGGGGCGACGCGACCGGCAAGGAGATCTCGCGCGCGCTGCTCGCTGCGCTCGAGGCGGTGCGTGACGATCCCGGCATCGAGGTGATCGAGCACGCGATGGTCGTCGACGTCCTGCAGACCGCGGACGGTCGGGTTTGCGGTGTCACCCTCCACGTCCTGGGGGAGGGCCAGCGCGACGGGGTCGGCGCGGCGCTCGCGCGCGCGGTCGTGCTCGCCACGGGTGGCCTCGGTCAGGTGTACTCCTCCACCACCAACCCCGCCGTGGCCACCGGTGACGGCGTCGCGGCGGCGGTGCGCGCGGGTGCCCGGGTGCGCGACCTGGAGTTCGTGCAGTTCCACCCCACCGTGCTGTGGCTGGGCGCGGGGGCGACGGGTCAGCAGCCGCTGATCAGCGAAGCCGTCCGCGGCGAGGGCGCGTTCCTCGTCGACGCCAGCGGCGACCGCTTCATGACACGGGTGCACGAGCTCGCCGACCTGGCGCCGCGCGACGTGGTCGCGCGGGCGATCGTCGACCGCATGCAGGCGACCGGCTCCGACCACGTCTACCTCGACGCGCGGCACCTCGGCGCCGCGTTCCTGGAGCGTCGCTTCCCGTCGATCGTGCGGCGCTGCCGCGAGCTCGGCTTCGACCCGACGGTCGAGCTGTTGCCCGTGGCGCCAGCGCAGCACTACGCCAGCGGTGGCGTCGTCACCGACCTGCGGGGCCGTTCGTCGCTGGCGGGCCTCTCCGCGTGCGGCGAGGTCGCCTGCTCCGGCGTCCACGGCGCCAACCGGCTCGCCTCGAACTCGCTGCTCGAGGGCCTGGTCTTCGCGAACCGCATCGCCGACGACCTCTCCGCGCGGCTCGCCGACGGAGAGCTGCCCTTCGCCGACCCGGACGACCCTGGCCGGCGGCCCGGACTCCTGGACCCTGCGGCGCGGGCCCAGGTGCAGGCCGCGATGACGGCCGGCGCGGGTGCCGTGCGGTCGGCGGCGTCGACGTCCGAGACCGTCCGACGTCTCGCTGACGTCGTGGCGCTCGCGAGCGACGTGCCCTCGGCGGCCGCGTGGGAGACCACGAACCTGCACCAGGTCGGTACGGTGCTGACGCAGGTGGCGGCGCTGCGGCAGGAGTCGCGCGGCGGGCACGTGCGCAGCGACTTCCCGGCGCGGGACGACGGTCGCTGGAGGGGGCACCAGACGGTGTGGCTCGACGAGGGCGGTGGCGTCCAGGTGGCGTACGCGCCGGTGGACCAGCCGGCCGAGGAGGAGGTGGGAGCGTGAGCAGCACGGTATCGGAGGAGGGGCTCGACCTGGCCCGGGTGCGCGAGGTCGCCGCGGGTGCTCTGGACGAGGACCTGGGCGGGCCGTCCGGCGTCGACGTCACGGCGTCCGCGACGATCCCGCTCGAGCACCGCAGCACCGCCCAGGTCGTCGCGCGGGCCGACGGTGTCGTCGCCGGCCTCGACGTCTTCGACGTGGTCTGGGACGACGTCCGCCGGCGGCTCGGTGCCGACGCCGTGCAGGTACGGCGGCTCGTGGACGACGGCACGGCAGTGCGTCGAGGTGACGTGCTGCTCGAGGCCGAAGGGCCGACCCAGGTGCTGCTCACCGGTGAGCGGACGGCGTTGAACCTCGTGTGCCGGATGTCCGGCGTGGCCACGCACACGCGGCGGTGGGCCGACGCCCTGACCGGCACCGGTGCCACCGTGCTCGACACGCGAAAGACCACGCCGGGACTCCGGGCCCTCGAGAAGTACGCGGTGCGCTGCGGTGGCGGCACGAACAAGCGCATGGGCCTGTACGACGTGGCGATGGTGAAGGACAACCACAAGCTCGCCGCCGGCTCGGTGCGCGCCGCGTACCGCGCTGTGCGCCGGGCGTTCCCGCCGGTCGAGGTGCAGGTGGAGGTGACGACGGTCGACGAAGCGCTCGAGGCCGTCGAGGCGGGAGCGCGGTTCCTGCTGTGCGACAACATGTCGCCGGCCCTGCTGAGCGAGACCGTGGGCGCCGTGCGCGCCGCGACGTCCGAGCGCGTCGAGCTCGAGGCCACCGGCGGGCTCACCCTCGAGCACGCCCGCGAGTACGCCGAGACCGGGGTCGACTACCTGTCGGTCGGAGGGCTCACCCACTCCAGCCCGATCCTCGACCTGGCCCTCGACCTGACGGACGCGGTCGGAGCCGGCTGAGTCGGCCAGTGGTGCAACGAATCGTCACCGGTGATGATTCGTTGCACCAGAGCCCGCCGAGCGACGGTGCCACGGCTCATCATCCGTGACGAACCGTTGCCCCAACGACGAGGTGGTCGGACGTCGGGCGCCGGCGAGGAGCGTCCTCCCCCCTCGGTAGCCTTGCGCGGTGAGCCAGACGCCTTCTCCGCAGCCGAGCGACCGCACCGAGCACGTCGACGACGTGCCTGAGCAGATGCGGGTGCGGCGGGAGAAGCGTGACCGCATGCTGGCGTCCGGCGTGCAGCCCTACCCGGTTGCCGTGCCGCGCACGCACTCGCTGGCTCAGGTCCGAGCCGACCACCCCGACCTCGAGCCGGGCCAGGAGACAGACGATGTCGTCGGCGTCGCGGGTCGCGTCGTGTTCGTGCGCAACACCGGCAAGCTCTGCTTCGCCACGCTGCAGGAGGGGGACGGCACGCGGCTGCAGGTGATGCTCAGCCTCGCCGAGGTGGGTGAGGCGGCGCTCGCGCAGTGGAAGGCGGACGTCGACCTCGGCGACCACGTGTTCGTGCACGGCCGCGTCGTGTCGAGCAAGCGAGGCGAGCTGAGCGTCATGGCCGACGGCTGGCAGCTGGCCGCCAAGGCGCTGCGTCCGCTGCCGAACCTGCACGAGGGCGCGGAGCTCGGCGAGGACACACGCGTGCGGCAGCGGTACGTCGACCTCATCGTGCGCCCGGAGGCCCGCGCGATGGCGCGGCGCCGCGCGACCGTCGTCCGCAGCCTGCGGGAGACGTTTCACCACCACGACTACGTCGAGATCGAGACGCCCATGCTGCAGACGCTGCACGGCGGCGCCGCGGCTCGGCCGTTCTCGACGCACATCAACGCGTTCGACATGGATGTCTTCCTCCGGATCGCGCCGGAGCTGTTCCTCAAGCGGGCGGCTGTCGGCGGTCTCGAGCGCGTCTTCGAGATCAACCGCAACTTCCGCAACGAGGGCGCTGACTCCACGCACAGCCCCGAGTTCGCCATGCTGGAGTTCTACGAGGCCTACGGCGACTACAACTCGGTCGCCGACATGACGCGCGTGCTGGTGCAGAACGCGTGCGAGGCGATCTTCGGGTCGCACGTGGCCACGCTGGTCGACGGCAGCGCCTACGACTTCGGCGGCGAGTGGGCCTGCCTGACGATGTACGGCTCGCTGTCCGAGGCGCTCGGTGAGCAGGTCACTCCGGACACGACGGTCGCGCAGCTGGTGGCCCATGCCGAGCGGCTCGGTCTCGAGGTCGACCCGGCGCATCGCGGTCACGGCAAGCTGGTGGAGAAGCTGTGGGAGCACCTGATCGGGGACGACCTGCACGGACCGACCTTCGTGCGGGACTTCCCGGTCGAGACCACCCCGCTGACCCGTGAGCACCGCACGCAGCCCGGCGTCACCGAGAAGTGGGACCTGTACGTGCGGGGGTTCGAGCTGGCCACGGGCTACTCCGAGCTCGTCGACCCGGTGGTCCAGCGTGAGCGGTTCGAGGCCCAGGCGAAGCTGGCCGCGCTCGGTGACGAGGAGGCCATGCGCCTCGACGAGGACTTCCTGCGGGCCATGGAGTACGCCCTCCCGCCGACCGGCGGTCAGGGCATGGGCATCGACCGGCTGCTCATGGCGCTGACGGGCATCGGCAGCATCCGCGAGACGATCCTCTTCCCGCTGGTCAAGCCGCTCTGACGCCGGGACGCCCGGCGGCACCGTGCCGGTCTCGCCGGTGGCGTGGCGACGTATCGTGGACGCATGAAGGTCGTCGCCGCGCTCGTCCCGTTCCTCGGCATGTTCGTCGTCTTCGTCGTCGTGCTGCGCGCCATCGTGTTCAGCGACCGCCGCGAGCGTGAGGCGTTGAAGAAGCTGGAGCAGGCGGACGAGGCGCGCACCCTCTCCCGTCACGTGGAAACGCCGAGATAGCGCCTCTCCTGCACACGACCCGCACATTTCTTCTTCGTCATCCACAGGAGCGTTCTCGGCATTTGACACGCCGTAATGCCAAAGCCATTCTTTGTGCAGCGACCGGCACACCCGGGCCGGCGACACATTTTGAAATGGTGGCACCCATGGCACAGCGCGTTCAGGTTCTCCTGATCGACGACCTCGACGGCACCGAAGGCGCCGAGACGGTCAGCTTCTCCCTTGACGGCGTGAGCTACGAGATCGACCTCTCTCAGAAGAATGCCGCCAAGCTGCGTGACGACTTCGCGACCTGGGTGGGCAACGCCCGCAAGGTCGGCCGTGGCGCGTCGTCCTCAACCGGCCGTTCGTCCGCACGTCGCTCACGTGGCGGCAACGACACGGCGGCGATCCGGGCGTGGGCCAAGGAGAACGGCTACGAGGTGAGCGAGCGTGGCCGCATCTCCCGTGAGGTGATGGACGCCTACGCCGCCGCTCGCTGAAGGCTCGGGACGGGCGCGACCCGGTGGGGCCGCGCCCGTCCCCCGTCCTGTGGCGTCCGTTGCTGCGATGCGGCGTCAGGACGTCGGAACGCGCGGGCCGGTCGTGAACAGGGTGGACGCCAGGTCACCGTGCTGGTCGATCCGGTCGAGAACCTCCGTGAATGACAGCTGTCTGAGACCGTCGACGTCCTCGATCTCTTCCCATGTCCGCGGCGCGGCGACATTCGGGTGCTCCCGACCGCGCAGCGAATACGGGCAGATGGTGGTCTTGGCAGCGTGGTTCTGGCTCCAGTCGAGCAGCACCTTTCCAGGACGGGCGGCCCGCGTCATGACGGCCAGCACCAGCTGGGGGTGCTCCTTCGTGAGCTGTTCGGCGAGGCGTTTCGCATAGCTGCGCATCACGTCCGCGTCCTGCTTTCCCGAGACGGCCGCGTACAGCTGCAGCCCCTTGCTGCCGCTCGTCACGGGCACGGCCTCGAGACCGTCCTCGGCGAGCCGGTCGCGTACCAGCAGGGCCAGCTCAGCGCACTCGCGCAGACCGGCGGGAGCCCCCGGGTCGAGGTCGACGACCAGCCGGTCCGGCCTGCGCACGGCACCGCGCGGCCCCACCTGCCACTGGGGCACGTGGATCTCGAGCGACGCGAGGTTCACCAGCCACGTCAGCGTCGCGAGATCCTCCACGAGCGGGAACGTCACGCTCTCGCGGCCCCGGGACGAGCCGGGCGTCGCGATCGTCACCGTCTGGACCCAGTCCGGCGTGCCGCGCGGGACGTTCTTCTCGAAGAACGGCTCGCTCTCGACACCGTCCGGCCAGCGCTTGCGGGTCACGGGGCGTCGTCCCACGTGGGGCAGCATCACCGGTGCCACGCGCGCGTAGTAGTCGAGCACCTCGCCCTTCGTCGTCCCCGTCGCCGGGTACAGCACCTTGTGCAGGTTGCTCAGCTTCAGCACGTGGTCGTCGACCTTGACGCGCACGGTGTCGGGGTCAGGGCTCACGTCGCAGCTCCTCCGGCGAGACGTCGCTGCGCAGGCCGCGCAGGACGGGCTGGCGCAGCCGACCGTTGCCGCCGTGCCCCAGGTGCCGGACCTCGATGCACACCTGCGGCTCGACCCACACCGCACCCGTGGTGTCGGCCCGGGGTAGCGCGCCGTGGAACGGGCTGGTCGGCCGCTCCAGCGGCGTGAGCAGCCGTGTGAGGTCGGCCGCCATGCCCGCCGTGAGCCCGCTGCCGGCGCGCCCGATGAACGCGAGCCCGCTCTCGCCGTCCGGGAGACCGAGGAGCAGGGACCCGATGCGGTGAGAGGTGCCGGTCTGCGGCCGCCAGCCGCCGATCACCGCCGTCTGGGTGCTGCGGTGGTGCAGTTTCAGCCAGTCCGGGCTGCGGCGACCTGGCTGGTAGCGCGACGAGCGACGCTTGCTCACCACGCCCTCGAGGCCCTGCTCGAGCGTGGCGGCGGCCAGGGCACGGCCGTCCTCGTAGCTGGGGGGGACCTGCCACCGCTCGTCGAGCTCGAGGCGGCCCAGCGTGTCGCGGCGCTCGTCGAGCGGGCGGCCCACGAGATCCACTCCGTAGAGCCGCACGACGTCGAACACCAGGTAGGAGACTGGTGCGCGCTCGGCCAGGGCTGCGGCACGACGCCGGTCGCGCACGTGCATGCGCTCGGCCAGTGCGGCGAAGCTCGGCCTGCCGTCGACCATGGCCACGACCTCGCCGTCGAGGTGGGCGTCGGCGAGCCGCGACGTGGCCGGCACGAGCTCGGGGAACGCGACGGTCGCTTCGGTCTCGTTGCGGGAGAAGAGCCGCACCTGGCCGTCGCGGACGTCGGCCAGGACGCGCATGCCGTCCCACTTCACCTCGTGCGACCACTGCTCACCGGACGGCGGTTCGCCGCCCGGGCCCAGCGGCGTGGCCAGCATCGGTCGCATGCCCGTCATCCTGCCGGGCCGTGCTCGGAACGTGCACCTTCACCAGAACGTGCGCGCCCAGGGCGCTCCACGCGTGCACCTTTCGGGAGAGGTGCCGGAAGGGCCGCGACGCGCGGAACCAAACGGAGGTGCCACAGACGTGCTCACGCGTCACACTGGTGCGGACGTGCCGTCGGCCCGAGGGGCCGATCCGACGCCATCTCGGCGTGACCGAGGCGAGGAGGACCGATGCGGGCGATGTGGAAGGGCGCGGTCTCGTTCGGGCTGGTCAACGTGCCGGTGCGCATGTACACGGCCACGAGCAGCCACGACGTGGCGTTCCACCAGGTGCACCGCGAGGACGGCGGGCGCATCAAGTACCGGCGGGTCTGCAGCGTGTGCGGCGAGGAGGTCTCGTACGACGAGATCGCCAAGGGGTACGAGTCGCCGGACGGGCAGCTCGTCATCCTCACCGACGAGGACCTCGCCGACCTGCCGGTGAGCGGCAGCCGCGAGATCGAGGTCGAGCGGTTCGTGCCAGCGGAGCAGATCGACCCCATGCTGCTCGAGAAGAGCTACTACCTCGAGCCCGACCGCCTGGGCGTCAAGCCGTACGCCCTGCTGCGCGAGGCGCTGCGCGAGGCCGACCGCATGGCGCTCGTGCACGTCGCGATCCGCAACCGGTCCACCCTCGCGGTGCTGCGCGTGCGGGACGACGTGATCGTCCTGCAGACGATGCTGTGGCCGGACGAGATCCGGCAGCCCGACTTCGACACGCTCGGCGACGCGTCCGACCTGCGTCCGCAGGAGCTGGCCATGGCGGCGTCCCTCGTCGACTCGATGACCGGTGACTACGACCCCGAGGAGTTCGAGGACGACTACCGCGACGCCGTGGTCTCGCTGCTCGAGGGCAAGGTGGCGGGCGGCGACGTCAGCGAGGCTCCCGCGGCCCGGGAGGCGTCGTCCGGTGGCGAGGTCGTCGACCTGCTCGCGGCGCTGCAGCGCTCCGTCGACCAGGCCCGCAGCGGACGCGGCGAGCAGCCGGTCGCGAAGCCGGCGAAGAAGACCGCGGCGAAGAAGACGGCAGGCTCGCCGGCCAAGAAGGCGGCGCCGGCGAAGAAGACGGCGAAGTCCACGAAGACGGCGGCCAAGAAGGCGGCCCGGCGCAGCGCCTGACCGTGGACCATCCGTTCGCTCCAGCGAGGCGGACGCTCCACACAGGGCCGGGCCGATCAGCTGTCGTCGCGGCGTCGCGTGATCGTCGACGCGTCGTCACCGGTGCCGCCGACGAACCGCATGGGGTCACCGGCGCCGAGGTCACGCACGCCTGCCGACTCCAGCGCGCCCACCGCCATGGTCCGCCGCACGGCCGCGAAGGTGAGCACGTGCGCGAGCACGCCGCCGTACGTGAACGTCTCGGGCGGGTCGCAGACGGCGTCCACGAAGGTCTCGTCCCCCCGGCCGTCCTTCACCGGGTCGAGCACCAGCTCGCGGAAGCGCGGCGCCGTCTCGGCGAGGCGCCGCCGTAGGCCGTCGGGCGTCGTGTCGCCCGCCGCGGGCATCGACGTGCCGCCCTCCAGCGCGTGCACCCACATCTCGAGCTGGCCGACCAGGCGGTCGGTGAGCCCACGCAGGCTGGGGCTGTCGTCGATGCCCTCGACCGAGAGCTCCACCGGCCGGTCGAGCACCTCGTCGTCGAGTCGGGCGGTGCGGTCGATGATCTCGCCGGTGAGCCACAGGTGGTGGTCCACCATGCGGGTGAGGAGGTCCATGGGCGTGCTCCTTCGGGTGGCGGGCAGCCGCAGGCCGCCCGGGGGGTGGAAGTGGATGCCGCTCGGGGCCGGCAGGGCGTGCTGCGTGACCAGGTGCCCGAGCCGGCCGGACGCCGGCGCCGCCCGGTAGTGCGACGGCGGCCGGCCGTAGGCCCGCGCGAACGCCCGGGTGAAGGCCTCCGCGGACGAGTAGCCGCAGTCCGTGGCGAGGTCGATGACGGGTGTCGACGTCGAGAGCAGCCGGTACGCGGCCCGCTCCAGCAGCAGCCGGCGTCGAAAGGCGCCGGGTGGCTCGCCGAGGGCAGCGCTGACCAGCCGGTCGAAGTGGAAGCGCGAGAGGTAGGCCCGGCGCGCGAGCTCGTCGCCGGGCAGGTCGGGCTCGTCGAGGCTCTCCTCGACGAGGTCGAGGATGGCGCGGAGGCGGTCGTCCGACGTGGTCACCCGCCGATCGTGCCCCTCTCGGCGTCCGCACTGCCTGATCGCGGTTGCGCACCTGCTCGGGCCGCCGGTTCCGCGCTGGGCGAACGCGGCCCCGAGCCGGAACAGGCGCCCGCCGCGGCGAGTTGGGACGAGTGCGACATCCACCGGTCCAGAGGGGTGACCCACGTGCCGATAGGACCGGGACGGACACCGCGCGGGAGCCACCAGCGACGGTCGTTCACAACAGGTGGGTGTCGGACCACGGGGGATAGCATCAGTCGTGGTCGAAGGGAGGGGAGAGTCCCGCTCCTGACAGACCGCTCGCGAGGAGAGCACAGATGTTCGAGAGGTTCACCGACCGGGCCCGTCGTGTTGTCGTGCTGGCGCAAGAAGAGGCCCGCATGCTCAACCACAACTACATCGGCACCGAGCACATCCTGCTCGGCCTCATCCACGAGGGCGAGGGCGTCGCCGCCAAGGCCCTCGAGAGCCTCGGCATCTCGCTCGACGCGGTTCGCGAGCAGGTTCAGGAGATCATCGGCCAGGGCCAGCAGGCGCCGTCCGGCCACATCCCGTTCACGCCGCGGGCCAAGAAGGTGCTCGAGCTGAGCCTGCGCGAGGCGCTGCAGCTCGGCCACAACTACATCGGCACCGAGCACATCCTGCTCGGGCTCATCCGCGAGGGCGAGGGCGTCGCCGCCCAGGTGCTCGTCAAGCTGGGCGCCGACCTCAACCGCGTGCGCCAGCAGGTCATCCAGCTGCTGTCTGGCTACCAGGGCAAGGAGCCCGCGACCGCCGGTGGGCCCGCCGAGGGCACGCCGTCCGGCTCGCTGGTGCTCGACCAGTTCGGCCGCAACCTCACGCAGGCCGCTCGCGAGGGCAAGCTCGACCCGGTCATCGGACGTGAGAAAGAGATCGAGCGGGTCATGCAGGTGCTGTCCCGCCGCACGAAGAACAACCCGATCCTCATCGGCGAGCCCGGCGTGGGCAAGACCGCCGTCGTCGAGGGACTAGCGCAGGGCATCGTCAAGGGTGAGGTGCCCGAGACGCTCAAGGACAAGCAGATCTACACGCTCGACCTCGGTGCCCTCGTGGCGGGCAGTCGCTACCGCGGTGACTTCGAGGAGCGCCTGAAGAAGGTGCTCAAGGAGATCCGCACCCGCGGCGACATCATCCTGTTCATCGACGAGATCCACACGCTCGTCGGGGCAGGTGCCGCCGAAGGCGCCATCGACGCGGCGTCCATCCTCAAGCCGATGCTCGCCCGCGGTGAGCTGCAGACGATCGGCGCGACGACGCTGGACGAGTACCGCAAGTACCTCGAGAAGGACGCCGCGCTCGAGCGGCGGTTCCAGCCGGTGCAGGTCGGCGAGCCGACCGTCGCGCACACGATCGAGATCCTCAAGGGCCTGCGCGACCGGTACGAGGCGCACCACCGCGTCTCGATCACCGACGCCGCGCTCGTCTCGGCCGCCGGGCTGGCTGACCGCTACATCAGCGACCGGTTCCTGCCCGACAAGGCGATCGACCTGATCGACGAGGCCGGCTCGCGGATGCGCATCCGCCGGATGACCGCGCCGCCGGATCTTCGCGAGTTCGACGAGCGGATCTCCGAGGTGCGCCGCGAGAAGGAGTCCGCGATCGACGCGCAGGACTTCGAGAAGGCCGCGTCGCTGCGCGACAAGGAGAAGACGCTGCTCGGCGACAAGGCCAAGCGTGAG
>DASSTJ010000016.1:0-30791 GCA_035707965.1 Actinomycetales bacterium
GTGGCACTGCCGACTTCCGCCCGCCCCCAGCGGCTCTGGGGAGCGTCAGGTGCGCGGCACGGCGAGCGCCGGCACCGGCCGCAACGCGACGGTGACCCGGTCGCCTGGCCGCAGCGCCTCGACCTCCTGGCTCGAGACCTGCGCCGTCAGGGGGGTGCCGTCGGCGGTCTGGAGGTGCACGCGGCCGAGCGCCCCGAGGAAGCTCGTGGACACCACCGTCGTCTCGCCGGTCGGGGACGGGTGCAGCTGCACCTGCTCGGGGCGGACGAGCACGGTCACCGGCCCGGACGTCGGCGAGCCGGGGAGCAGCGGGATGCGGGCCCGCATGACCTGCGCGACGCCGTCGGTCGCCTCGGCGTCCACGCGGTTCGTGAGCCCGACGAACTGCGCGACGAAGGGGGTGCTGGGACGCGAGTAGACGTCGTCCGGGGTCGCCAGCTGCTCGAGCTTGCCGTTGCGCATCACGCCGACCCGGTCGGCCACGGCGAGAGCCTCCTCCTGGTCGTGGGTGACGAACAGCGTGGTGGTGCCCACCTCCAGCTGGATGCGCCGGATCTCGTCGCGCAGCTGCACCCGCACCTTGGCGTCGAGGGCGGACAGCGGCTCGTCCAGCAGCAGCACCTGCGGTCGGATCGCGAGAGCCCGGGCCAGTGCGACCCGCTGCTGCTGGCCGCCCGACATCTCGTGCGCGTACCGCTCGGCCTGCGCCGAGAGCCCGACCAGCTCGAGCATCTCGCCGGCACGCGACCTACGCTCCGCGCCGCCGATGCCGCGCAGCTGCAGGCCGAACGCCACGTTCTCCCGGGCGGTCATGTGCGGGAAGAGGCTGTACGCCTGGAAGACCATGCCCATGTCGCGCTTGTTGGCGGGCACCGACGTGACGTCGCGGTCACCCACGACGATGCGACCGGCATCGACGTCCTCCAGGCCGGCGAGCAGGCGCAGCGCGGTCGTCTTGCCGCAGCCCGAGGGGCCGAGCAGCGCTACCAGCTCGCCCGGCGCCAGCGCCAGGTCGAACCCGTCGAGGGCGTGCACCTCCCCGTAGTGCCGGTGCAGACCCTCGAGCCGCACGCCGACCGACGGAGAGCCGGAGCCACCACGCGTCTGCGGGTCCACGGCAGGGGCAGGGGAGCTCACGCGAGCCACCTCCAACGAGACGACGGCTGGTCGGGGACGACGTGCACGAGAGCCACGGCGGTTCGACGCCAGGCGTTCACGGCGCTCGCGGTTCTCATCGCGTGCCCGTGCCGGGTGCGGCGACGGGCGCGACCGGGGTGCCCGTGACGGCGTCGGTACCGGGAGGCAGGCCGTCGAGCGGGTCGACGGCCCCGGCTCGCCCTGCGGACCCCCGGCGACGTCGTCCGCCAGCCAGCGACAGCACCATGAGCAGCAGGAAGGCGACGACCAGCGCCGCCAGCGACACGGCGACCGACATCTGCGCGTCGCGCTTGCCGAGCAGGTTGATGCCGACCTGCAGGTTGTCGCGGTTGAGCAGCGAGGCGATGGTGAACTCGCCGAGCACCAGCGCGACCGCGAGGAAGGACGCCGAGAGCACCGCGCTGCGGATGTTGGGCAGGATCACTCGGACCATCACCGTCAGCCAGGAGGCTCCGAGGCTGCGCGCCGCCTCGGACAGCGTGCGGACGTCGATGGAGGACAGCCCGGCGTCGAGCGCGCGGTAGCAGTAGGGCAGCACCAGCACCGTGTACGCGAAGAACAGCAGCGCCGACGACTCGCCGAGGAAGTACACGACCCACGCGTACACGGGAGCCAGCCCCACGACGAGCACGATCGCCGGGATCGTCAGCGGCAGCAGGCACGTGAACTCGACGATGCGCGTCATGCGGGGGAGCCGCAGCCGGACCCACGTCATCGTCGGTACCAGCACCAGGAGCATGAGGGCGACGGTGAGGACGACGAGAGCGGCCGATGCCTTGACGCCGGCCCAGAGCTCGGGGTAGTCGGTGCGGATGAGGCCCACGTCGACGACGGTGCGCCACGTGGCCAGGGATCGCGTGCCGTTCGGGCCGCGCGTCGTGAACTCCAGCATCGCGAACAGCGGCAGCAGGAAGAAGATCGCGAGCACGGTGACGACGACCGCTCGGAAGGTGCGCTGGCGCGACGCGCGCCGGGCCTGCACGCCGCGGCTCCGGACGGCCGCGGTCGACGCGCTCATCGCACCCACCTCGAGGTGCGGCGCTGAAGCCACGCGTACAGCGACATGACGATCGCCACGACGACGACCATGGCGAGGGCGAGGGCCTTGCCGAAGTTGGCCTGGCCGAGCACGACCTCGCTCGTGAACGTGGCCCGCACGACGAGGGGAAGGATCGGTGACCCCTGGCTCACGAGAGCGGCGGCGGTCGCGTAGGCGGCGAACGCGTTGGCGAACAGCAGCAGCAGCGATCCCAGGAACGACGGCAGCAGCAGCGGCCCGGCGACGTGGCGCCAGTACTGCCACGTCGATCCGCCCAGGCTCTCCGTGGCCTCGCGCCACTGCGGCCGGACGCCGTCCAGCGCCGGCAGGAACACGATCACCATGAGCGGGATCTGGAAGTAGCTGTAGACCAGGCCCAAGCCCTTGAGGCTGTACAGGAGGCTCAGGGGGACGTCGATGCCGACGTGCCGCGACAGCCACAGCGTGATGAGCCCCTGGGCGCCGACGGTCGCGAGGAAGGCGAAGGCCAAGGTCACGCCACCGAACTGCGCCAGCACCCCGCACGCCGAGGTGACGACCCGGCGCAGCAGGCCGTCGGGCTTGGCTGTGACGACGGCGTAGGACAGCAGGCCGCCCACGACCGCACCGATGACCGCCGTGACCGCCGACAGCTCCAACGTCGCGACCAGCGCGTCGACCACGTACCCCTGACGCAGCGCCTCGACGTTCGCCAGCGTGGGCCGACCGTCCGCGTCCAGGAACGCGCCGATCGTCACGACCAGCGTCGGGACGACGAGGAAGATGCCGACGAACACCCAGAAGGGCACGACTCCCCACCAGGCGCCCCGCCACCAGGCGGCGCGCCGGCGCGCCTGGGGCGGGGAGCCCGGCTGACCCGTCTCGGACGGGGTCAGGCTCAACCGACCGCCTTGCGCCAGTTGGCCTTCAGGTACTCGGTGGCCTTGTCCGTCTGCTCCTTCGTCGGGAAGACCGGCGTACCCGTGACCGGAGGCAGCGCGTCGTACGCCGTCTTGTCGATCGTGTTGGCCTTGACCATGGCGTCAGCGCGGACCGGTCGGGCGCCCCCACCGAGCCACAGGTTCTGGCCCTCGTCGGAGTACAGGAACTCCTGCCAGAGCCGCGCGGCTGCCGGGTGCGGGGCATCGGCGTTGATGGCCTGCACGTAGTAGCCGCCGATGACCGCGTTCTGCGGCACGACCGTCTGCCACGGGATCTTGCCCTTGAGCTTGGCGCCCTGCCCGACGTTGAGGTAGTCCCAGTCGATGACGACGGGGGTCTGGCCCGACTCGATCGTGGCCGGCGTGGGGTCGACCGGCAGGAAGTTGCCGGCCTTCTTCAGCTCGGCGAAGAAGTCGACACCCGGCTTGATGTCGTCGGCAGACCCGCCGTTGCCCAGGGCCGCCATGAACACCCCGGCGAACGCCGCACCGGCCTGCGTCGGGTCGCCGTTGAGCGCCACCTTGCCCTTGTACTCGGGCTTCAGCAGGTCCTTGACCGTCGTCGGCGCCGGCACCTTGTCGGAGTTGAAGCCGATCGACATGTAGCCCCCGTAGTCGTTGACCCAGGTGCCGTTCGACTCCTTCAGGGAGTCGGGGATGTCGTTCCACGTCGCGACCTTGTACGGCGCGAACATGTCGGTGTTGGCCAGCGCCACCGCCTGGCCGAGGTCGAAGACGTCCGGCGCCTTGCTCTGGCCCTTGAGCTGCTTGGCGGCGTTGATCTCGTCCTGGCTGGCGGCGTCAGGCTGGGCTGAGTTCACCGTGATGCCGTACTTGGACTGGAAGGCCTTGATGACCTCGCCGTAGTTCGCCCAGTCGGGCGGCAGGGCGATGACGTTGAGCTGCCCTTCCTTCTTCGCCGCCGCCACGAGGGCGTCGATGCCGCCGAAGTCCTGGGCGCTGGTGGCGCTGGACGCCTTGACGCTCTCCTTCGACGCCTCCTTCGCCGGTGGGGAGCAGGCTGCGGACACGAGGGCGAGGCAGATGAGGGAGGCGGCGAGCGCGGCACTCCTGGGGGGTCGGTGCACGTGGTCCTCCGGGTGTGAACCAGTGGTCATCGGATGGTGCCAGCGGTCGCAGGCTACCCCGCGTGGCCGACAACCGTGCCTACCGCGGCGGGCACAAGGTGACGACCTGCGGGAGCAAACCGGACGAACCGCCCCGTGCGCTAGTCCACCGAGCGGCAGGCGCGGTTGCGCAGCGCCGCCACGTAGTCGTCAGGAGCGCCCGCGGCCTCGGCAGCCTCGGCGAGCTGACCCAGGTACCGTGCCGTCGGCAGGCCGCCCTCGTACCCGTCGAGAACGTAGAGCCAGGCCAGCACCTCGCCGTCCAGGGTGTGCACCCGCACGCGCAGCTTGCGGTAGAGCCCGATGCGCCCGCCCTCCCAGTCGTCGAGCGTCTGCTCGTCCGCGGCGCTGAGGTCGTAGAGCGCCACGTACACCTCGTCGCCGGGCGACTCCACCACGGTGGCGAGCGCGCCCTCCCAGCTCAGGTCCTCGCCGCCGAACGTGAGCCGCCAGCCGGTCAGCCAGCCGGTGCCCTGCAACGGGGAGTGCGGCGCGCGACGCAGCATCTGGGCCGCGTCCATGTTGCTGGCGTACGCGGCGTACAGGGACATGCCGCCCAGAGTAGAGGGGCGTGAAGGCGGAGGACCGGAGCGGTCGCTGACGTGGTTGGATGGGCGCCGTGAGTGCCCCGGACCAGCGCGTCGTCGTCGTCGGCGGCGGACCTGGCGGGTACGAGAGCGCCCTGGTCGCCGCCCAGCTCGGCGCGCGCGTGACGGTCGTCGACCGTGACGGGCTCGGCGGGGCCGCCGTGCTCACCGACTGCGTGCCCAGCAAGACGCTCATCTCGTCGGCCGACTTCATGACGCGGTTCGTGGCCGCGTCCGGTCTCGGCGTGCGCGTGGCGGACGACGAGTCGGCACCGCGGGACGTCGCGGAGGCCACGGAGACCTCCGAGGCGGCTGACGTCGCTCGCGCCGACCTGCGCACCGTCAACGCGCGCGTCAAACAGCTCGCGAGGGCGCAGAGCGACGACATCGCGCAGCGCATGGCCCGCGAGGGCGTGACGGTCCTCCAGGGCACGGGGCGGCTCGAGGGGCCGCAGACGGTCGTGGTCGAGGACGAGGGCGGCACGCAGCGGCTCGAGGCCGACGTCGTCCTCGTGGCGACCGGCGCGACCCCGCGCGTCCTCGACTCGGCGCGGCCCGACGGGGAGCGCATCCTCACGTGGCAGCAGGTCTACGACCTGCCCGCGCTCCCCGAGAAGCTGATCGTGGTCGGCTCCGGCGTCACCGGTGCCGAGCTGGCGCACGCCTACCTCGGTCTGGGCAGCGACGTCACGCTCGTCAGCTCGCGCGACCGGGTACTGCCGGGCGAGGACGCCGCCGCCGCCGAGGTGATCGAGGGAGTGTTCCGCCGTCGCGGCATGACCGTGCTCGACCGGTCCCGCGCCCAGTCCGTCGAGCGCACCGGTGACGGGGTGGTCGTGCGGCTGCAGGACGGCCGCACGGTCGAGGGCAGCCACTGCATCATGGCGGTCGGCTCCGTCCCGAGCACGGCGGGTCTGGGACTGGTCGAGGCGGGCGTACGACTGTCCGACTCCGGGCACGTGCAGGTGGACGGCGTCTCCCGCACGTCCGCACGCGGCGTCTATGCGGCGGGGGACTGCACCGGCGTGCTGCCGCTGGCGTCCGTGGCCGCCATGCAGGGCCGCATCGCCATGTGGCACGCGCTCGGCGACGCGGTGCAGCCCCTGAACCTGCGAGCCGTCGCCGCCAACGTCTTCACCGACCCGCAGGTCGCGACCGTCGGCTGGTCGCAGCAGGCGATGGAGGCCGCCGGCATCGTGAGCGAGTCCGTGATGCTGCCCCTGTCGACGAACGCCCGCGCGAAGATGCAGAACGTCGAGGACGGCTTCGTGAAGCTGTTCTCCCGCACCGGGACCGGCATCGTCATGGGCGGGGTGGTCGTCGCTCCCGCGGCCAGCGAGCTGATCTTCCCCGTGGCCCTCGCCGTCCAGGCGAAGCTCACCGTCGACCAGGTGGCCGCTGCCTTCACGGTCTACCCGTCCATGTCGGGCTCGATCGCCGAGGCCGCGCGCCAGCTGCACACCCGCGCCTAGGAGAGACATGTCGAAGGACCCGGAGCCGACCGGCCCCAGCGTGGGTGGCGACAGCGAGCTCCAGTCGTTCACGCTCGAGTCCCTGACGTCGGCGGTGAACTACCACCGCTGGTTGACCGACCTGGTCGAGCCGTACCTCGGCGACGACCCGGTCGAGCTCGGCAGCGGTCTCGGCGACTACGCCGCCACGTGGGCCCGCGACGGACGTCACGTCACCGCGACGGACGCCGACCCCTCGCGGGCGGCGCACCTGCGCCGTCGCTTCGCGGGCGACCCGCACGTGAGCGTGCGTGACCTCGACGTGAGCCACCCCTACACGGGACAGCACTCGTGCCTGGTCGCCATGAACGTGCTCGAGCACATCGAGGACCACGTCGGTGCCCTGCGCGCCGCGCACAGCCTCCTCCGCCCGGGCGGCCACGTGGTGATGTTCGTGCCGGCGTTCGAGCTCGCCATGAGCCGGTTCGACCGCGAGGTGGGGCACGTCAGGCGCTACCGGGTGCGGACGCTGCGCCGCGCCTACCTCGACGCCGGTCTCGAGGTGGGAAGGGTCCACTACGTCAACGCGCCCGGGCTGCTCGCCTGGGTCGTCGGCATGCGCCTGATGGGCATGACTCCCCACGACGGTCCGACCGTGCGCCTCTGGGACCGCGCCGTGATGCCGGTGGCACGGGCGGTCGAGCGCCGGGTGCGGCCGCCCTTCGGTCAGTCCGTCTTCGCGGTGGGCCGGGTCCCGCTGTCGCGAGACGCGTGACGGGCCCACACCATGACCGATGCAGTGACCGACGCGATGGCGGACGCGACACCTGAGCCGACGAGCGGTGAGGACGTCGAGCTCTCCGTCGTCCTGCCGTGCCTCGACGAGGCGGAGACGCTGGAGGTCTGCGTGCGCAAGGCCCTCGGCAGCCTGGCGGCGCTCGGCGTCCGGGGTGAGGTGGTGGTCGCGGACAACGGCAGCACCGACGGCTCGCAGGAGATCGCGCGCTCCTGCGGTGCCCGCGTCGTGGACGTGCCCACGCGCGGCTACGGAGCGGCGCTGCGCGCCGGCATCGCCGCGGCCCGTGGACGGTTCGTCATCATGGCGGACGCGGACGACAGCTATGCGCTCGACGATCTCGGACCGTTCGTTAAGGCCCTCCGTGGTGGCGCCGACCTCGTGATGGGCAACCGGTTCGCCGGAGGCATCGCCCCGGGCGCGATGCCTTTCCTCCACCGCTACCTCGGCAACCCGGTGCTGTCGTGGCTCGGCCGGCTGTTCTTCCGTATCCCCACGCACGACTTCCACTGCGGCATGCGGGGCATGCGTCGGGACGCCGTGGTCGGCCTGGGCCTGCGCACCTCCGGGATGGAGTTCGCCAGCGAGATGGTCGTGCGCTCGGCCCTCGCCCGGCTGCGCATCGTCGAGGTGCCGACGACGTTGCGTCCCGACGGCCGCTCGCGCAGCCCGCACCTGCGCACCTGGCGCGACGGCTGGCGCCACCTGAGGTTCCTGCTGGCGTTCAGCCCCCGCTGGTTGCTGCTGTACCCGTCGCTGGCGCTCGTCGGCGTCGGCGTGGTGGCGGTCCTCGCCCTCTTCGTCGGCCCGGTGACCTTCGGAGCGGTGTCGTTCGACGTCCAGACGATGGTCGTGGCGGCGACGGCGCTCATCCTCGGCACGCAGGGCGGAGGGCTGGCGCTCGTCACCCGCGCCTACGCCGCACGTCTGGGTCTGCTGCCGGCGAGCCCGCGGCTCGAACGGCTGCTGGACCGCTTCACCCTGGAGTGGGGAGTGGTCGCCGGTGGCCTGCTCGGGCTGGCCGGCGTGGCGGCCTTCCTCGTGGCGCTGCTGCGCTGGCGCGCCGTCGGGTTCGGCGAGCTGCACGTGGACGACATGCGGGTGCCCCTCGCCGGCATGGTGCTCGTGGTGACCGGCGGCCAGTGCGTCATGGTGTCCTTCATGCTGAGCCTGACCCGCGTCGGCGAGAGCTGACCGGCCCTCCGGCGCCTCGGGGCCGCGTCAGCGGCGCACCGCGACGACGGTGTCGGCGGGCAGCCCTTGGGTCACCGTGAAGTGCTCGCTGGCGAACTGGTCGGGGGAGAACGGCACACCGAGGAAGTACCAGCTGCCCTCCTTCGCCTTCAGCACGAAGGCGTCGATCGGACCGAACGGGGTCTGCGCGGCCGCCTGCGCGAAGTCGCCGGGGGCGGTGGCCGCGAGGCGCTTCACGGCGGCGAGCCGGTCGTCCCAGCGGATGAGCGCACTCGAGGACGTGCGGCCCGGCGGCAGGTAGCTCGCCCAGGGCTGGAACGCGAAGAGGCGCTGGTCGTACGACAGGACGACGGGGTCGGCCTCCCTGCCGAGCGTGGCCTCGACCTGCTCGACGACCTGGGTGGCGGGGAACCTCGATGCGAGCCGCGGTGCGGCGTAGCGAGGAGCCGCCCCGGACGGGAGGCGCTCGGCGTGCGCGAGCGTCGCCAGGTTCACGGGGGTGCCGTCCCCCTTGCCGCCGAAGGCGTCCTTGATGGCGAGCGGGTGCGGTGCCCACGCCCACCACGCCGTGGAGCCGGTCGACGCCAGGGCGATCGCGACCACGAGGGCCCCGGTGAGGTACGTCGGCAGCTGCAGCCGCACGGCCGTCCGTGACATCGCGTGGTGCCAGACCTCCACCAGCACGAGGACACCGGCGATCAGCAGCAGGGTGCGCAGCACGTACGGCACGTAGTAGAGCAGGAAGGCGTGGCCGTCGCTCACGAACTTGAGGAGCACGAGCGCGCGGAGAGCGATGATGCCCGCGAGCAGCAGCGCGAACGGCGGAGCCCACCAGGCCCGTCGAAGGAGGGCGGCCGTGCCGACGAGCCCGACGAGCTGCAGCCAGTAGAGCCACGGCGGCCCGTCGGCGATGACGGTGAAGGGACTCGTCGAGAGGCTGGTCGACAGGAACAGGTCGGCGACGACCTGCTTCTGGTCGCCGACGTAGGCGGCGACGAGCGGAACGATGTACCACGAGGCGACCACGAAGCCGACCGCTACCGTGATGAGAGCGTGCAGCAGGTAGCCTCGCCGGTCGTCGCTGGTCCACCAGGCCCACACCATCACCGCGGCGAGACCGACCAGCGTCAGCATGAGCAGGCTCGGGTACCACGGCACCATGAGGCCCACGAGGACCCCGGACAGGACCGCGTTCATCCGTCGCCGTCCGGGAGGTGGGGCGAACGTCCCGAGGATCCAGGGAACGAGGACCGCGAGGGCCAGGATCTCGTTGCCCTTGGCCGGGTTGGAGAGCCCGAGTGTCACGGTGCTCGCAGCGAGCAGCGCGGGCACGTCGGGGACCAGCCGTCGCCACAGCAGGAACGCCGCCAGCAGCGACACCGAGACGAGCACGGCCTGCGAGGTGCCGAGCAGCTTCCAGCCGTCGCGCCCTGTCCAGGCCGCGAGCCGGCCGAGCAGCATGGGGTACAGCGGCGGGTACTCCGCGGGGAGAGACGGGTCGGAGACGTCCGAACCGCTCCACGTCGTGGAGTAGTGCATGACCATCGCGGACATCCGGCCCGCGTCCCCCGTGAGCGAGCCGTAGCCGTACGGGGTGCCGTTCAGCATGGCAAGGACTGTCGTGCCGGCCCAGGCGCTGTAGCCGCCCGCCGCAACGCCGACCAGCGCGCTCCGGGCGAGCAGCCGGTCGCGCAGCAGCAGGGCGACGCCGAGCAGCGCCAGCCCCGACAGCACCCCCACCGCGATCGGCATCACCACGCCTTGCGTCGTCAGGGGGTCGAGGTCCCAGCGCCGTACCACCTCGCGGCCCAGGACGAGACCGACGGCCCAGGTCAGCACAGCGGTGCCCGGCACCACCCACGCGAGGCCGCGCCCCCAGTCGCGCACGGCTCAGGTGAGCTCGAGCAGGACGGCGCCGTGAGTGACGGTCTGTCCGACCTCGGCCACGAGGCCAGTGACCGTGCCCGACTTGTGCGCGGTGATGGGCTGTTCCATCTTCATGGCCTCGAGGACGATGACGAGCTCGCCGGCCTCGACCTGCTGGCCCTCCACGATGGCGATCTTCACGATCGTGCCCTGCATCGGTGCCGTGAGGGCGTCGCCACCAGCTGCGGAGTGCGTCTTGGCGCTGCTGCTGCGGCGAGGGGCGACGGCTCGGCCACCGCCAGGCTTGCCGTTGCTGACGCCGAGCCCTGCGGGCAGCACGACCTCGAGCCGCTTACCACCCACCTCGACGACGACGCGCTCGCGCTCCGCCGGCGTGCCGCCGTCCGCGTGCTCGCCGGAGTACGGCTCGATCTGGTTGTCGAACTCGGTCTCGATCCAGCGCGTGTGCACGCTGAACGGCTGCTGCGGGTCGCTGGGCGCGAAGGCCTCGTCCCGGACGACCGCGCGGTCGAACGGCAGCACGGTGGGCATGCCCTCGATCACGAACTCGTCGAGGGCGCGGCGGGACCGGTCGAGCGCCTGCTGACGGTCGCGGCCGGTGACGACGAGCTTGGCCAGCATGGAGTCGAACGCGCCGGCGACGGTGTCGCCCGCCTCCACGCCGGAGTCGACGCGCACGCCAGGGCCGCTCGGCGGTCGGAACACCGCCGCCGTGCCGGGGGCGGGGAGGAAGCCGCGGCCGGCGTCCTCGGCGTTGATACGGAACTCGATCGAGTGACCGCGCGCGGGCGGGTCGTCGTACCCGAGCTCCTCGCCGGCGGCGACGCGCAGCTGCTCGCGGACGAGGTCGATGCCCGTGACCTCCTCCGACACCGGGTGCTCGACCTGCAGCCGGGTGTTGACCTCGAGGAACGAGATCGTCCCGTCCTGCCCGACGAGGAACTCGCACGTGCCGGCGTTGGTGTAACCGGCTTCGCGGAGGATCGCCTTGGAGGCGCGGTAGAGCTCGGCGTTCTGCTCGTCGGTCAGGAACGGGGCGGGCGCTTCCTCGACGAGCTTCTGGTAGCGGCGCTGCAGCGAGCAGTCACGGGTCGAGATGACCACGACGTTGCCGTGCTGGTCGGCGATGCACTGGGTCTCGACGTGCCGCGGCTTGTCGAGGTACTTCTCGACGAAGCACTCGCCACGGCCGAAGGCGCTCACGGCCTCCCGGACCGCGGACGCGTACAGCTCGGCGACGTCGTCCCCCTCACGGGCGACCTTCATGCCGCGACCGCCACCGCCGTAGGCGGCCTTGATCGCCACCGGCAGGCCGTACTTCTCGGCGAACGCCACGACCTCCTCGGCGCCGGAGACCGGCTCCTTGGTGCCGGGCACGAGCGGCGCGCCGGCGCGCTCGGCGATGTGCCGCGCCTTCACCTTGTCGCCGAGCGAGTCGATCGCGTCGGGCGAGGGGCCGATCCAGACGAGGTCCGCGTCGATCACCGCCTGCGCGAAGGACGCGTTCTCCGCGAGGAAGCCGTAGCCGGGATGCACCGCGTCTGCGCCGGACTGCTGCGCGATCGCGATGAGCTTGTCCTGCCGCAGGTAGGTGTCGCCGGGCGTGGAGCCGTCGAGGGCGTAGGCCTCGGTCGCCAGCTTGACGTGCAGCGAGTCGCGGTCCGGGTCGGCGTACACCGCGACCGACTCGATGCCGGCGTCCGCGCAGGCGCGAGCGACGCGCACGGCGATCTCACCCCGGTTCGCGATGAGCACCTTGCTGATGATCCGGTTGCTACGCCTACCCATGTGGCTGGTGCTCCTTGCTCGTGCGGGAGGTTGCTCGTGCGGGAGATTGCTCGTGCGGACGGCCCGTCGGAGCCTAGCGCGAGTCCCTCGCGCGCTCGCGGGGTGCGTCCGCTCGCAGCCGGCGCAGGTCGTCGTGGCAGCGCCGCTCCAGCTCCTCCAGCTCGGCGAGCGCGGCCTCGACGTCGCGACGCCGCTCCTCGAGCTCGGCCCGTCGGTCGTCGATCTGGCCGAGCAGGTAGGTGAGCTGGCCCGCCTCGCCTGGCTGCTCGTCGTACATGTCGACGATGCGCCGGATCTCGTCGAGCGGGAAGCCCAGCCGCTTGCCCCGCAGGATGAGCGCGAGACGCACGTGGTCGCGGGGGTGGAAGACGCGCGCCGTGCCCCGCCGCTCCGGGGTGATGAGCCCCTTGTCCTCGTAGTAGCGCACGGTGCGGTGGGAGACCCCGAACTCCCTTGCGATCTGCGCGATGGTCCACGTCGGGCTTGCCACGGACGTCAGCCTGCTTTACGTTGACGTCAACGTCAAGTGGTCGACGGCGACCCCGTGCGGCCACGTCCGAGAGGGAGCCCATGTCACCGTCGACGTCCGATTTCACGAGATTCGGGCTCAGCTCCGAGCACGAGGACTTCCGAGCCGTGGTCCGCGACTTCGCGTCAGAGCAGGTGGCACCGCACGTCGCCGAGTGGGACCGCGAGCACCGGTTCCCCGTCGAGCTCGTGGCGCAGATGGGCGAGCTCGGGCTCTTCGGCCTCGTCGTCCCGGAGGAGTACGGGGGAGCCGGGCTAGAGGAGGGCGCGTTCACCAGCCTCTGCGTCGCCATCGAGGAGCTCGGGCGGGTCGACCAGTCGATCGGCATCACGTTGTCAGCCGGGGTCGGCCTCGGCATCAACCCGATCCTCACCTTCGGCAGCGAGGAGCAGAAGCAGCGCTGGCTGCCCGACCTCGTGGCCGGCCGGGCGCTCGCCGCCTTCGGCCTGACCGAGCCGGACGCCGGGTCCGACGCCGGCGCCACGCGCACGAAGGCGCGCCTCGAGGGTTCCGGCGACGCCGCCGAGTGGGTCGTCGACGGCGCCAAGGCGTTCATCACCAACTCCGGCACGGACGTCACCAGCGTCGTCACCGTCACGGCCCGGACGGGCACGCTGCCGGACGGTCGCGCTGAGATCTCGGCGATCATGCTGCCGAACGGCACGCCCGGCTTCACGGTCGAGCCGGCCTACGACAAGCTCGGCTGGCACGCCAGCGACACCCACGGCCTCACGTTCTCCGGGGCACGGGTGCCGGCCGGCAACCTCCTCGGCGAGCGCGGTGCCGGCTTCAAGCAGTTCCTCAAGACGCTGGACGACGGGCGCATCGCGATCTCTGCCCTGGCCGTGGGTCTGGCCCAGGCCTGCCTCGAGGCGACGACTCAGTACGCGGGCACGCGACAGGCGTTCGGTCGTCCGATCGCCGTCAACCAGGGCGTGTCCTTCCCGATCGCCGACCTCGCGGTCTCCGTCGAGGCCGCCCGCCTGCTCACCTACAAGGCCGCCTGGCTCAAGGACGAGCACGAGGCCGGACGACGCTCCGCGGCCCAGGTGAAGCAGGCGGCCGCGATCGCGAAGCTCTACTCCACCGAGGCAGCGGTCACCGGCACGCGGATCGCCACGCAGGTGTTCGGAGGCAACGGCTTCATGGAAGAGTACCCGGTCGCCCGCTTCTACCGCGACGCGAAGATCCTCGAGATCGGTGAGGGCACGAGCGAGGTGCAACGCATGGTGATCGCGCGCGGACTCGGGCTTCCCTCGTGAGCACCATCGACCCACGTCCGACGGCGGCACCGTCGCCCGGCCGCGACCCCGACCCGCGCGTCGCCGACGTCCGCGCCCGGCTCGCAGCCGCGCGCGAGGCCTCGGCCGGGCCGACCGAGAAGGCCGCGGCCAAGCTGGCGAGCCAGAACAAGCTCTACGTGCGCGAGCGCATCGACCTGCTGTTCGACGAGGGCACCTTCGTCGAGGACGGGCGGTACGCCAACTCGATGGCCCGCGGGCTGCCGGCCGACGGCGTGGTGACCGGGCGTGGCCTGGTGTTCGGACGCCCCGCGATCGTCGTCGCGAACGACCCGACGGTCAAGGCGGGCTCGTGGGGCGCGCGCACGGTCGAGAAGATGGTGCGCGCCACCGAGGCGGCCTTGCGCGAAGAGCTGCCGCTCTTCTGGTTCGTGGACTCTGCCGGTGCCCGCATCACCGACCAGGTCGAGCTCTTCCCCGGACGGCGCGGTGCCGGCCGGATCTTCCACAACCAGGTGGCCCTGTCCGGCCGGGTGCCGCAGATCTGCTGCCTCTTCGGGCCGTCGGCCGCCGGTGGCGCGTACATCCCCTCGTTCACCGACTGCGTGATCATGGTCGAGGGCAACGCGTCGATGTACCTGGGCAGCCCGCGCATGGCCGAGATGGTCGTGGGTGAGAAGGTCACGCTCGAGGAGATGGGCGGCGCTCGCATGCACTGCACCGTCTCGGGCTGCGGGGACCTGCTCGCGACGGACGACGCCGACGCGATCGAGCAGGCCAGGCTGCTGTTCTCCTACCTCCCGTCGTCCTGGCGCGAGCGCCCGCCCTCGTACCTCGCCGAGCCGCCTGCGAAGCCGCTCGACGGCACCGTGGTCCCCGAGAGGGAGTCCGTGCCGTTCGACATCCACGACGTCATCGACGGGCTGCTCGACGACGACTCCTTCTTCGAGGTGAAGCCGCTGTTCGCCGGCGAGCTCGTCACGGGGTTCGGGCGGCTGGACGGCGAGACCGTCGGCGTGGTGGCCAACAACTCGGTCGTGCGGGGCGGGGTGCTGTTCTCCGACAGCGCCGACAAGGCCGCGCGCTTCATCTGGCTGTGCGACGCGTTCAACGTGCCGCTGCTGTACCTCGCGGACGTCCCCGGCTTCATGATCGGCTCGGAGGTCGAGCGCGGCGGCATCATCCGGCACGGCGCCAAGATGGTCACCGCGGTCTCCGAGGCCACCGTGCCGCAGATCAGCGTTATCGTCCGCAAGGCCTACGGGGCCGGCCTCTACGCCATGGCGGGGCCCGGGTTCGGGCCGGACGCGTGCCTGGCGCTGCCGACCGCTCGGATCGCCGTCATGGGGCCCGACGCGGCCGTCAACGCCGTCTACGCCAACAAGATCGCGGCCATCGACGACCCGGCCGAGCGCGAGCAGTACGTGACCGACCGGCGCGCCGAGTACGAGCAGGACGTCGACCTCGAACGGCTGGTCGCCGACCTCGTGCTCGACGGGGTCGTCGAGCCGGACGACCTGCGCCACGAGCTGGTGCTGCGCCTGCGGTACGCCTCACGCCGCGACCGGGGCTTCACGCAGCGCCGGCACGGCGTCCCCCCGGTCTGAGTACGGCGATGGGTGCGGGCGGGGTGGTCGTGATCGCAGCCAGCCTGGCGCACCCATCGACCCACCCATGCCTGCACGTCGTGTGCGGCGATGGGTGCGGGCGGGGTGGTCGTGATCGCAGCCAGGGGTGCCGGCACCCATCCCCGCACCGACGTCGGCACGGACGGACGCACGGGTCAGGCGAAGAGGTGGTCCGCCCACGTGCCGCCGGAGTCGAGCAGGCCGCTGGGGCACGCCCACAGTCCGCTCCCTGTGTGCTTGATGTACTCGTTCAGCGCATCGTGGGCACCCAGCCGACGCTGCAGCGTGACGAACGTCTGCGGGTCACGGGTGAAGCAGATGAAGAACAGGCCCGCGTCGAGCAGGCCCGTCGGGTCCATGCCGTCGGTGTACGAGAAGCCGCGCCGCAGGATGCGCAGGCCACCGTTGTTCTCCGGGCTCGCGAGGCGGATGTGCGACGTGTCGGCGATCACCGGCCGGCCGTCCGGACTCGTGGCGGCGTAGTCCGGGTCCTCGAACTCGTCGTGACCTGTCAGCGGAGCGCCCGACGTCTTGAAGCGGCCGAAGATCTCCTGCTGGTCGGCCAGGAAGTCGCGGTCCCACGACTCGATGAGCATGCGGATGCGGCGCGCCACCAGGTAGGTGCCGCCTTCCATCCACGGCTGGTCGCCGCCGCTCACCCAGACGTGCTCGTCCATGGCCGAACGCTCCTCGCCGTGGATGTTGCGGGTGCCGTCCTTGAAGCCGAACAAGTTGCGTGGCGTGCTCTGGGCGTCGCTCGTCGACGACGTGCGGCCGAAGCCCAGCTGCGACCAGCGCATGACAGCCGTGCCGCTGGCGATGCGGGCCAGGTTGCGGATGACGTGGAAGGCGACCTGCGGGTCGTTGGAGCACGCCTGGATGGCGATGTCGCCACCGCTGCGCTGTTCCGCCAGCTCGTCGCCGGGCAGCGGAGGCAGCTCGTTGAGGGCGGCCGGACGTCGAGACGCCAGCCCGAACCGGTCGTCGAACAGCGTGGGGCCGAAACCGACCGTCACCGTGAGCCCGGACGGAGGCAGTCCCACGGCCTCGCCGGTATCGGCCGGAGGGGCGACAGGGTCGTGCGACGAGCCAGGAACGAGCGCTCCGGCGGTCATCGCAGCGGCGGCGGCTGTCCAGTCGTGGAGCAGCTGCCGCACCGCGGCCGCGTCCTTCGTCGTCAGGTCGAACGCCGCGAACGCCAGCCGGTCCTGCGACGCCGTGCCGATGCCGGCCTGGTGCTCGCCGTGGAAGTCGATGCGGGCCGCGACGTCCGAGGAACCCGTGCCGTGCGCCTCCGCGTGCGTGGCCGCCACCGCGGCCGCGACCCCGATGCCGGCACCGGCCGCGCCGACGCCGCCCAGGAACCCGCGACGGGACAGCGGACCGCCTCGCCGTGCGGACATCGGGGAGCGGTGGGTGTCGTCGTCCGCGGTGCCGAGAGCCATCGACGTCCCTCGCTCAGGCGCCTGCGACGATCGGCGCGACCCTGCTCAGGGACTCGGCTAGCGCGTTGACCTGCTGCGTCATCGTTCGGCGCGAGGCGTCGGTGACGGCGGAGTAGTCCTGGTAGCCGTCCTTGGTCTGGTAGCTCGCGAGCGAGGCCATGACGTCGGCCAGCTGGCTGTCGATGCGGGTCAGGAGCGCGGTGTCACGCTCGCGCAGGGTGGGGGAGAGCACGTCGACGATCTCGCGGGCCCCGGCCACGTTCGCGGCGAAGTCCCAGAGGTCGGTGTGCGAGTAGCGGTCCTCCTCGCCGGTGATCTTGCTCTTGGCCACCTCGTCCATGAGCCCGACGGCGCCGTTCGCGATCTGCTCGGGAGCCAGCTGAAGCGTCCCGATCCGCCGCTCGAGGTCGGTGACGTCGGTGAGCAGCTTGTCGGCGTACGTGCCCATGCCCGCGAGGTCGCCGTCCTGCCACAACGCCTTCTCGATGCGGTGGAACCCGGTCCACTCGGCGGTGTCGGCGACGTCGTTGACGCGGGCGTCGATCATCGGGTCGAGGTCCCCGAACGTCTCGGCCACGGGCTCGATCCGCTCGTAGTAGGTGCGGGTGCGTGCGTAGAGGGACCTGGCCTTCTCGAGGTCGCCGGTGCGCACGGCCGTGGCGAACGTCGTGGTGGCCGCGGTGAGAGACGCGGACTGCTCCGACAGGTAGTCCTGGTAGGCCCGCACGGCGTCGGTGAGCCCCGCGTCGGCGGCGCCGGCAGCCGCACGTCCGGTGACGGTGAACGGCGACCGGTCCGTCTTCGCGTTCGGGCACATCACGGTGTAGTCGCCGGCGTCGAGCCGCAGGGTGAAGGTGCCCGAGAGTCCCGGCGTCAGGTTCTCCTTCTCACCGATGATCTTCCCGTCCTTCATCACCTCCGCCTCGGTGACGCGGCCGGAGTCGACGTTCTTCACGGTGAAGGTGATCGGCCCGGCCGCCGCGCTGGCCGGGTCGGGAGCGCAGCCGTCGTCCGTGATCTGGATCGTGACGTCGGTGGCGTCCGCAGGGCCGGCCTTCTGGCCGGAGTCGCCGCATGCCGTGAGCACCAGGGGGGCAGCGGCGAGCAGGCCCACGGTCATGGCGAGGCGGTGGGAGGGCATGGGGTGCCTTTCGGTCAGCGCGCTGGCAGCGCGGTCGTGCGTGAGTGGAGAGACGTGCTGCTGCGGACGCCGGTCAGACCGCCGAGCTCGCGGGCGCAGGCCCGGCTGCGGGGGCCGGCGTGGGGCGCCGACGAGGCTTGCGCAGCAGCAGCGCCAGCATGGGCACGACGAACAGCACCCAGACCACGCCCTCGATCACGGTCGGTCGCGGCTGCAGGCCGAGCACTCCGGTGAGCAGCGCCGCTTGCGGGGTGCCGGGCGACACCAGCGCGCTCGCGTCGAGCAGCGTGGACTGGCCGACGTCGAGCCACCCGGCCTCGTGCGCGGTGTGGACCGACGTCATGAGGAGACCCGCGGCCACGACGATGAGCACCACGCCCGTGGCGGTGAAGAACTTCTGCAGGTTGATGCGCACGCCGCCGCGGTAGAGCCCGTAGCCGAGCGCCACGGCGGCGGCGATGCCGACGAGCGCGCCGACGGACGCCGACAGGGGCGTCGAGCTGGCGCCGAAGACCGAGACGAGGAAGACCGCGGTCTCGAAACCCTCGCGCAGCACCGCCAGGAACGCCATCGCGACCAGCGCGCCGGCGGACCCACGGGCCAGGGCAGCGGACGCCGACCCCTCGAGCTCGCCCTTCATGGAACGGGCGTGGGTGCGCATCCAGAGGAACATCCACGTCACCATGCCGACAGCCAGCAGACCGACGACGGTCTCGAGACCCTCTTGCTCGCGCTGGGGCAGGTTGCGCTCGAGCGCGTGCAGCGCGATGCCGAAGCCGAGGCACAGCACGACCGCGGCGACGACCCCCGCCCACACCTGCCGCAGCGCGTCCCGCCGGCCTTGCTTGGCGAGGAACGCCGCGATGATGCCGACGATCAGCGCAGCCTCGAGACCCTCACGCAAGCCGATGACGAAGGTGGGTAGCACGCGGAACTCCTCCAAGACTTAGGTATGCCTTACCTAAAACCGTGCAAGGACCGCTCGTCAAGTCGGGGCGTGCCGCGGTCCAGCGAGGAGGGACCCGCGCGGGCCGTCCGGTGTCAGGACGCTGCGGGCGTCCAGAGGCCCGTCCAGCGGACGCCGCAGTCGCTCAGGAGCGTCCGGAGCAGCGGCAGGCTCACCCCGACGACGGTGTGGTGGTCGCCCTCGATGCCCCGCACGAAGGCGCCGCCGAGGCCGTCGGTCGTGAACGCACCGGCCACCTGCAGCGGCTCGCCGGTCGCGACGTAGGCCTCGATCTCCTCGTCGGAGACGTCCGCGAAGTGCACCACCGTGGACGCCGTCGCGCCGAGCGTGGCGCCGGTTCCGCCGTGCTCCTCGTCGCGCAGGTCGATGAGCCAGTGACCGGTGTGCAGCGTGCCGGTGCCACCACGCATCCGCTTCCACCGGCGGATCGCGTCGTCCGCGTCGACGGGCTTGCTGTCCACCTCGTCGCCCAGCTCGAGCATCGAGTCGCAGCCCAGGACCAGCGTGAGACCAGGATCGACGGACGGCGCTGGGCCGGCGTCCGCTGAGGTCGTGTCCTCCCCGCTGTCACCCGCCTCGAGCAGCCGGGCGACGGCCTCGGCCTTGGCCTTCGCCAGCACCAGGGGTGCGTCGGCCGGCTCGAGCTCTCCGTAGAGGCTCCGTGCTCGCGCCAGCTCGGCGTCCTCGTCGACGCCGGACACGATCACCACCGGGTCGACGCCGGCACGCTGCAGCGTGGTCAGCCGCGCGGGCGAGGAGGAGCCGAGCACGAGGACGGGTCTGGTCACCTGGTGACCCTACCGACGGTCCCGGAGGCGACAGCGGGGAGTGTGGCCAGCGCATGCGATGGCCACACTCCCTGCCGACAAGGCGTTCAGCCCGTGAGCGGACTCAGGCGGCGACGGGCTCCGGGGCGCGGGGCGCCACCGCGCCCCGACGTTCGCCCTCGTAGACCGCCTCGTCGAGGATCCCCTCGCGCTTCGAGACGATCACCGGCACGAGCGCCTGGCCCGTCACGTTGAGCGCGGTACGCCCCATGTCGAGGATCGGGTCGATGGCCAGCAGCAGTCCGGCGCCCTCGAGCGGCAGCCCCAGCGTGGACAGGGTCAGCGTCAGCATGACGATCGCGCCGGTGAGACCGGCGGTGGCCGCCGAGCCGATGACCGAGACGAACGCGATGAGCACGTACTCCTTGACGCCCAGCGGGATGCCGAACACCTGCGCGACGAAGATCGCCGCGACGGCCGGGTAGACGGCCGCGCAGCCGTCCATCTTCGTGGTGGCGCCGAACGGGACGGCGAACGAGGCGTACTCCCGCGGCACGCCGAGGTTCTCGGACGCGACGCGCTGGGTCACCGGCATGGTGCCCACCGAGGAGCGTGAGACGAAGCCGAGCTCGATCGCCGGCCAGGCCCCCGCGAAGAAGCGCAGCGGGTTGAGCTTGTTGGCCACGAGGATCAGCGGGTAGACGACCAGCAGCACGACCAGCAGGCCGGCGTAGACGGTGCCCGGGAACTTGCCGAGGGGACGTCAAGGCGACGGGGGACGGCGGCGCTGCCACGAGCGCACGCGACTGTCAGGCGGGGGGCCGCGTCAGCGCAGACAGCCGTCGCCGGCCTGCAGCCGCAGGTCGACGTAGAGCCGGGCCGTCAGGCCCCAGAGGTTTCCCATGACGGTCGACCCGACCGCAGCCTGGCCGGCCACATTCCGGCCGTCCGCATCCCGAGACGCTCGCCGCAGATGGCGGTGTCCGGGCGCCGCGCCACCGCACTCGGTGCCTCGTCCCTGATGACGCTCAGCGCAGGAGCGTGTCGCGCAGGACGTCGAGGCCCACCGAGCCGATGTCGAGCGCGCGGCGGTGGAAGGCAGTCAGGTCGAAGGCGTCGCCCTGCCGCTGCCTCAGCTCGTCCCGGATCGACAGCCAGAGGCGCTCTCCCACCTTGTACGCGGGGGCCTGGCCGGGCCAGCCGAGGTAGCGGTCGAGCTCGAAGCGCAGGAAGCCCTCGGCCATGTTGACGTGCGAGGTGAGGAAGGTCCACGCCTTGTCGGCGTCCCACGTGCCGCCACCGAGCTGGGCCGGCGCCTCGAGGCCGAGGTGCACGCCGATGTCCAGCGCCACCCGGGCAGCCCGCATCGCCTGCGCGTCGAGCATGCCGAACCGGTCGGCGGGGTCGTCGAGGAAGCCGAGGTCGGCCATGAGCCGCTCCGCGTAGAGCGCCCAGCCCTCGCCGTGGCCGCTCACCCAGCAGCCCATTCGGCGCCAGCGGTTCAGCAGCTCCGAGCGGTAGACGGTCTGCCCCACCTGCAGGTGATGGCCGGGCACCCCCTCGTGGTACACGGTCGTCGTCTCGCGCCAGGTGCCGAACCACGTGACGTCCTTCGGCACCGACCACCACATGCGCCCCGGTCGCGAGAAGTCCTCGCTCGGACCGGTGTAGTAGATGCCCCCCTCGTGGGTCGGTGCGATGCAGCACTCCAGCCGACGGATGGGCTGGGGGATGTCGAAGTGGCTCTGCGACAAGGCTTCGACGGCCGCGTCGCTCTTCTGCTGCATCCAGGCTCGCAGTGCGTCGGTGCCCTCGAGGCGTCGCTCCGGGTCGGCGTCCAGGACGTCGATCGCCTCGGCGATGCTCGCGCCCGGCTTGATCCGGTCGGCGATCTGCCGCATCTCGGTCTCGATGCGCTCGAGCTCGTCGAGACCCCACGCGTAGGTCTCGTCGAGGTCGATCCTCGCACCGAGGAAGTACCGGGACCACAGCGCGTACCGGTCCCGGCCGACGCCGTCGGGCACCGGCGCCGCCGGCAGCAGCTCGTCGGTGAGGACGTCGGCCAGCCGACGAAAAGCCGACGCGGCCACCCCGGCCGCCTCGTTGAGGTCGCGTTGCAAGGCCCCGGGCAGCTCGTCCGCGCCCTCCGGGGCGTCGCCCAGCCTCGCCCCGGACGCCAGCTCGGCGAAGAAGCCGTCCGCTGCTGCGAAGCCTCGGGCCTGGTCGACGCAGCGCTCCACCTGGCGTCGCGCCGAGACGTCGCCGCGCTGCAGCGCGGTCCGCAGCGACTCCACGTACGCGTCCATGGCCGCCGGCGTCTTGCGCAGGCGCGTCGCGACCGTCGCCCAGTCGTCCGCCGTCTTCTTCGCCATCAGGTCGTACACGGACCGCAGGCTCTGCACCGGGCTCGCGATGACGTTGAGGCTGCTCTCGTCCGTGCCCGCCGCGTACAGCTCCTCCTCCACGGACAGCCGCTCGCGCAGCGCCGCGGTGGTCACGCGGTCGACGTCGTCCACGGGCTCCGCGTCGTCCAGGGCCGCGAGCGTCTTGCGCCGCAGGGCCGAGCGCTCCGCGTTGGCGGACGGCGAGTAGTCGGTGAGCTCGGTCTCGAAGCCCGGGGCGCCGATCGAGGTCGCGGCGATGGGGTCGAGCGCCAGCTCGGCGTCGAGGTGGGCGTCCGCGATGGTGTCGATCGCGGTGCGGGAACGCGTGGCGTCAGAGGTCGTCTCGGTCACCCAGCGACCCTAGTCGAGGCGCCCGCCCGGGCTGCACCCGGCGGCGGTCAGGCGTGCACGTCGTGGGGAAGGTGCACGTGGGGAGCGCTACCTCGGGAGGGCGCTCGCGCGCTGCGCTACCTCGGGAGGGCGCTCGCCCGCCACGCACCTCGTCCGGGGTGGTGGCTGCCCCGTACGTGGGGCGTGGCCCACAGCGACCGCGGCCGCGGGGACGGGTCGGCACCGGACGACCGGGCGGCGAGGACCGCCACGAGCGCGGCGACCTCCTCGGGCGAGGGGTTGCCGTGCACCACGCGCAGCGCGACCGGCGTCGACTGCTCGGCTGGGGTCTCGGTCTCGTCGGTGCTCACAGCGGGATGTTCCCGTGCTTGCGCGGCGGCAGCGTCTCGCGCTTGGTGCGCAGCGCTCGCAGTGCTCGGGTGACGTGGGTGCGCGTCGCGGACGGCGCGATGACGGAGTCCACGTAGCCGCGCTCGGCCGCCACGTACGGGTTGGCGAGCGTGTCCTCGTACTCGGTGATGAGCCGCTGACGCTCGGCCTCGACCGCCTCCGGCCCCTGGTCTGCCGCCTTCTTCAACGCCTTGCGGTACAGGATGTTCACCGCGCCCTGCGCGCCCATCACGGCGATCTGCGCGGTGGGCCAGGCGAAGTTGACGTCGGCGCCCAGGTGCTTGGACCCCATGACGTCGTACGCGCCGCCGTAGGCCTTGCGCGTGATGACCGTGACGAGGGGGACCGTCGCCTCCGCGTACGCGTAGATGAGCTTCGCGCCACGACGGATGATGCCGTCCCACTCCTGGCCGGTGCCCGGCAGGAAGCCCGGGACGTCGACGAACGTCAGCACCGGGATGTTGAAGGCGTCGCAGGTGCGCACGAACCTCGCCGCCTTCTCCGACGCGTCGATGTCGAGGGTGCCCGCGAAGTGGATGGGCTGGTTCGCGACGACGCCCACGGGACGTCCCTCGACGCGACCGAAGCCCACCATGATGTTCGGCGCGAACATCGGCTGCACCTCGAGGAAGTCGGCAGCACCGTCCTCGTCCACGTCCATCACGTGCTCGATGACCGTGCGCATGTCGTACGGCTGGTTGGCGCTGTCCGGGACGAACGTGTCGAGCTCGACGTCGCGGTCGGAGATCTCGAGGTCCGCCTCGACGTCGTAGACCGGGGGCTCGTCGAGGTTGTTGCTCGGCAGGTAGGACAGGAGCGCCTTCACGTACTCGATGGCGTCGTCCTCGTCGTCCGCCATGTAGTGCGCGTTGCCGCTCTTGGTGTTGTGCGCCCGGGCCCCGCCGAGCTCCTCCATGCCGACGTCCTCACCCGTGACCGTCTTGATGACGTCGGGGCCGGTGATGAACATGTGCGACGTCTGGTCGACCATCACGGTGAAGTCGGTCATGGCCGGGGAGTAGACCGCCCCGCCCGCGCAGGGACCCATGATGAGCGAGATCTGCGGGATGACGCCGGACGAGTGTGCGTTTCGGCGGAAGATCTCGCCGTACAGTCCCAGGGACACGACGCCTTCCTGGATGCGCGCCCCTCCGGAGTCGTTCATGCCGATCATCGGGCAGCCGGTCTTCATCGCGAGGTCCATGACCTTGACGATCTTCTCGCCGAAGACCTGCCCGAGGCTGCCGCCGAAGACCGTGAAGTCCTGGGAGAACACGCAGACCGGCCGGCCGTCGACCGTGCCGTAGCCGGTGATGACGCCGTCGCCGTACGGACGGTTCGCCTGCTGGTTGAAGTTCGTCGAGCGGTGCCGAGCCAGCTCGTCCATCTCGACGAAGGAGTCCTCGTCGAGCAGGGCGAGGACCCGCTCCCGGGCGGTCTTCTTACCCTTGGCGTGCTGCTTCTCCACCGCGCGGGCCGATCCGGCGTGAACGGCGTCGCCGTTGCGGTGGTGGAGGTCGGCGAGCTTGCCGGCAGTGGTGTGGATGTCAGCGGAGGTCTCGGGCACGAAGCCGCAGCCTAGCGGGACGCCTCCGGGCCCCGTCGCGTGGCGACTTCTGACGCGTTTGTGACGCCTCCTCCTGGCTTGAAGGGTGCGAAACCCACCAGAAGTGAGCGCCGACCGAAGGAGACGTAGCCTCGAGCGGGTGAGCAACTCGCCCTGGAGCGACCTGGACCGACCGCCGTTGCGCGTCGCGGCGCTGCGGCGGGCGCTCGTCCACCCGCCGTGGACGGCGGTCGAGGTGGTCGCGTCGACCGGCTCCACGAACGCCGACCTCGCCGAGGCGGCCAGGGCCGGTGCGGCTGCTCCGGGGGCCGTGCTGGTCGCCGACCATCAGCAGCAGGGGCGGGGCCGGCGCGAGCGCACGTGGACGGCGCCACCGCGGTCGTCGTTGGCAGTGTCCGTGCTGCTCGCGCCGGGGGAAGGCGCGAACCCGGTGCCGCCGACGCGCTGGTCCTGGTTGCCGCTGCTCACGGGGCTCGCGGTCGTCGACGCCCTCGTGCGCACCTGCGGGCTGGACGCGCAGCTGAAGTGGCCGAACGACGTGCTGGTCGAGGCGGCCGCCGGTGCCCCGGCGTCCCGCGGCTGGCACAAGGTGTGCGGGGTGCTGGCCGAGGTGGTGTCGACGCCGTCGGGGCAGGCGGTCGTGGTCGGGATCGGCCTCAACGTCAGCCAGCGGGAGGACGAGCTTCCGGACGGCGGGCCAGGGGGAGTCGCCGGCGGCTCGCTCGCCACACTCGGGTCGGCCACCACCGACCGCGACACCGTGCTGCGATCCGTGCTGCGCTCGCTCGGGGCGAGGTACGAGGCCTGGGTGGGGGCGGGCGGCGACCCCCGTGCCAGCGAGGTGGGCGCCGCCTACCGCGAGGCCTCGGCGACGATCGGTGAGTCGGTGGCCGTCCACCTCCCTGGCGACCAGACGCTCACCGGCGTCGCGGAGGGCGTCGACGACGCGGGCTGCCTGCTGCTGAGGCCGCACGACGGGACGGCGGTCCGTGCGCTCGCGGCGGGAGACGTCGTCCACGTGCGGCCCGGCACGGCATGATGCAGGCATGGCGTACCCCCGCAAGCTCCTGTCGCAGGACGAGGAGCCCGAGCTCGAGCTGCACCCGCACTGGAAGGCGCTCGCCCTTCCCGTGCTGATCCTGCTCGTCACGGTGCCCCTGGCGACGTTCCTGGCGGCGCGCGCACCTGAGGGTGGCGCGCGAACGCCGGTGCGTGTGGCGATCGCCGTGGTGGCGGTGGTGGTGCTGGTCGCGGGCAGCCTGCTGCCGTTCCTGCGCTGGGTGACGACGCACTACGTGGTGACCAACCGGCGCATCATCACGCGCCGGGGGATCGTCGCCCGCAACGGGCGAGACATGCCCCTGAGCCGGGTCAACGACATCTCGTTCTCGCACACGATCTGGGAGCGGGTGCTGGGCTGCGGCACGCTCGTCATCGAGTCGGCCGGCGAGACCGGGCAGCTGACCCTGGCCGCGGTGCCGCACGTCGAGGCCGTGCAGCGACGCATCTACGAGCTGGCCGACGCCGAGTCCGTGCGGGACTGAGCGTCGACCGGGCAGGGGACGCACGTGCCTGACGGACCGCCCAACGGGGGGCCCCCCGGCGACGACGCCGTGCCCCTGTCGTTCCCGTCGACGGACGAGGAGCACCTCCTCGGTGGTCGTCGCACCCTGCACCGCCGCGACGTCAGCAGGGCCGCCGGCGTCTCGCTGCTGTCGGCGCGCAAGTTCTGGCGCGCCCTCGGGTTCCCGATCGTGGACGACGACGAGGCCGCCTTCACCGACGCCGACGTGGCCGCCCTGCACAGCGTGGTGGCGCTCGTCCGGGACGGGCTGCTGGACGAGCGGACCGCGCTCGGCATGACCCGGGCGGTGGGTCGGTCGTTGGACCGGCTGGCCACGTGGCAGGTCCAGCTGCTCGCCGAGCACGTGGCCGAGATCGACCTGACCGACCCGGAGCACCCCCCGGACGCGGCGACGCCGGACGAGCGCGCCGCGCAGCAGACGTCCGAGCTGTTCGCGCAGATCGTGGACCGGCTGGAGCCCCTGGTCATCTACGCGTGGCGGCGGCAGGCGGCGTCCGCGCTCGCCCGGATCGTCGCGGACTCGGCGCCGGAGGCGCTCGCGGAGGACGACTCCGACCCCGCGGCGCCGGTGACCGTCCGAGCGGTGGGGTTCGCCGACCTGGTGTCGTTCACGAGGCTGGTGCGCCGGCTGACCGAGCGCGAGCTCGCCACGATGGTGCAGCACTTCGAGGCGCTCGCGTCGGACGTCGTCACCGCCCATGGCGGACGGGTCGTCAAGACGGTCGGCGACGAGGTGCTCTTCGTGTGCAGCCCAGGCGCGACGGCGGCCGCGATCGCGCTCGCGATCCCAGGGGCGCTGGCCGAGGACGACCTGCTGCCCCCGGTCCGGGTCGGCATGGCGACCGGCCCCGTGGTCGGGCGGCTCGGTGACGTCTTCGGCACGACCGTCAACCGGGCGAGCCGGCTCACCGCGCTGGCGCGACCGGGCACCGTGCTGGTCGACGTGGCCACCGTCCACTCGCTGGCCGGGGTCACGGGCATCGAGGTGCGGCAGCTACGTGGGCGCTCGCTGCGCGGCATCGGCCACGTGGTGCCGTGGCTGCTGCGGTCCGCCGTGGACGGCACGAGCCAGTACGGTGCTGGGCGTGACGACGCAGAGCGTGGATGACGCCGGGCTCGAGAACGTCCGGCTCGTACGGCACGGCGACCACGTGGTCGAGCTCGTGCTGGACCGGCCCCAGGCGCTGAACGCGGTGTCGTCCGCGATGGCGGTCGACCTGGGGGAGGCCACCCGTCGGCTGGCGGGTGACCGAGGGGTACGCGCCGTGGTGGTGTCGAGCTCGTCCGACCGCGCCTTCTGCGTGGGTGCTGACCTGAAGGAGCGCAACGGCTTCAGCGATGCCGACCTGATCGCCCAGCGGCCGCTTGCCCGTGCCGCGTACGGCGGCGTGCTCAACCTGCCGGTGCCCACGGTGGCTGCGGTGCACGGCTACGCCTTGGGCGGTGGGTTCGAGATCGCCCTGTCGTGCGACCTGGTGGTAGCCGACGAGACGGCTGTCGTGGGGCTTCCGGAGGTGAGCGTCGGCGTCATCCCGGGCGGTGGCGGCACCCAGCTGCTCACCCGCCGCATCGGCTGGTCCCGGGCTGCCGACCTCGTCTTCACCGCTCGGCGACTGACGGCGGCCGAGGCGCTCGCCCACGGGTGCGTCGACCGTCTCGTGCCGGCCGGCGCGGCCCGCGAGGCGGCACTCGAGCTGGCGTCCACCATCGCCGCGCACTCACCGGTCGGACTGCGTCAGGCCAAGAAGGCCATGCGGCTCGGCCTCGACGTGGACCTCGCCACCGGTCTCGAGGTCGAGGACGGCGCGTGGCGGGCGACCGCGTTCTCGCCGGACCGGGCCGAGGGGGTCCGCGCTTTCGCAGAGAAGCGCAAGCCCGACTGGCCCGGGCAGTAGCGCTCCCGGTGGCTCAGTCCTCCTGGAGCACCGGGTCGTCGCGCAGCTCGGCCGTGAACACGAACGTGCGGTATGACCAGAAGCGGAAGAGCGTGCCCAGCACCAGTCCGACGCCGTTGGCCGAGATGTTGTCGGCCAACGGGCTGCGCAGGTCGAGCACGTAGTGGCTGATGCCGAGGCAGGCGATCGCGATGCCCATGCCCACGGCGTTGAACAGCACGAACAGCGCGAGCTCGTGGTGCACGGCGTTGCGGCGACGGCGGCGGAACGTCCACAGCCGGTTGCCGAGCCAGGCGACGAGGGTCGCGCAGACGGTCGACACGACCTTGCCGGTGAGCGGCTTGTGCTCGAGGGGACCGTGGCCGTTCAGCCCGAAGCGCACCAGGTTGAAGACGGCGATGTCGACGACGAAGGCCGCGGCGCCCACCGCGCCGAACTTGACCAGCTCGCGGACGACGACGTCCATCGTGCCGCGTGCTCGGCGCACGAGCGCTGCGGGGGACGTCACAGGGCCGAGCGTAGTGGGGCCCGCTGGCCCCACCGGCGTCGGCTGCCGCGCGGTTCCGGACCTCAGTCACGGATGTCTTGGAGGAACCACGACGTCGGAATCGTCGTACCGAGCCCGCGGTCGCGCGCCTGCTCGTACACGTGACCGGCCACCGCGTAGAACTGAGCGCCCTGGATGTTGCCGCGCTCCGAGAAGGTGATCTGGGCGCTGGTCGTGCGGGCGGTCTCCTTGCCGTTGACGACGTCCTCGAACTCGACCACGCGCGGCCCGAGCGCGCCCTCCGGTGGCCGCTGCACCCGGGCGTGACGGTGCTGGCCCCACACCGGGTCGTCGGGCCGGGCGCGGTAGGCGATGTACTCGTCGGTCGGGCGGTAGGTGGGGTCATTGACGGAGGCCGGGGCCGTGCCGAGCCGCAGCCAGACGTCGATGACCTCGTGCGTACGCGCGTCCAGACCACCACCGATGCAGGTGACGTGCGTGCCGGGCTCCAGCCAGTCACCCATGACGACGTCGGATGCGGCGTTGGTGCAGCCCGCGACCAGGTCGGCGCCGGCGAACGCCTTCCGCGGCTCGTCGACGGCGACGACCTCGATGCCGTGCCGCTCGGTCATCTCGCCGGCGAAGGCCTCTCGGTGCGCCCTCGTGGGGCTGTACACCCGCGCCTGGGTCAGCGGCCGCACGGTGAGCATCGACTCGAGATGGCTGCGGGCCATGCCGCCCGACCCGAGGAGGGCGAGCACGTGCGCGTCATCTCGGGCCGCGTACTTCGCGCCGATGGCAGAGTCGGCGCCGACCCGCATGTGCTGCAGCACGCCGTCGTTCAGGATGGCCAGCGGCTCGCCGGTGCGGATCGACAGCAGCAGGACGAGGCCGCAGTAGGTGCCGGGCGTCCGACAGTACTTCTGCTGGACCCGCGTGCCGCCGTACTCGACCTCGCTCACGACGTCGGACTTCATCCGGATCGCGAAGTAGCCGGACGACGTCGAGCCACCCTCCATCGTGCCCCACTGGTAGACGGCCTCGTCGTGGCCGGCTGGGAGCCGAAGGTCGATCCGAGGACGACAGACCGCCTCGCCGGCCGCGAGGTCGCGGTAGGCGCCTTCCAGCACCCGGACCACGTCCGGCATGGTCAGCACCTGGGACGTCACGTCGTTGTCGATCAGCAGCATGTCGTCATGGTGTCGCACGGAGGGCTATTGGTCAGTTCTTTGTCGGTCCGCGGGCGGGCGGACGTCGACGGGGCCGCAAGGACGGCCGCGACGAGCCTCCCACTAGGCTGACGCGTCGTGACTGACAGCGGCCCCGACGTCCCGGCGCCGCGGCCCGGGCAGACGACCACACCTCCCCTGGGTCCCGCGGCCGTGCGCGCCCCAGGTGGGTTCCCGCTCGTGGGCGTCGTGGGTGCGGGCCAGCTGGCCCGCATGATGGCGCCTCCCGCCACGGCACTCTCGATCGGGCTGCGCGTGCTGAGCGAGGCCGCGGACGCCAGCGCCGCCCTCGTCGTCGCCCAGGCACCACCGGGCGAGCACACCGACCTGGCCGCCCTGCGCAGCCTGGCCGCGGACTGCGACGTCGTGACGTTCGACCACGAGCACGTGCCGCCGCAGCACCTGCAGGCCCTGGAGCAGGAGGGCTTCGTCGTCCGGCCGTCGTCGGCGGCCCTCGTGCACGCGCAGGACAAGCTCGTCATGCGACGCCGCCTGACCGAGCTGGGCGTGCCGTGCCCGCGGTGGGCCACCGTGCGTGACGCCGACGACCTGCGGCGGTTCGGTGACGAGGTCGGCTGGCCGGTCGTCCTCAAGACGCCGCGCGGTGGCTACGACGGCAAGGGCGTGCTCGTCGTCGGCAGCGTCGACGACGCCCGCGGCTGGCTCGACCGGGTCGCGGGGCAGCAGGGCAGCCAGGACGTCGGCCCGGGCCAGGGCGTGCTGCTCGCCGAGGAGAGGGTGCCGTTCACCCGTGAGCTCGCGGTGCTCGTCGCGCGGAGCCCCGTGGGCCAGGCGGCTGCGTGGCCGGTCGTCGAGACCGTGCAGACCGACGGCATCTGCACCGAGGTCATCGCGCCGGCTCCGCAGCTCGACGCGTCGCTCGCGGTGCGGGCCACGGACGCCGCCCTGCGGATCGCCGGCGAGCTCGACGTGACGGGGGTGATGGCGGTCGAGCTGTTCGAGCTGCCTGGCCAGCAGTTCGTCGTCAACGAGCTGGCGATGCGGCCGCACAACAGCGGGCACTGGACGATCGAGGGATCGGTGACCAGTCAGTTCGAGCAGCACCTGCGGGCTGTGCTCGACCTGCCTCTGGGCGACACCCGGCCGCGTGCCCGCTGGACCGTGATGGCGAACGTGCTCGGTGGCGCCGACCCCGCCGACGCCGAGCTGTACAGCACGTACCGCCACCTGCTCGCGCGCGACCCGGGACTCAAGGTGCACCTGTACGGCAAGGAGGT
>DASSTJ010000017.1:0-27001 GCA_035707965.1 Actinomycetales bacterium
CTGCAGCCGGGCCATCGCGTCGTGGGGGTCGGCAGCCTCGATGCTCTGAGCGTCGGTGCCGTACACGGTGAGCCGCCAGAGGTCCCGGCCGTCGACCGACCACAGCGTGGCCCAGGTGCCTTCGGGACCGATGAGCACGAAGCGAAGGGCGTCGCTGAACGGGTGCGAGGTCTTCAGGTCGTCGCTGCGGAACAGGATGTTCATGGAGTAGTCCACCTTGCCGCGACCCGTCATCGGGATCGACAGCTGCTTGCGGACCGTGCTCTGGTACCCGTCGCAGCCCACGAGGTATCGGGCGGTGAACGACTGGACCCGCTCGCTCCCACGGTCGAGAACCGTGGCCGTAACGTGGTCGCCGCCGTCCTCGAAGTGGACCAGCTCGTGGCCGTAGCGGAAGCGCACGCTCGAGAAGCTCTGCGCCCGCTTGAGCACGAAGTCGTCGAACCAGTTCTGTGGGCAGTGGGTGTTCTGCTCCGGGCTCTCCGGCAGCTCCACCGCGTCGTTGAGAGACGGCGCGGCGATGCGGGCGATCTCGTGCCCGCTCATCGAGGTCACGAAGGCGGTGTCCTGCGGGTACTCGGGTGGGAATCCCCATCCCCGGACCTGGGTCGCCACCCCCAGCCGGCGGCAGTACTCCATGGTTCGCACGCCGACGTTCATGATCTTCGGGTGGATGGTCGCAGACTCACGATGCTTCTCGAGGACGATGCAGTCGACCCCGCGGGTGCCCAGGTCGGCAGCCAGCGCCAACCCGATCGGGCCGGCGCCCACGATGAGCACGTCCGTGGTGATGCCGTCCGCGCGCGCCCGCCCAGCCGCCGTCACTTCGTGCCCCAGGTGACGATGATCTCGGACATCTCCTGGGCGAGGTCAGGACGCTCGTGGAAGTAGTGGTCTGCTTCCTTGATCTCCACGAGCTCGACGCGGTCGTGGCCCACGGCCTCGGCCATGGTGCGGGCATGGCTGGGGAAGGCGGCGGAGTCTGCGCTGCCGTAGACGACCAGCACCGGCGCGGCCACCTTGGGCAGCTGCTTGTAGGCGTTGGCGCGACTGAGGTCATAGCTCCACTGGCTCAGCCATGAGCGCAGGCTGGTGTGGTGCCCGAGGGAGGCAGGACGGTAGTTGGCCGTCCACGCAGGCCCCCACAGGGTGGTGAGCTTGCGGTCTGACGGGTCGATGGCGCCGTCGAGGAACCGGAGGTCGGCTGCGGTCCCGTGGACGAGGAAGGGCAGGTCGTCGAGCGGCTGCTCCTCAGGCACGCGGCCGGCCGGCGCGGACGGCAAGGTTGCCAGCGTCTCCTGCGCCCAGCGGGTGATCCGGCGGTTGCGCTCGACCTGGGCCGCTCGGTACCTCTCGATGAAGGTCTCGGAGTACGGCGGGCCGTTGCGGGACGCGAACATGTCGAGCTCGGGGTCGCGGTCGAACGGTCTCAGCTCGTCGGAGATGGCCGGGTCCAGGCCTTCGGTGTAGACGATCGCCCGTCCCGGGTGCGCCATGGCCATCACCAGCGCGTCTGCGGGGGGCAGGTCCGCGTGGACGAGGTCGATCGGGTCGCCGGCCGGGGACGCGGTGATGTCGGGCGACTCCGCCTGCGCCTGGTAGAGAGCGGCCAGTCCTCCGCCACCGCTGTTGCCGACGAGGATGACGCGCTCGTAGCCGAGGCCACGGAGATGGCGGATCGCGGCGCCGACGTCCAGCACGCAGTTCTCCATGAGCAGGGCCGAGTCGTTGCCCACGTACCGCGTGGCGAGGCCGGCCGCGTCGACACCCAGCGTCGACATGAACTCGATGGCGTAGTGCCCCATGAAGTTGGACGCCGGGTGCACGAAGAGCACCACGGTCGAGGCGCGACCCGGACCGCTGCGCCACAGGGATGCCCAGATCTTGCCGCTCATCCGCGCGACCCCCGAGTTGATGTCCAGCCGGCCCGCGGACTGGACGTCGATGGCGAGGACTTCGCGGTTGGGCATGCGCTGCTCCTGCTGAGGTTCTGGACGTGACGCGCGATATTTGCACATGATGTTCAGATAGCGCAACCCTCCAGACAAGGTGACGGTGGAGGAGCACAAGTTGCTCGGCGTCGCGCGGTTGTTCAACCGTCGGTCAGGCAACATGCAGGGCCGAAGGTCCCGTCGTCCGACCAACGTTCGCCGCAGGACGCACCTCGTTCGCTGTCAACAGCAGCGCCGCCATCGCAGGAGCACGACGACACGCGCCACCATGCCGACGAACGCGCTCCCGCTCCTGGAGAACCGCGTTCGCCAACCAGGGTCAGCGCAGGTCGAGGATGGCGCGGGCGATCAGGAAGTAGATGACGAGCCCGCTCGCGTCCACCAAGGTGCTGATCAAGGGGGCGCTGACCACGGCTGGGTCGACCCCGAACCTGCTGGCTACGAGGGGCGTGAGTGAGCCCACCATGGTCGCAAGGACGCAGATGACCACGAGCGAGAGGCTGACGACCACGGCGATGCCGTGGCCGGCGAACCACCAGGTGGGACCGATCGCCACCGCCGCCAGGCTGGCACCGAGCAGTGCACCGGTCGTCATCTCCCGGGCAAGGACGGCAGGGACGTCGCTCGCCCCGATGTCGCCGACCGCCATGGCGCGGACGACGGTGGTTGCCGACTGAGCCCCGGCGTTGCCGCCCGTGCCGATCAACAGCGGGACGAAGAGGGCCAGTGTCACCGCTTGCGCAAGGGTTTCCTCGAAGTGGTCGAGCACGTTCACGGTCAGCGCTGCTGCCACGATCAGCACCAGGAGCCAGCCGAGTCGGGACCGAACCAGGTCAAGAACTGGGGTGGCGCCGTAGGAACGCCCTAACGGCGCGCTGCTCGCGCCCTTGGCGAAGTCGTCGTCCTCCGCCTCCTCGATGATGCGCATGGCGTCGTCCACCGTGAGCACCCCTGCCAGCCGGCCGTGGTCGTCAACCACGGGGGCAGCGAGGACTCGGGCTGATCTGACGATCCGGGCAGCTTGCTCGGCAGGCTGGTCGACCGCGACGGTGACCGGCTCTGCGGACATGACGTCCCTGACGGACATGCCGGGATCGCTGAAGAGCAGCCGTCGCAAGCTGACGACTCCGGCCAGGCGCTGTCCCTCGCCGAGCACTGCCACCACGTAGACCGTCTGCGCGGACGAACCGTGGTCTCGGACCTCCCGTAGCGCCTCGGCGACCGTCGCTGTGTCGACGACGGTGACGACATCTGGGCTCATCGCCCGCCCCGTGGACCCCGCAGGCAAGGCAGCCAGCCGTAACGTCACAGCCCTCGCGTCGGCATGGAGGGTTGCCAGGAGCCTGTCCGAGGTCCGGCCAGGGAGGTGGGTGATCAGCCGCGCCCGGTCATCCGGTTCGAGCCTGGCGAAGACTTCTGCGCCGGCGTCGGGCGGCAAGTCGGCGAGGAGCTGCACCTGCTCACGGGTCCCGAGGCCGAGAAGCACGCGCCATGACCGCTGCTCCTCGAGCAGCTGGAACGCCAGAGCGCGCTGCTGGTGCGACAACCGGCGGAGCATCCTCAGCAGGGACGCCGGAGGTGCCTTGTCCAGGAGGGCGCGGGCCTCGGACAGCTGGCCGCCCAGCAGCCGCCGGAGACGTCTTTCCTGGGTCTCGGTCCGCACGCCCGCCTCCTGACGTCCTGGGCCCAAGGCCAGGGAGCTACCCGTCCGGCTGGACGCCCCCGCCGAGCAGCACGGAGCCGCTTCGTCCAGTATCGGTTTGGCGCGCCCTGCCCGTTCGGGCCGGACCCCGGCTATCGCCGCGCGTTGCGGCCACGTCGTGGTCCATGGAAGCACGGATGAGTTGCTGGCCTCGGGGACAAGGGCCCGTGAGAGATCGCGTACCAGGCACCGGGCTGCCGTTGAGGTCACGCGCGGGTGGGCGAGGGATTGAAGCGGTACCCCATCCCCGGCTCGGTCAGCAGGTAGCGCGGATGCGGAGGTTCGGGTTCGAGCTTGCGGCGGAGCTGTGCCATGTAGAGCCGCAGATGGGCGGCCTGACCGAGAGACCTCTACCGAGAGAACGCCACCACCACCACCACCTTCCACAGCCGGCCGGACGCACCGGCCCCGGCAAGGTCGAGCGGTCGGGAACTGCGGTGGTGGAGGACGAGAGGGCGCTGCTGGATGCCTACGACATCGACGATCGAGCGGCTCCGGCCGAGCGGTGCGTGACCGCCCGGCGGGCGCTCGGACAACTCGTCGGGCGCTGGCGGGCACCGTGCCTACTGGTCTCGATCAAGCTCGCCGTCGTCACCCGCGGCTAGCCCGCCACCGACGTCGTCCCAGCACTGCTCGCCGTCGCCACCGACCGCCACCATCTCACCGGTCCGGGTCGCCGAGGCCGGGCCCTGGTGGACCGACCGGTCACAGACGCGTCATCGGCCACCAGCGAGCTCGCGGAGCTGGAGGCTCGGCTGGCCGAGCTCGACGGACAACGCCTCCCACTGCAGCGCCAGGCCCGCGAGCAGCTGGCCGCCGAATGCCTGCCGGTCACCCGCGCCACCGTAACGCGACGCGCCTGCGACATCCTCGACCGCCAGACAGCCGCTGCCGGTGTCGCGTCATGAGTCGGGCAGGCGCGCGCCGAGGAAGACCTCGCTAGACAAGACTTCCTTACAAGACGCTTACACGGCGACAAAATGTCGAGACAAATCGTCTCAAGGCCAACACAGCCGTCTCGGAACGAACGAGGCCCCCGACCGCGTTTCCGCTGGTCAGGGGCCTGCTCCGTAAAGATGTCGCTGTCTCAAGGCAACGCGCGCCCGAAGGGATTCGAACCCCTAACCTTCTGATCCGTAGTCAGATGCTCTATCCGTTGAGCTACGGGCGCCCGGCGGCCCTCGGCGGACCGGCCGTCGACATAGTACCGGAGCGGCGCTGCCAGACCGAATCGCAGGACGCCGCCTCCCCAGTTCAGTGATGCGACGTCGCGCGACGCGCCCGCGCGTCGCCCCACACTGCATCACCCAGCCCCCAGCGAGGGCCCGCCCCCAGTTCAGTGATGCGACGTCGCGCGACGCGCCCGCGCGTTGCCCCACACTGCATCACTCAGTCCCAAGCACGCGTCCTCAGCAGCGTCTTCCGTCGCTTCTCGCACGGTTTTGCAGAGCCGCGCAAGACCGCGGCAACAAACGTCGACCTTGTGAGAGATTTCACGAGCGGTGCCCTGAACTCACCATGCCGGCCCCTCCTCGCAGGGGCTACCGTGGCCGGAACGGCCCCGTCACCTGCAGTTTTGCCGTTGTCGACGCCAGCAGACCGGAGCGCTTCCGGACGAGGCGCCGTCAGGCCCGGGCGGTGACACCACCAGGTCAATGGCGACCGCGCGAAAGGGATACGAGCCCGATGAGTGCAGACACGACAGCATCCGAACTCGAGGTCACGCCCAGCACGAGTGAGGCTGCACCCACCACCCACGCGGGGCTGCTCGCGTGGGTCGAGGAGGTGGCTGCCCTCACCACCCCCGACCGCGTGGTCTGGTGCGACGGCTCCGAACGTGAGTGGAACGAGCTCACGGACAAGCTGGTCGCCGCCGGCACGTTCACCCGCCTCGACGACAGCAAGAAGCCGAACTCCTTCCACTGCGCCTCGGACCCCAGCGACGTCGCCCGGGTCGAGGGGCGCACCTTCATCTGCAGCGTCGACGAGAAGGACGCCGGGCCCACCAACAACTGGATGGCACCGGACGAGATGAAGGGCATCATGACCGACCTCTTCCGGGGGTGCATGAAGGGGCGGACGATGTACGTCATCCCGTTCGTCATGGGCCACCTGGACGCCGAGAAGCCCATGTTCGGTGTGGAGATCACGGACTCCGAGTACGTCGTCGTCTCGATGCGGATCATGGCCCGGATGGGCGAGAACGTCCTGCGTCGCATGGAGGAGGTCGACGCCGACTTCGTGCCGGCGCTGCACTCCGTCGGTGCTCCCCTCGAGCCGGGACAGGCCGACGTCCCCTGGCCGTGCAACGACACCAAGTACATCGTGCAGTTCCCCGAGGAGCGCATGATCTGGAGCTACGGCTCGGGCTACGGCGGCAACGCCCTGCTCGGCAAGAAGTGCTACTCCCTGCGCATCGCCTCGGTCATGGCCCGCGACGAGGGCTGGCTCGCCGAGCACATGCTGATCCTCAAGCTGACCACGCCGGAGAACAACGTCCACTACGTGGCGGCTGCCTTCCCGAGCGCCTGCGGCAAGACGAACCTCGCCATGCTCGAGCCGACGGTGCCTGGCTGGAAGGTCGAGACCCTCGGCGACGACATCGCCTGGATGCGTTTCGGTGAGGACGGGCGCCTCTACGCGGTCAACCCCGAGTTCGGCTTCTTCGGCGTCGCCCCGGGCACGAACGAGAAGACCAACCCGAACGCCATGCGCACCCTCGAGCGCGGCAACAGCATCTTCACCAACGTGGCCCTCACCGACGACGGCGACGTGTGGTGGGAGGGCATGGAGAACGAGCCGTCTCACGCCACGTCGTGGAAGGGCGAGGACTGGACGCCCGACTCCGCCGAGCTGAGCTCGCACCCGAACAGCCGCTACTGCACCCCGATCAGCCAGTGCCCGATCCTGGCCCCCGAGTACGAGGACCCCAAGGGCGTGCCGATCTCGGCCATCTTCTTCGGCGGACGTCGCAAGTCCACGATCCCGCTCGTCACCGAGGCGCGGGACTGGGTCCACGGCACCTTCATGGGCGCCACGCTCTCCTCGGAGACGACCGCCGCCGCGACCGGTCAGGTGGGCGTCGTCCGCCGCGACCCGATGGCCATGCTGCCGTTCATCGGCTACAACGCCGGCGACTACTTCAACCACTGGATCCAGGTCGGCAAGTCGGCGGACGCCAGCAAGCTGCCGAAGATCTTCTACGTCAACTGGTTCCGCCGCGACTCCGACGGCAACTTCGTGTGGCCGGGTTTCGGTGAGAACAGCCGCGTGCTCAAGTGGGCCATCGAGCGCATCGAGGGTCGCGCGGAGGCCGTCGAGACGCCGATCGGCCACGTGCCGACCGCGGACGCCCTCGACACCGATGGTCTGGACATGAGCCGCGACGAGCTCGAGAAGGCGCTCGCCGTGGACACCGCCGAGTGGCAGGCCGAGGTCCCGCAGATCCAGGAGTGGTTCGAGAAGTTCGGCAGCACGCTCCCCACGATGCTGTGGACGGAGCTCGACGGGCTGAAGTCCCGTCTCGGCCTGCACTGACGCAGGTGCCGCAACCCGCGGCATCCAAGCCGAAGGGCCCGGCACCGTCAGGTGTCGGGCCCTTCGGCTTGGATAGGGACATGTCCCCCTCACGTTCGCTTCGCTCCCCCCTGACCTGGGGCCTGGCTGCCGTCGTGGTGCTCGGTCTGGTCGCCGGTGGCGTCGTGCTCCAGCGACAGCGGACGTCGGACGCGGCCGACCGCGCGGCACGCACCGCGATCGACCGGCTGGCCTCGGCCATCGCGAAGGGCGACGTCTCGGGCGTCCAGCTCACCGGCGTCGACGGCGCCACGGCGCAGAAGTCGTTCCAGACGGCCATCGCCGGTCTGAGCACCGCCACGGCGCAGACGCGGGTCGGCACGGTGCGGCGCACCGGCGAGCACGCGACCGCCACGATCGCCGTCCGGCGCACCCTGCCCGGCGGCACGACCTGGGCCTACGACCTGCCCGTGACAGTCGACGAGCAGGACGGCGGCGCCTGGGCGGTCCCGGGCGACGCGCGGCTGGTGCACCCTGACCTGGCACCCGGCGAGAGGCTACGGGTCACGCGCGAGCAGCCGCGGCGAGCGGAGATCCTCGGCGGCGACGGAAAGGCCATCGTGGCTCTGGGCGACGTCGTGGACGTCGGCATCCAGCCCAAGCGCGTGTCTGGCTCCGTCGCCACACTGGTCGGCAAGGTCGCCGACATCGTCGGCGTCGACCCGAAACCCCTCGCGACGCGCGTGGCGAAGGCGGACCCGAACGCGTTCGTCGACGTCATCACCCTGCGACGGAGCGACTACGACGAGGTGCGCGCCAAGCTGCACCCCCTCCCCGGCGTGGTCTTCCGCGAGCGTCAGCAGCCGCTCGCACCGACGAAGACCTTCGCGCGTGCTCTGCTGGGCACGGTGGGACCGGTCACCGCGGAGATCGTCTCCGACGGCAAGGGCCGGTACCGCGCCGGCGACGTGGCCGGCCTCTCCGGGCTGCAGCGCGAGTACGACGAGCAGCTCGCCGGTACCGCCGGCGTCAGCGTGGAGGCGCTGCCCGCCCAGGGCGACGAGCCGGCCCGACAGCTGTTCGCGAAGGACACGGTGCCTGGCACGCCGCTGCGTCTCACTCTCGACGAGCGGGTGCAGAAGGCGGCCGATGCGGCGCTGACCCAGCTGCGCGACAGCTCCGACCAGCCGAGCGCGCTCGTGGCGGTCGACGTGAAGACGGGTGCGGTCCTGGCGGTCGCCAACAGCCCGGCGTCCGGCATGGACCGGGCGCTGCTCGGCAAGTACGCACCCGGTTCGACCTTCAAGGTCGTCACCACCCTCTCGTTGCTGCAGCAGGGCCTGAAGCCGACGGACACGGTGGCCTGCCCACCGACCGCGACCGTCGAAGGACGCACCTTCAAGAACTACGAGAGCGAGCAGCTCGGGCCGGTTCCCTTCCGCACCGACTTCGCCAAGTCCTGCAACACCGCGTTCGTCGGCCTCTCGAAGCGTCTGGGGCCCGACGACCTGCAGCGGGCGGCTGCCTCGCTGGGCATCGGAGCCACCTGGAAGCTCGGCACCGACGCGTTCAGCGGCTCCGTGCCCAGCAACGACTCTGCCGTCGACCGTGCGGCGGCTGCGTTCGGCCAGGGCCGCACCGAGGTGTCGCCTCTGGCGCTCGCCGTGGCGACCGCTTCCGTGGCCCGCGGCGCCTACGTGCCCCCGACGCTCGTCGTCGACGGTACGACGCAGTCCGAGCCCGCCGCACTGCCGAAGCCGCCCATCCGCACCCTCCAGGCGCTCATGCGCGACGTCGTCACCGGTGGCACCGGCACGGCACTGCGGTCGGTGCCGGGTGGTCCGGTGCACGCGAAGACGGGCACGGCCGAGTTCGGCAGCGAGACGCCCCCTCGAACGCGCGCCTGGATCACCGGCTGGCAGGGCGACATCGCCTTCGCCGTGCTCGTCGAGGAGGGCAAGAGCGGCGGCACCGTCGCCGGCCCGGTCGCTGCTCGCTTCCTCACGCTCCTGGCGCAGGGCTGAGCGCTACTCGAAGAGGATGTACTCCGGCTCCGGCCTCAAGGCCATCACCTGCGCCGGGGTCATCAGCGCGCCGTGACGGGCGTCCTCGTCGAAGAACAGCTTGAACCCGGGGTGAATCGTGGACGGCAGCCCTCGCACGAGCACCGTCCACGTCGCGGTCTTCGCCTTGCGACTGCCGATCCCGTCCACGCTCTTGATGGCCACCACCCCCGGGCGCTCCTTCAGCCCCGCCTGGTCGCGCACCACGTTCGCGGCGACCTGGTGGAACACCATGACCTTCTGCGGCAGGTCGAACCGACGCACCAACGCGTCCAGGTACGCCGACACGCCGTCCAGCTCGGCGCCAGTGGTCGAGCCGTACACCCGCCCCGGCAGCTGCCCCTTCTTCACCGCCCACTCGGGGTCGAGAGCCACACCGACGTCCGGCTGCTTCAACCAGGGCTCCAGCTGCTTCACGACGTCGATGAAACGTGCACGTCCCGGCTGCACGTTGAGCAGCAGCAGCGCCTTGTGCCGCCGGGCAGCCGCCAGGTACCGGTTGATCGTCGCGTTCCCCACCCGCTCGTTGTAGTCCCCGTCCTTGCCGGGGGTCGCGTGCGCGATGACCGTCACCAGCTCGAGCACCGGCAGCACCGTGCGACCGTCCGCGTACGCCGCCCCCCGCTTCTCCAGCTCGCGCACCCGAGCGTCGAGGTTGCCTACGCCGAGGCGGCCGAACGCCGCCGCCCCCGGTGAGCCCGCGTACCCGAACAACCGGTAGGTCGGGAAGATCTCGCGCCCTCCACGCGGCAGCTGCGGCGGCGTGCGCGTGGGCGACGGCGTAGCGGACGGCGGAGGGCTCACGGGGGTCGGACTCGTGGCCGTCGCGCTCGGCGCCGACCCCGCGACTGCCCGGTCGCTCGGAGCCGAGGCGCAGGCGGTCAGGGAGACGACCAACGAGAGCACCAGCACCACGACCCGCGAGGCTGCCCCCGCGATGCGCGGCGGCGACTGGTCGGCTGGCATCCCCTCGACGGTGCATCAGGCGCGTCAAGCGCGCAACCGGCAGGGTCAGCGCCCAGCCGTCACGTGCCATGGCGTGGAAGCTGCGCGTCGCAGGTCGGGGCGAGGGTTCCACGCAGGGGCATGGCGGAGGCGGCGGGAGCCGTCGCTGGCTGGTCCGGCTCGTCACCCGGAGGCAGCGGGAGCCGTCGCTGGCTGGTCCGGCTCGTTCCTCGCCGGACCAGCCAGCTCCTCCCACATCCCACAGCTTCAGATATGCCAGAGGAGGTCCCCCGAAAAGCGTGGGGGACCTCCTCTGGCATGGCGGAGGCGGCGGGATTTGAACCCGCGAGAGGGTTCAAGCCCTCAACCCGCTTAGCAGGCGGGCGCACTAGGCCACTATGCGACGCCTCCGCGGGGAAGCCTACCGGCCGGTGACCCCGTCGCCAAAGCCGTCGCGACCTCGTGCCCGTCGACCCGCCCGACGCTGCCGATGCCGTCCTTCACGGGATCTTTACCGGCTTCCCCGAGAATGCCACCAGGCGGTGGCGGACGCCCCGCTCACATGATGGTGAAATAGAGGGAACCGGCCGAATGACGTGGCGGCTCACGCCCGCCTCGTCCGCGGTCCGACGGTCGCGCACCCGGCCGTCCCCTCGAACGACCACGACCCGGGAGCGTCAATGCACCGTGCGGGAGGCCCGCCGCGTCACCGCGCGCCCTCCCACCGTGCCCGCGCGGTCCGGTCCCGAGCCCGGCACGCCAGCTCCCGCGGCGAAGGCTTCGGCCGGTTCGCCACGGTGACGATCCTCTCGCTCGTGCCCGGAGCCGGGCTGCTCGCCGCCGGCCGACGCCGTGTCGGCGCCGTGCTCCTCACGCTCACCGCGGTCGCCCTCGCCGGCCTGGCCGCCTTCGTGCTCACCGGCGACGCCGCCGGTCGCGCCCTGCGGCTGGCCGTGCGCCCCCGCGACCTTCTGGTCATCGCCGTCCTCGTGGGAGCCGTCGCCCTCTTCTGGTGTCTCACCATCGTGGCCACCGCGCTCGCCGCGAAGCCAGTCCGGCCCTCGGGGTTCCAGACCGCCCTCGCCGCCGTGCTGGTCGTCGCCCTCTGCGTCGCCGTCATCGCGCCCAGCAGCGTGGGGGTTCGCTACGCCCTGATCCAGCGCGACCTCGTCACGTCGCTCTTCGCGGACGGCGGGCCAGCTCCCCTCCCGGGCGCCGCCACGCCCGATGTCGAGAAGAAGGACCCGTGGGCCAGCACCCCACGCGTCAACCTCCTGCTGCTCGGCTCGGACGCCGGAGCCGACCGCACCGGGATCCGTACCGACTCGATGATGGTCGCGAGCATCGACACGAAGACGGGTGACACCCTCCTCTTCGGCATCCCCCGCAGCCTCCAGAACGCGCCGTTCCCCGAGAAGGACCCGCTGCACAAGGTGTGGCCCAACGGGTTCAACTGCGGCAGTGAGTGCCTGCTCAACGCGGTCTGGAGCCAGGCCGAGGCGCACCGCGACCTCTTCCCGGGCGACCCGCGGCCGGGTCTCACCGCGATCCGCGACGTCATCGGCGAGATCCTGGGCCTCCCGATCGACTACTACACGATCATCGACCTCAAGGGCTTCCAGAGCCTGGTGGACGCGATGGGCGGCGTGACCGTCAACGTGCCGCGCAACATCCCGATCGGCGGCGGCAAGATCGACGGCACGAACCGCGAGCGCCCGATCACCGGCACGATCCCCAAGGGCCGTCACCACCTCAACGGCTACGAAGCCCTGTGGTTCTCGCGCTCGCGCACGGGGGCGGACGACTACGACCGCATGAAGCGGCAGCGGTGCATGGTGAGCGCGCTGCTCGACCAGACCAACCCGGTCCAGCTGCTGCAGAAGTACCCGAAGCTGGCCAGCGTCGCCAAGCACAACATCTCGACCGACGTCCGCCAGCAGGACCTCGAGGCCTGGGTCGACCTGGTCGAGCGCATCCAGAACGGCACGATCCGCAGCCTGCCCCTGACCAACCAGGTCATCTCGACGGTGCACCCGGACTTCGAGGCCATCCACGCGCTCGTCCAGGACGCGCTCCACTCGTCTCCGGCGGCGGCGCCGACGTCCACCGCCACGGCGACGACCCCGTCCACCACCCGCACGTCGTCCCCGAACAGCGGTGGCGGCACCCGCGGTGACGAGAAGCCCGACCTCACCAAGCCCCAGGACTTCGCGGCCGTCTGCTGAGGTCGGCCAGCGGCACCGTCAGACGGTCTGAACCACCAGCTCGCCGTCGGCGAAGCGGCGACGCAGTACCTTCTTGTCGAACTTGCCGACGCTCGTCTTCGGCACCTCGTCGATGAAGGCCCAGCGCTCGGGCAGCTGCCAGTGCGCGACACGGTCGCTCAGGAAGTCCCGCAGCTCGTCGGCGGTCACGCTCTGGCCCTCCAGCACGACGACCGTCGCGAGCGGGCGCTCGCCCCACTTCTCGTCGGGCACCCCCACCACGCTGGCCTCCTTCACCTTCGGGTGGGCCATGAGCGCGTTCTCGAGGTCGACGGACGAGATCCACTCGCCGCCGGACTTGATGACGTCCTTCGCGCGGTCGGTGAGCCGCAGGAACCCGTCAGGGGTCAACGTGCCGACGTCCCCCGTGCGCAGCCAGTCGCCGTCGAACTTCTCCGCCGACGGGTCCTCGTCCTCGCTCGCCCGGTAGTAGGACGAGGCGATCCACGGCCCGCGCACCTCGAGCTCCCCCACGGACTCGCCGTCCCACGGCATCTGGCTGCCGTCGGGGCCCACCAGCCGTCCCTGCACGAGCGGCGCGAGCCGGCCCTGGGTCTCGCGGTAGGCCCACCGCTGCTCGCCCTCCGCCTCGACCGGCGGGATGGCCACGGTGCCGAGCGGCGACATCTCGGTCATGCCCCAGGCGTGCAGCACCTCCAGGTGGTGCCGCTCCTCGAAGGCCCGCATGAGGGACGGGGGGCAGGCCGAGCCGCCGACGATCACCTGGCGCACGGTCGACGTGTCGATCTCCGGGTGCTCGTCGAGGTACCGCAGCAGGTCGCCCCAGATCGTCGGCACGGCACCGCCGCAGGTGACGCGCTCGTCCTGGATCATCTGTGCCAGCGGCTCGGCCTGCAGGAAGCGGTCCGGCATCACCATGCTGGCGCCGGAGAGCAGGGCCGCGTAGGGCAGTCCCCACGAGTTCGCGTGGAACATCGGCACCACGGCGAGGACGCGATCGCCCTGGCGCATCCCCAAGGTCTGCGACATGCACAGCTGCATGGAGTGCAGGTAGTTCGAGCGGTGGCTGTAGACGACGCCCTTGGGGTTGCCGGTCGTGCCCGACGTGTAGCACATCGCGGCACCCAGGTGCTCGTCCAGCTCGGGCCAGGTGAACTCGTCGGACTCGGCGTCCAGCAACGAGCGGTAGTCGTGCACCTGGCGACCGTCAGCACCCAGGGCCGAGCGGACGTCGTCCGGCACCGACCCGTTGACGACGACGTGGCGCACGGTCCTCAGGTGCGGCAGCAGCTTGGCGAACGGCGCCGCGAGCGAGCTGTCGACGACGACGACCTGGTCCTCCGCGTGGTTCGCGACGTAGACGAGCTGCTCCGGGAACAGCCGGATGTTGAGCGCGTGCAGCACCGCCCCCATGCTCGGCACGGTCAGGTAGAGCTCGAGGTGCTCCTCGTTGTTCCACATGAACGTGCCGACGCGCTGGTCGCCGTCGATCCCGAGACGCCGCAGCGCGTTCGCGAGGCGGGCGCAGTCGCGACCCACGTCGCCGTACGTCGACCGGCGCGGCCCGTCCGCCGTCCAGGTCACGACCTCGGACGCCGCGTGCAGGCGTGTGCCGTACTCGAGGATCTGCGAGATGAGCAGGGGGACGTCAGCCATCGTGCTCTTCATGGCGCGACTCTGCCACGCGTCGCGCGCGCTGACGAGGGGTCGGGCCGAACACTCCACTTCTGATCAGGCGTCGGCGGCCGACAGCACGCTCGCCTCGTCGACGCTCTGCGGCGCCGGCTCGTCGGCGTCGATGTGCGCGAGCACCCGCCGCCCGGTCGACAGGACCACGACGGCGAGCACCGTGGCCGCCGCCCCGACCCAGAAGGGCACGTGGTCGTTGATGCTCTCGCCCAGCTTGCCCGCCAGCCACGGCGCCACAGCGCCACCGCTGAACCGCACGAACGAGTAGGCGGCGCTTGCCGTTCCGCGCTCGACCGGCGCGGCCAGCATCACGGCCTCGGTCACGAGCGTGTTGTTGATGCCCAGGAACAGGCCGGCCACCACCACGCAGACCACCAGCACCGGCTTGGAGTCGGTGAACAGCGCCATCACGGCCAGGTCGGCTGCGAACAGCATGAGCACCGCCATGACGACCGGCAACGTGCCGAACAGCCGCTGCAGCCTCGGGGCGACGAAGACCGACGAGACCGCGAGGCAGACGCCCCACCCGAAGAAGATGAGCCCGATCTGGTGGGCCGTCATGCGCAGGGGGAACGGCGCGTAGGCGAGCAGCGTGAAGAAGCCGAAGTTGTACAGCAGCGCCGTGACGCCCATGGTGAGCAGACCGCGGTGGCGCAGCGCCCGGAACGGGTCCGCCAGCGACGTCGCGTGCTGGGCCTTCGGCAGCGTGGGCAGGAACACGGCGATCGCGATGAACGCCACCGCCATCAGCGCGGCCACGCCGAAGAACGGGCCGCGCCACGAGATGTCACCGAGCACCCCCCCGAGCAGCGGCCCGGCCGCGATGCCGACCCCCAGCGCCGCCTCGTACAGGATGATCGCGCCGCCCACGCCACCGCTCGCGGCGCCGACGATGGTGGCGAGCGCCGTCGCGATGAACAGGGCGTTGCCGAGTCCCCAGCCGGCCCGGAAGCCGACGATGCCGCTGATGGTGTCGCTCGACCCGGCCAGCGCGCTGCAGACCACGATGATCGCCAGGCCGCCGAGCAGCGTCTTCTTCGGCCCCAGCCGGCTCGACACGACGCCGGTGATGAGCATCGCGACCCCGGTGACAGCCATGTAGCTGGTGAAGAGCAGGGAGACCTGGGACGGCGACGCCTTGAGGCTCTCGGCGATCGGCACGAGGATCGGGTCGACGAGGCCGATGCCCATGAAGGCGATGACGCACGCGAAGGCCACCGCCCAGACGGCACGCGGCTGCGCGAACATCGAGTGCTGGCTGGCGGCGCCCTTGTCGGACGTCGGGAGGCTGGGTCGGGCGGTCACGCGTTCTCCATCGTGGGTCTGGTGGTCCGTGAGGTCATGGGGTCGGTCTCGTCCGCGGGTGGGTCCTGGAGCACAAGGCGCAGCGCAGCCAGGCCCCCGGCGAGCGCCGCCTGGCTCTCGTCGTCCAGCCGGCGGAGCCGGTGCACCATCGCCTCCGCGGCCACCTTGCGGTTCTGCTCCAGGGCGCGGCGTCCGCTGCGGCTGATGCTCACCCGCACCGCGCGGGCGTCGTGCGGGTCGGGACGTCGTTCGACCCAGCCTCGCTCGCCGAGCTTCTGCAGCAGCGACGTGGCCGTCGGCTGGCTGACGTGGGTGGCAGCCGCCAGCTCGCTCACCCGCAGCGGCCCCAGCTCGTCGAGCTGGGCCAGCGTGCGCCACAGCGCCCTGGGGATCGACGACGTGCTCTCGCGGCTGGCGAGTCGGGTGAACCGGGCGCTGAGGACGAGGAGGTCGATCGCCAGCTGGTCGAGGTCGGCGGAAGGCACGATGTCCATCATACATAGACAGACTATGCATCTCCACCTCGGCTCCGCGATCGACACCGGTTGCCGACACCGGCGTGACCGAGAAGGGTGAGGCGATGACCCAGGCCCTTGGACCGGACGGCGGCCTGGCCGCTGCCCTGCGCCGCACCCTCGACGGGCGGTGGTCCGCCGTGCGTGACGACGTCCGCGCGCTCCCGGCCGAGCTCGTCGTCCCGCGCCTCGAGCTCACGGACGTCGAGGCGCAGCGCGCGCTCGTGGCCGAACGCCTGCAGGCGCTGGCCGCCCGAGGGCACGGGCGGCGCGGACTCCCGCCGGCGCACGGGGGCGACGGCGACGTGGGTGGCGGGGTCGTCGCCTTCGAGATGCTGGGCTACGGCGACCTCTCGCTGCTCGTGAGGTCCGGCGTGCAGTGGGGGCTCTTCGGGGGCGCTGTGCTCAGCCTCGGCACCGAGCGCCACCACGAGCTGCTCGACGACATCGCGTCCCTGCGGCTGCCAGGCTGCTTCGCGATGACCGAGACGGACCACGGCAGCGACGTGCAGTCCCTACGGACCACCGCCACCTACGACGAGTCCACCGACGAGCTCGTCGTGCACACGCCGTACGACGGCGCCACGAAGAACTACATCGGCGGCGCCGCCCGCGACGCGCGGCTGGCCGTCGTGTTCTGCCAGCTCAGCACGCGAGGCAAGCCACGCGGCGTCCACGCGGTGCTCGTCCCGGTGCGCGACCAGCAGGGCCACCCCTGCCCGGGCGTCACCGTCGCCGACTGCGGCGTCAAGGCGGGGCTGAACGGGGTGGACAACGGACGGCTCGCCTTCGACCACGTGCGGGTGCCGCGGACCAACCTGCTGGGCCGCTACGGCGACATCGCCCCTGACGGCACCTACAGCAGCCCCGTCGACGACCCCGACCGACGGTTCTTCACGATGCTGGGCACGCTGGTACGAGGTCGGGTCAGCGTCGCTGGCGCCGCGGGTGCCGCGACCCGACTCGCCCTCACCATCGCCGTCCGGTACGGCGAAGCCCGGCGCCAGTTCAGCCGTCCCGGGGGCGCCGCCGGCGCTGATGAGGTCGTGCTGCTCGACTACCGCGCGCACCAGCGGCGGCTGCTGCCGGCCCTCGCGACGTCGTACGCGCTCGCCTTCGCCCAGGACGAGCTGGTCGGGGTGCTGCACGACCTCTCCACCCGACCCGGCGACGCTCGGGACGGCTCCAGCGCCGACGGCGACGTCAGGGCCGACGACGTCGCCGGTCGTCAGCACGCGCAACGCGAGCTGGAGTCGCGGGCCGCCGGGCTCAAGGCCGTCGCCACCTGGCACGCCACCGCCACGATCCAGACCTGCCGGGAGGCGTGCGGCGGTGCCGGCTACATGAGCGAGAACCGTCTGCCGGCCCTGAAGGCCGACACCGACGTGTTCACCACCTTCGAGGGCGACAACACCGTGCTGCTGCAGCTCGTCGCCAAGGGCCTGCTCACCGCCTACCGCGAGGAGTTCGGGTCCCTCGACACCCGCGGCACGGTGCGGTTCGTCGTCAGCCAGGTCGCCGGCACCGTGATCGAGCGCACCACGGCGCTCCAGCTCATCGGCCGGCTGGTCGAGAGCGCCCGGAGCAGGGACGGCGAGGGCGACGTGCTCGACCGAGGGCACCAGCTGTCGCTGCTGGAGCAGCGGGAGGAGCACGTCCTCGATGGTCTGGCCCGACGGCTCCGTCGCGGGGCGGCTGACGGTGTCGACCCGTTCGAGCTCGTCAACGACGCCCAGGACCACCTGCTGCTCGCCGCCCGAGCCCACGTCGACCGTGTCGTCCTCGAGGCCTTCGTCGCCGGCATCGACCGGTGCGACGACGACGCACGGGAGGTGCTCGAGCGGCTCGCCGACCTGCACGTGCTGTCGCTGCTGGAGCGCGAGCGCGGCTGGTTCCTCGAGCACGGCCGCATGAGCACCCGCACCGCGCGGTCCCTCCCCGGGCACCTCGACCAGCTGTGCGCCGCGCTGCGACCCCACGCCAGCGCCCTCGTGGATGCCTTCGGCATCCCGGAGGAGTGGCTCGGCGCCACGATCGTGTGACCCGACCGGCAGGAGCAACCCGCTGCTGCTCGCGGTGCCCGGTCGGACGTCCGCCGACTGCTCCTGCCGGTCGGTACGGCGGAGGCGTGGCGCGTCTCACACCCTGGGACCGGATGCCCACACCTTGACACGGCAGTGCGCCTCCGGGGACCATGTGCCCAGGTCATGAGCGCCAGCGCCAAGCCCCGGCTCGCTGGCCGGCAACCCTCCTCCTGCGGCGGGGTGCCCCGGGTGAGGACCAGGTGCCGGTGACCATCCGGTGCAAGCGTGGGCCGAGAGGCCCGGGAGACCCGGAGCGACGCGTGACCAAGCAGGTGCACGACAGCCAGCATCTCGTCGTCCGGCATGACGGTCATCTCATGCCGGGCTCGACGTATCGCCTGATGCGCTGTCGAACGTGGCACCGTTGATCGAAGGCCTACCGCGGCCCTGAGCCGCGACCGGCATCCGACGCAGCGCGCCGATGCCAGCTCGACATCCCTCCGTCGTCGACGAGGACGCGGAGGTCTGGTCGACGACGACGTCGACGGCGCGCCACCCCGCACCCGTCCCGCGCTGTGCGCAGCACAGCACCCGTCCTGTCGAGGCGAAACCGATGACCACCACTGCAGTCCCCCGCCACAGCATCCCCTCTCCCCGAACCACCGCCGGCGGCCGCACGGTCGGGCGGCCACGTGGCCACGGCGGGCGCGGCCTCGCGCCCACGCTGGCACCCCGCCCCCTCGGCGCGGCGCTCAGCCCGGCGCGCGTGCTGCCACGGCAGCTGACGCCGCGAGCCGACGACCCAACCACCGAGCGTCCTGACCTGGGCGTCACCTACCAGCTCGCCCAGGCCGTGCGCCGCGTCGCCGTCACACCTCGGCTGTGGCGACCCGCGATCCGGTTCGAGAGCCAGGGCCCGTACGCGGTACGGGTGCCCGGCCCGAAGGGTGTCGACGTCTGGCTGCGCACCTGGCTGCCCGGGCAGCACACCGGGCTCGTCGACCTGGGGAGCTGCGCCACCGCCTTCGCGGTCGTGCAGGGCTCGCTGCACGACATCCGCGCCGACGAGGTGCTGGGTACCTGGGTCACGCACCTGCCCACGCAGAGCGTCCGCATCATCGAGCCCGGCGTCGTGCACGACCTCCGCGGTGGCCTCGACGGGCACACCGTGACGATCCACGCCTACTCCCCGCGGCTGCGCGCCGTGACCGAGCACTCCTGGGACGACGGCCGGCTCGAGCGGCTCGGCACCGTGTCCGTGGCCGCTCCGTGGCAGGACCCCCGCGTCACCGCCTGAACCACGCCGGACGGCCCGGGCGCCGGAGAGGGATACTGCGAGGCGACGCACTGCTCGCGACCAAAGGAAGGACGTCGATGACGACGCCCACGCAGGACGAGGTCGGCGCCCTGTTCAGCAAGAGCCTCGGGGTGCTCGGCACGGCGATCGACCTGACGCTCGACGAGCTCAGCGCCGACCGCATGCAGGTCAGCTGGACGGTGACGCCCCAGGTGCACCAGCCCAACGGCATCCTGCACGGCGGCGTCCACTGCTGGATCGTCGAGACGGTCGCGAGCGTCGGTGGCGCCACGTGGTTCGGCGACCGGGGCGTCGTCGTCGGCGTCTCGAACCAGACGGACTTCTTCCGCGCCGTCCGCGAGGGTCGGATGGTCTCCGTGGGCACGCCGGTGCACCGCGGGCGGTCGCAGCAGGTGTGGGACGTCGAGACCCGGGACGACGGTGGCCGACTCGTCGCGAGAGGTCAGGTGCGGCTGCACAACCTGCCCCAGCGCGACCCGTCCGCCGGCTGAGGACTACCGGCCCGACGAGCTGCCGTCGCCGGACGACGAACCGCTCCCCTTGCCCGACGAGCTCGAGCCGGACGAACCCTTGACGCTGCCAGTGCTGCTCGGGGACCCGCCTCGGTGGGGCCCGCCCTGCGCCGACGCGTCGTCGTCCGACGTGCCCGGACCGGGCGAGCCGGCACTGCCCTTACCGGAGCTGCTCTTGCCGGAAGTGCCCAGCGTTCCGGTGGTCGGCTTCGTCCGACCCGGCGCGCTCCCGTTGCCCGACCTCGCCTTGGTCTGACCCGGCGCGCTCTTCTTGCCGGATCCCGCCTTCGTCTGGCCCGGCGCGCTCTCGTTGCCCGACCTCGCCCTTGTCTGGCCCGGGGCGTCCTGGTGGCCGGACGCGCCCGCGTCGCCCGGACGGTGCTCCAGCCCCGCCGGGCCCGCGTGGTCGACCGCGGGCAGCTGCACGGTGACGAACGGCCCACCGGACCTGCCCAGCCCGTACCGGGTGCCGTCCGGGGCGTCGTCCGACAGCAGGTCGAACGTGCCGAGCGGCGCCTCCGCGGCGTCGCCGTCCGCCGGTCGGTCGGGCGCGGACACCGCGGTAGCGGCACGGACGCCGTTCGCGGGCAGGTTCGGCACGGAGCTCGCCGCGCTCGAGGGAAGCGCGCCGACGGAGACGGCGAGCACCGTGGCGCCGGCCGCATTGGCGGTGGCCGCCGTCGCCGTCGCGGCGACCTCCGCCGTCCGCACGCCGCCCTCGATCGCCCACCGCAGGTAGGGCACGTTGATGAGGAAGGCGAGCGGGCCCACCGACCACAGCAGCTTGGGCAAGGAGATGCCGAGGAACGCGCGCACCATCGCCGGGTCGAAGTGGGCGCCCGCGCAGAGTGCGAGCTCGGTGCGGGCGGACATCGTCGAGCGCGCCGACTTGTAGGCGCGCGCCGAGGTCATCGTCTCGAACGCGTCGACGACGGCGATGGCACGTCCGGCCTCGGAGATCGTGTCGCCGGACAAGCCCATCGGGTAGCCGGAGCCGTCCCAGTGCTCGTGGTGGTGCGCGATGCCGGCGAACCAGGGGCCGAGCCACCGCTCGAGCGGGCGCGCCAGCCGAGCGCCGTCGAGCGGGTGGCGCCGCACCACCACCCACTCCTCCTCGGTGAGCTCTTCCGGCTTGTTGAGGATGGACTCGGGGATCTCGAGCTTGCCGACGTCGTGGATCAGCGCTGCCCACCGGAGCCGGCCGGCGTCAGCCGCGTCGAGCTTCAGCTCGTCGGCCAGGAGATCGCAGAACAGGCGCACGCGCTCGCTGTGGCCACGGGTGCGCCGGTCGTGCCGACCGAGCGCCGTCACCAGCGAGAGCATCGTCATGGCCGCCTCGGACTCGTCGGCGCTGCGGCTGTGCAGCCGCCGGCCGATGTCGTGGGCACTGCTCGACAGGCGCGCCACCTTGACGCGGCTCGGCGCCCGGTCCGGGAAGATCATCGTCATCCGCAGCAGCACGGCCAGCGGCATGAGCTTCATGGTGAGCCGCGAGACCAGCAGGCTCACGACGACCGCCGACCCGAGGACCGTGACCGCGGCGAGCACCCGGTGCGTCGCGGCTCCGAGCTCACGCGAGACGACCCACGCGGCCGTCGTGCCGGAGGCGACCGGCAGGCCGTAGGCGATGACCCGGACGAGCGCCGCGAGAGCGAACCGCGGACGCCAGCGTCCTTCGGCCCGTGCCACCAGCTGCGCCTGGTCGCTCACGGTGACTCCCTCGATCGGTGTGGCTGCGGTCCGGTGGATCGCTACGGACAGCGATGCACCTGCCACATCGGCGCTGGTGCCCGCTCCGCTGAGCGTCTGACAGAGCTTTCCTACTGTCGGCGTATCAGGTGAGCCCGCCGACGCGCCGATGTGCCCGGAACCTCCAGGTGCGGACCTGGGGTGCGGCCGGTCGGCCCGGCCGCGGCGACGTCGCACCGACCGGGCTCGATGGTCACTCAGCGTCGCCGCGGCGACGAGGTCACCGGTCGCGCGTCGTCCACTCCAGCAGGCGGTCGACGTCCCAGGTCGTGACGATGCGCTCCACCGGGACGCCGCACTCGACGGCCTTCTGGACGCCGTAGGGCTTCCAGTCGAGCTGGCCGGGGGCGTGGGAGTCGGTGTCGATGCTGAAGAGGCAGCCGCACTCGACGGCGAGGCGCAGCAGGTCGTCGGGCGGGTCGAGGCGCTCCGGGCGGCTGTTGATCTCGACCGCGACCCCCGCCTCCGCGCACGCCTCGAACACCACGCGCGCGTCGAACCGGCTCTGTGGCCTTCCGCGCCCGGTCACGAGGCGGCCGGTGCAGTGGCCCAGGACGTCGGTGTGCGGGTCGCGGACCGCCCGCACCATCCGCCGCGTCATCGACTGCGGCTCCATCTTCAGCTTGGAGTGGACGGACGCGACGACGACGTCCAGACGGCCCAGCATCTGCGGCGTCTGGTCGAGCGTGCCGTCGTCGAGGATGTCGACCTCGATGCCGCTGAGGAGCCGGAAGTCACCGAGGCGAGGACGGAGCTTGTCCAGCACGCCGAGCTGGCGCTCCAGGCGTTCGCTGGTCAGCCCGTGCGCCACCCTCAGCCGGGGCGAGTGGTCGGTCAGGGCCAGGTACTCCAGCCCGAGCTCGACGGCCGTGACAGCCATCTCCTCGATGGGGCTACCGCCGTCGCTCCAGTCCGAGTGGCTGTGCAGGTCGCCGCGCAGCGCTCCGAGCAGCGCCTCACCCTCCTCGTCGAGGTCGACGAGCGGCTCCGCCTGCTCCTCCTCCAACCGTCGCAGGTACGACGGAACCTCGCCGCGCACCGCCTCGGAGATCGCCGTGCCGGTCACCTCCCCGATCCCGGTGATCTCGTGCAGGGCACCGGCGCTCGTCCGGGCCTTGAGGATCTTCGGGTCCATGCGTGCCACCACGTCCGCCGCCGTGCGGAAGGCCTGCACCCGGTACGTGGACGCACGCGTCCGCTCCAAGCGGAAGGCGATCTGCCGCAGCGCCGTCAAGGGGTCCACGTCACCAGGTTGTCGGATGTGACGTGGGTGTGCGACCTGTCGCGGGCCCCCGGGGCCTCGTCGCTAGGCTGCGAGAGCAGCCCGACCGGCGGCAGCGCAGCACAGTCAACGGCGAAGGAGCGCGCGTGGACAAGGTGGTGGCATCAGCGGCCGAGGCCGTCGCGGACATCGTGGACGGCGCCTCGCTCGCCGTGGGCGGCTTCGGCCTCTGCGGCATCCCCACGGTGCTCATCAAGGCCGTGCTGGCTCAGGGGGCCTCGAACCTGTCGGTGACGTCGAACAACTGCGGCGTGGACGACGCGGGCCTGGGGCTGCTGCTCAGCGAGCGTCGCGTGAGCCGCGTCATGGCGTCGTACGTCGGCGAGAACAAGGAGTTCGCCCGGCAGTACCTGGCCGGCGAGCTCGAGGTCGAGCTGACGCCGCAGGGCACGCTGGCCGAGAAGATGCGCGCCGGCGGCTCCGGCATCCCGGCCTTCTACACACCGACCGGCGTGGGCACCCAGATCGCCGAGGGCGGTCTGCCGTGGCGCTACGACTCGGCCGGCAACGTGGCCGTGTCCTCGCCGCCGAAGGAGGTGCGCGAGTTCGGCGGACGTCCCTGCGTGCTCGAGGAGTCGGTGGTGACCGACTTCGCGCTCGTGCGCGCCGCCGTCGGCGACCGGCACGGCAACCTCGTCTTCCACGAGTCGGCCCGCAACTTCAACCCCGTGGTCGCCATGGCCGGCCGCATCACCATCGCCGAGGTCGAGCAGCTCGTCGAGCCCGGCGAGATCGATCCCGACCACGTCCACCTGCCGGGCGTCTTCGTGCAGCGCGTCCTCGCGCTCTCACCGGAGGAGGCGGCCGACAAGCGCATCGAGAAGCGCACGGTCCGACCCGCTGACACCGCCACGAAGGGAGCCTGACATGGCGCTCACCCGTGACCAGATGGCCGCCCGGGCCGCACGCGAGCTCGCCGACGGCTCCTACGTGAACCTGGGCATCGGCCTGCCCACCCTGGTGCCGAACCACCTGCCGGACGGCGTTCACGTCGTGCTGCAGTCCGAGAACGGCATCCTGGGTGTGGGCGCCTACCCCGCGGAGGACGAGGTCGACCCCGATCTCATCAACGCCGGCAAGGAGACCGTGACGATCCAGCGCGGGGCCGCGTACTTCGACTCCGCGATGTCGTTCGGCATGATCCGCGGTGGCCACATCGACGCGGCCATCCTCGGCGCCATGCAGGTCTCGGTCGCCGGCGACATCGCCAACTGGATGATCCCCGGCAAGATGGTCAAGGGCATGGGCGGCGCGATGGACCTGGTCCACGGGGCCAAGAAGGTGGTCGTGCTGATGGAGCACACCGCCAAGGACGGCTCGCCCAAGCTGCTGAAGGAGTGCGCGTTGCCGCTGACCGGCAAGGGGGTCGTCGACCGCGTCATCACCGACCTCGCGGTGCTGGACGTCGCCGGCGACCACTTCCGGCTCGTCGAGCTCGCGCCCGGCGTGACCCTCGACGAGCTCAAGGCCGCGACGGACGCCCCCGTCGCCGAGGGCTGAGCCGGGCTGAGCTACCGAGGGTTCGCAGGCGGCGGCGTCGCCTGGCTCTCCGGCACGGCGCCCGGCTCGACGGACTCCGGCTCGGGCAGGGTCGGGCCGGACGACGAGTCGCCGCCGAGCCGACGTCCCACCGCGGCGTCGCCGGTCATCTCGGTGGGGTCGTGGGCAGGGTGGCCATCGGCGTCCTGCGGTGCGCCGTCGTCGATGCCGAGGCCCGGGCCGGTGTCGACCAGTGCGGTGTCGTCGGCCGGTCCGGACTCGGCGACCCGGACGGCGTCGACCGCGGCCGCGGTGTCGGCGATCGGCGCCCGTCCCGTGCTGATGCGCTCCGCCATGCCCTGGACCCAGCGGTGCGGCTGCTCGGGCACGCCCGCATCGGCGAGCCGCCGGTTGATCGCGACGGTGACGTTCTCGACCGACGCCCCGGCCATCTCGCGCTGCAGCTCGTCGAGGACGTCCTGGATCTCCGCCTGCACGTCCAGGCGGGCGGCGTGCTCCTCGTCGTGCCCGGCCGTGCTGCGATCCATCTCGTCCATGCTGGTGCTCCCTCCGTGGGGCTGTGCTCGCGCGCTGCCGGTCCGGCCGGCACGTGCACCCCTACCCGCACGTCCGACCGGCATGCCGGACGCTGAGCCGGCCGCGTCGGAGGGCGGCCGATCGAGCGAGGCAGGACCGAACCGCGGCCACTGACGGTCCTGCCCCGTAGGCTGAGGCCCCACGACCACGGCGGAGAGGGGCACAGGTGCCGGACGACGCAACGCTGCCTCCGCTGCGTCGGTGGCCGGCCCAGCACCTCGGGCGGCTGCTGGCCGTGCTGGCCTTCCTGGGTGGCGCCCTCGGCAGTCTCAACCTCGTCGTGGGCGACGTGCTGCGCGACGGCTGGGCCCGGCCGGTCTACGCCTCGATGATGGTGCTCTGCGTCGTCCTCGGCGTCGTCCTGTGGTTCTGGCCGGTCGTGCTGCGGCACGCCCGCCTGCCCCTGGTGCTCCTGGCGGACGGCATGTACCTCGTGATCGCCACCACGATCGTGGACGCGCACCTGTACGCGACCCCGCTGATGCTGCTCTTCGCGACCATCCTCGCCGCATGGGTGCTCGGGCCGCGAAGCCTTCCCGTGCACCTCGTCGCCGTCTACCTCATCTGCTGGGTGGCCCTGGCACCGACGATCTCGGACGGCGCGCTGCTGGCCGTCCAGGTGGTCGTCCAGGGCAGCGTGCTGAACTCGACGGCGGTGGTGGTGCTGCTGCTGAGGCGCCGCCAGAAGCTCCTGCTGCGGCACATGCACGCCGCCTCGGTCACCGACACGCTCACAGGTCTGCCGAACCGGCGGCACCTCGAGGAGCGGTCGCCAGACCTCTGGGCGCGCGCCGATCGCGGCGACCTTCAGCTCGCGGCACTCGTCATCGACCTCGACCACTTCAAGAGGGTCAACGACGAGCACGGCCACGCCGTCGGCGACGAGCTGTTGCGCCGCGTGGGTACCGCCCTCCGGTCCACCGTGCGCGCCGACGACCTCGTGGTGCGCACGGGGGGCGAGGAGTTCGTGGTGCTCACCGCCGTCGAGAACGCCGACCCCGTGGTCGCCCTGGCGGAGCGCGTGCGTGCCGCGGTGAGTGCCGTCGACGAGGCCACCCGCCCCACGGCCTCCATCGGCATCGCGCTGTCCCGGGGTCCGGTGGTGGAGCCCGTCGACGCCACCTGGCGCCTCGTCGACCAGGCCGACATGGCGCTGTACGAGGCCAAGCGGCGTGGCCGCAACCGGTCCGTCCTGCTCGACCGCTCGGGCACGGTGCCCGAGCCGCGGCGAGAACCGGACCAGCAGCTGTCCCGCTAGGGCTGCCGTTCCCGCCCAGGGGAGCGGACTACGCTGCCGCGCAACGGGCCCGCGGGCTCGACCCCGCCGCCCCGCAGAGGACAGGTCGCATGCACTCAGACACGCCGGCTCACGACGGATCCGACCTCGTGCGCCGCATCGGCGAGCGCGTCTTCGACTTCGACCGCCAGGTCGCCGTGATGGCGATCGTCAACCGCACCCGCGACTCGTTCTACGACCGTGGGCGGACGTTCGCGCTCGACCGGGCCGTCGACGCTGCCCGGTCTGCGCTCGACCAGGGCGCCGACTGGATCGACATCGGCGCCGTCCCGTTCTCGCCGCGCACGGAGCCCGTCGACGCCGCCGAAGAGCGCGCGCGCGTCGTGCCGCTGGTCCAGGAGGTGCGGCGGCACAGCGACGCGGTCATCTCCGTGGACACGTTCCGGGCGGACGTCGCGGCCGCTGCCGTGGCAGCCGGCGCCACCGCCATCAACGACACGTCCGGCTTACGCGATCCCGAGATCGCCGACGTCGCCGCCGAGTCCGGTGCGGCACTGATCGTCACGCACAGCCTCGCAGCGCCGCGCCAGGAGTGGTTCCAGCCGACGTACGAGGACGTCGTGGACGAGGTGAAGGCGTTCCTGCTGTCCCGGGCGCAGCTCGCCGTCGACCGCGGGGTGCGGCCGGAGCAGATCATCATCGACCCCGGCCACGACCTCAACAAGAACACCGTGCACTCCCTGGAGCTCACCCGACGGCTCGGCGAGCTCGCGGGCCACGGCTTCCCGCTGCTGGCGTCGGTGTCCAACAAGGACTTCATCGCGGAGGCTCTCGGGCTGGACAAGCAGCAGCTGCTCGCCGGCACCACCGCCACCCTCACCGTGTGCATGC